>NZ_CP046524.1:1607500-1944085 GCF_021497945.1 Streptococcus oralis | reverse complement strand
CGATTATCCCCTCCTTTGCTATATTTGATGTAAAAAGGTTTACTGTTAGACTTATTTTACCATAGATGCTAGCATTTTTCCACAATCTGTGGAAAAGAATCCACAATGTTTATGTTTTTTACCCACAGGTTGGGGATAAGTGAGGAATTCTTTGAATTCCTTGGTTTTTTGCTATAAAAAATAGTGGATAAATTTGTGGGTTGAAAAAATAAAAGAACAGCCTTATTTCAGGCTGTTGATAATTCTGTCATATTCTTCTTGATTTGAAAAAGAGATGACAATCTTTCCAGTATCTTTTTTAGAAAGTTTAATTTCTACATTTAATCCAAGTAGTTTTTGTAATTTATCTTCCTCATCTTTAATGAAAGAATCACTTTTTTTCTGCTTCTTTTGTTTTTTCTCTGTCAGCAGTGTTTCTAACTTTCTCACAGAGATGTCTTCATTTTTGATTAGTTGAAAGAAATATTCCTGTCGCTCTTTATCCAAACCAACTAGTGAGCGTGCATGAGCTTGAGAAATTTTTCCATTTTCTACTTCAGATAAGATATGCTCTGGTAGGGAAAGCAAACGAATAAAATTAGTGATATAAGGACGAGATTTTCCCATTTTATCTGCTATTTCGGTATGGGTATATCCTTTTTCAACTAAAGAGTCATAGGCGCGTGCCTCTTCAACTGGATTCAAGTTTTCTCTCTGTAAATTCTCAATGATAGACTGAATCATCATTTCCTGATCTGAGAGGTGCTTCACAACGGCTGGAATAGAAGTGAGACCAGCTAAGAGAGAAGCCCGATATCGTCTTTCTCCTGCAAGGATTTCATAACCAATTACAGGAGATTGACGAACGATGATGGGTTGGATGACCCCATTTTCTTTGATTGACTCAGCCAATTCCCTTAGTTTATCTGCATTAAATTCTTTTCGAGGTTGATAGGGATTTTTTTGTATTTCCGAGATAGAAATCATTTCAAATTTTTCCATGATTCTACACTAACATATCTTTTATTATATGTAAAGTTTTCTTTACACTGATGTCAATTAAGATTCTAAATCACTTGTACTTTTATCTAGTTTAACAGTCGTAGTATCCTCTTTCCCATTTCGATAGTAGGTGATTTTAATGGTGTCTCCGATAGAATGGTTGTAAAGAGCACTCTGTAAATCTGTTGACGAAGAAATCTCCTTGTCGTCAACTTTGGTAATAACGTCGTATTTTTCAAGGTGACCAGATGCAGGCATATTACTTTGAACAGATTTTACCACTACACCAGAAGTTACGCTACTTGGAATATTGAGTTTTCTAAGATCACTAGCTCCGATATTAGTTAAATTAACCATTTGAATTCCAAGAGCAGGGCGAGTCACTTTACCATCACTTTCAAGCTGTTTAATAATATTTTGAGCATCATTTGATGGGATTGCAAAACCAAGACCTTCGACAGAGGTTCCACCATTACTTGCAATTTTACTTGATGTAATACCGATGACTTGTCCTTGAATATTTACCAGTGGACCACCAGAGTTACCAGGGTTAATGGCCGTATCTGTCTGAATAGCTTTTGTAGAAATCGCTTGACCATCTTGAGATTTTAGAGAGACATTTCGATTGAGACTTGAAATGATTCCTTGGGTAACTGTATTGGCATATTCGGATCCTAGAGGACTACCAATTGCGATTGCAGTCTCACCAACATTTAGTTTGCTAGAATCTCCAAATTCTGCTACGGTTGTGACTTTTTCTGAAGAAATTTTTACGACAGCAATATCAGAGAACGTATCAGAACCGACAATTTCACCAGGAACTTTTGTACCGTCTGCTAAACGGATATCAACTTTTGAAGCTCCTTTAATAACGTGGGTATTTGTCACAAGGTAGGCATCTTTCCCATTCTTTTTGTAAATAACACCAGAACCTTCACTTGCTACTTGTTGAGAGTCGGTATCCGTATCTGTTTCGTCATTTCCAAAAACGCTATTTTGTCGATTTGCTGAGTAAGTGATAACCGACACAACGGCATCTTTTACCTTATTAACGGCCTGAGTAGTTGCATTTTCATTTTTATAGGAAGTCTGAGTAACAGTGTTTGTAGTGTTATTTGTTGCTTGACTTCCTTGCTTCTGATAAAGTTGCAGTGTCACAAAACTTCCCAGAGCACCACTCAAAAATCCTATCAGAATGATGATAAGAAAGGTAACTCCTTTTTTGTAAAATGTTTGTAAGTGTTTCATAAACGCCTCCGTTTGTTTTTTATTTGGTTAAAGTATAAATCTATTAACTTAATTCAAGCTTAAATGTAGAAGTTTTACACAAGTTGTGGATAACTCGCTTTTTTCTGTGAATTTGCTAGTTTTTCTAGATGATTCTTTGTGAATAAGATGTGAAATAAAGTGTGGATATGATAGAATAGAAGAATGAAAATAAAAATTGTAACAGTTGGAAAACTGAAGGAAAAATACCTTAAAGATGGCATTGCTGAATATACTAAACGTATATCTCGTTTTGCCACTGTAGAAATCATTGAGTTAGCTGATGAAAAAACTCCAGATAAGGCAAGTAAGTCAGAAAATCACAAAATATTAGAAATAGAGGGAAATCGAATTCTTTCTAAAGTTGGAGAAAGAGATTTTGTTGTTGTGTTGGCAATTGAAGGAAAAACTCTCTCTTCAGAAGAATTCAGTAGACAGCTGGAACAGGCTTCTATAAAGGGATTTTCTACCCTTACATTTATTATTGGTGGAAGTCTGGGACTATCCCCTGCTGTGAAGTATCGAGCGAATCTTTCTGTTAGTTTTGGACGTTTGACCTTGCCACATCAGTTAATGAGATTAGTTCTTGTTGAACAAATTTATCGTGCTTTTACCATTCAGCAGGGATCCCCTTATCATAAATAGAAGATTGACTTACCTCTTATTTTTTGATAGAATGGTCATGTTAGGTCTCATAGCTCAGCTGGATAGAGCATTCGCCTTCTAAGCGAACGGTCGCAGGTTCGAATCCTGCTGGGATCAGTACATTAAGAAAAAGCTGGGATTACTCCCAGCTTTTTTCTTAAAAAGTGCATTTCAGGTACAAAACAGTGCAATTGAGAAGAAATTTTTCTTAAATAATCTTCATTTTGTATAATAAATTTGTAAGTTAATTTACAAGAAAAACAATACAGGAGATTTTATTATGAAAAACACAGTTAAATTGGAACAATTTAAAGAAGTAACAGAGGCAGAATTGCAGGAGATTCGGGGTGGAGATAAAAGAGGATTAATGGATCTTTTCAAGCAAATTCCTATTTTTAGGAGAAAATAAAGGAGTAGAAAATGGATATTATGGTAGGAATATTAGATGCATTCTTAACTTGTGTTATAATCAGTAAAATTTATAGTCGAATTTGTGAAATTTCTAAAAAAGAAAGATATATTTTTGGTTTTATATTCTTTATATTTCAATTAATTTATGCTTTTATATTCTCTTTTATAGATTCTGATAAATTAATACTGATTTTACATTATACTTTAAAGAATTTTTATCCAATTCTATTCTATTGCTATTTTAAATTTATTAAAAAGTATGATTCCTCAAAAAATATATTTTTAAGTTTAATATTTTCACTATTGTATCAAAGTGCTCATACTTTTTTTTCCGTTACTATATCATCTATTACAGGTGACTTACTTGTAGAACAACATGAAAGATTATTCTTTTTCATAATTAATTTAATTTCCTATCTTGTAATAGACAAAATTATTACCTATTTTAATCTAGAACTTAAATATTTTGACAAAGATTATCTCTATCCTTTTTTAAAAAAAGTTATAGTTGCTTTCTTCACTTTACATATTGTACTGTTTATTTCAGATATTGTTAGTACTTTTCCTCATTTAAATAGCTTTGGGAGTATTTTAGCAGCAATTATTTTTATATGTATGTTATTGTGCTTCTTTGCAATGAACTCTCATAAAGTTCAAGTTGAAAAAGAGATTGCTCTAAAACAAAAGAAATTTGAACAAAAGCATTTACAGACTTATACTGATGAAATTGTAGAGTTGTATAATGAAATTCGAGGTTTTCGTCATGACTATGCTGGGATGCTTGTCAGCATGCAAATGGCAATTGACAGTGGAGATTTACAAGAAATTGACAGAATTTACAAGGAAGTCTTAGTAAAAGCAAATCAAAAATTGAGGTCAGAAAAGTATACTTACTTTGATCTAAACAGTATAGAGGACTCAGCTTTACGAAGTGTGATTGCTCAATCAATTGTATATGCACGAAATAATGATGTAGAGTTTACATTGGAAGTAAAAGATATCATTACTAGATTGTCAATGGATTTACTTGATCTTGTTCGCATCATGAGTATTCTCTTAAACAATGCTGTTGAAGGTGCTACGGATAGTTACTTGAAACAAATGGAAGTTGCAGTTATTAAAATGGATTTTGAAACAGTTATAGTCATCCAGAATTCATGTAAAATCACTATGACGCCTTCAGAGGACTTATTTGCTTTAGGATTCTCTACTAAGGGAAAAAATAGAGGTCTAGGACTTAATAATGTTAAAGAGATTTTAGATAAGTATGACAACATTATTTTAGAAACAGAGATGGAAGACAACACATTTAGACAAATTATTAGATTTAAGAGGGAATTCGAATGAAAGTATTAATTTTAGAAGATGTTATTGAGCATCAAGTGAGACTAGAGAGAATATTGAATGAAATCTCTGAGGAATCAAATATTCCTATTTCTTACAAGACAACAGGAAAAGTTCGTGAGTTTAAGGAATATATCGAAAATGATGAAGTAAATCAGCTTTATTTCTTAGATATCGATATTCACGGGATTGAGAAAAAGGGATTTGAAGTGGCACAGTTTATCCGCCATCACAATCCTTATGCTATTATTGTCTTTATTACCAGTCGATCTGAATTTGCTACCTTAACTTACAAATACCAGGTATCAGCTCTAGATTTTGTAGACAAAGACATCAATGATGAATTGTTTAAAAAACGTATCGAGCAGAGTATTTTTTACACTAAGAGCATGCTGCTTGAAAACGAAGATGTTGTAGACTATTTTGATTATAACTATAAGGGAAATGATTTGAAAATCCCTTACCATGATATTTTGTATATCGAAACTACAGGTGTTTCTCATAAACTGCGAATTATTGGTAAGAATTTTGCCAAAGAGTTCTATGGAACCATGACAGATATTCAGGAAAAGGACAAACATACCCAGCGATTTTATTCTCCTCATAAATCTTTCCTAATCAATATTGGAAATGTTAGAGAAATTGATCGAAAGAATTTAGAAGTTGTCTTTTATGAAGATCATCGTTGTCCCATTACCCGTTTGAAAGTCCGCAAACTGAGAGATATTCTGGAGAAAAAATCTAAAAAGTGATTGACAATTAGTAAGAAATTGATATAATGGTTATATCTGCTACAGATAGATGGTCCGTTGGTCAAGGGGTTAAGACACCGCCTTTTCACGGCGGTAACACGGGTTCGAATCCCGTACGGACTATTTTATCCGCCATAGCTCAGTTGGTAGTAGCGCATGACTGTTAATCATGATGTCGTAGGTTCGAGTCCTACTGGCGGAGTCAGATAAAAAGAACACCACCCGGTGTTCTTTTTATTCTTAGTTTGTATCACCTAACATTTTCATAAGGAAGTCTGTCATTTCTTGCGGGCTTTCTTTTTTTCCATGGGCAATCCAAGTCTGGCAAACACCAAATAGGGCATTTGTTAGATAAATGCTACTATATTCGAGTTCAATTGGATTTAGTTGTAGCTGCATAAAACGTTTCTGAAGATCAGTGCTAAGCATAATATGCAGTTTATTTCTCAAGAAATTTTGAATTTCTTTGGTACCATTTTCAGATAAGAGTGCAGCCAAGAGTGGCTCAGACTCTAAATATTCAAATACTTCTAAAATAGCATCTTTTTTGTGATGAGCATGTTTTTGAAAAATATACTCAAAGGTATGAAAGAGCTTACTTTGGTAATGCTCAATCATATCATACTTATCCTTGTAGTGAGTGTAAAAGCTGGAACGACTGATTCCGGCTTTTTCTGCTAACTTGACAGTAGAAATTTGATCAAAGGGTTGGTCCATCAATAATTGAACCATGGCATTTTCGATAATTTGTTTTGTTTTTAAACGTTTGTTGCTTTCTTTCATAATTCCTCCCTGTATACAAAAATAGACTATATGTCTAAAAAAATATTTTTTACCTTGTAATTTGGATTTTTTGATGTATAATCTATTATATCAAAATTTTAGACAATGTGTTTAAAAAAGGAGGAAACATGTTTAAAGAATGGAAAGCAATATTTAAAAAACCGACCTTTATCATTGTAATGATAGGGATTTCTCTCATTCCAGCTCTATACAACATTATATTTTTATCATCCATGTGGAATCCTTATGGTCAATTATCCGAGTTACCTGTGGCAGTTGTCAATAAAGATAAGGAAGCTTCCTATAATGGACAGACGATGACAATAGGTGATGACATGGTGTCTAATTTAAAAGAAAATAAGGCTTTAGATTTTCACTTTGTTAATGAAGAGGAAGGGGAAAAAGGGCTAGAAGATGGTGACTACTACATGGTAGTGACTTTACCAAGTGACTTATCTGAAAAAGCTACCTCAATTCTAACGAATCATCCTGAACAGATGCAGATTGATTATCAGACTTCAAGTGGACATAGTTTTATTGCTAGCAAGATGAGTGATTCTGCTATGACACAATTAAAACAAACCGTCTCTACTAATGTTACTGAAACGTACACTAAGGCTTTATTTCAAAAAATGAATGACTTAAAGTCTGGGATAAATAAGGCAGCTGATGGAAGTGAACAATTGACTAATGGAGCCGATCAGTTGGTGACAGGAAGTCAAACATTGACGACAAATCTCAATACTCTAGCTAACTCAAGTGTAACTTTTTCAAATGGAGCTAATCAATTTACAAAAGGATTGTCTGCCTATGTATCTGCCATAGAGCAATTACATCTTGGTTTAGAAACTTTTAATAGTGGTTTACAAAGTTATACAAATGCAGTTTCACAGGTTAACACTGGACTTGGTCAATTGGCCTCAAAAACTCCTGAATTGGTGGCAGGTGTAAATCAGCTGAATACAGGTATAAAGTCCTATACAGGTGGCGTTTCACAACTGGATACAGGTCTCAATCAATTTTCAGTTGGTGTAAATGCTTATATAAATAGTGTAGCAAAACTTTCTAACGGAACGAGTCAGTTATCTGATCAATCAGATACACTAAGAGATGGAATGGAGCAGTTAAATACTGGTATTAAAGAAATTTCAAGTCAATTAGAGTCCTCATCTCAACAGAATGAAGAAATAGCTCAATTGGCAACTAGTTTAGGAGAACTAAATAAAACACTACAAGCTCTTACAATCTCAGATAATACTCAACTGAAAAGTACATTGTCAGAAGCTTTGCCAAATCTAACAAATCTTGCTCAGGATATTGTGACTAAAAGTCAGACAGAACAAGAAAAAACTCTTGCGAACCTTCAATCAACAGCTACTTATCAATCTCTTACAGAGGAACAAAAGAAAGAACTGACAGAAGCTATTTCTAAAAATTCTAATTCTACTATTGAGTCAGCAAAAACAATTTTAACGACAGTAGGAGGATTGAAAGAAAGTATAGAGAATTCAGAACAACAAGTAACTAATCTATCTGATGTGCAGACGAAAGCAAATCAACTCTTACCTGCAGCATCTAGCTCATTGACAACCTTGTCAAATGGATTTACAACATTGCAAACCACTGTCAACAATCAGTTAGTTCCTGGAAGTCAGTCAATTGAAAAAGGAGTTGTAAACTACACTAAAGGACTGGATACTATTTCTATAGGTGTCAATAAACTAAGTGAAAAGAATGCAAGTTTAACAACTAGTCTAGATCAATTAGTTTCTGGATCAAGTAAGTTGACAGAAAACACATCAACCTTGACAGCTGGAGTAGATGCGTTAGCTGGAAAAGCTCCAGAATTAGTATCAGGTATAGAAAGTTTGTCATCTGGTTCTGCTCAATTGAATAATAAGAGTCCAGAGTTAATAGCAGGTCTTACTAAATTACAATTTGGCTCTGATCAATTAACAGATAAATCAACACAGTTACTTTCTGCAGCATCTCAACTAGGAAGTGGTGCTATGAAGATTGCAGATGGTGCTGGAA
The DNA here is from genome assembly GCF_021497945.1 of Streptococcus oralis. Lineage (NCBI taxonomy): Bacteria > Bacillati > Bacillota > Bacilli > Lactobacillales > Streptococcaceae > Streptococcus > Streptococcus oralis. The sequence continues at coordinate 1,935,869 of NZ_CP046524.1, read as the reverse complement.
AACTAGCAGAAGGTGGGACAAGCTTAACCTCTGGTCTTGAAGATTTACAGACAGGAGTTGATTCATTAGGACAAGGATTAGGCAATGCTAACAATCAACTTAAATCAGCTTCAACAGAATCTAAAAATGCAGAAACATTATCTGAACCTCTAGTTCTTTCAAAAACAGATAACGACCAAGTTCCTGTAAATGGGATTGCCATGGCTCCTTATATGATATCAGTTGCTCTTTTTGTTGCTGCTATATCTACCAATATGATTTTTGCTAAGTTACCTTCTGGACGTCATCCAGAGAGTCGTTGGGCTTGGTTGAAGTCTCGCTCTGAAATAAATGGGATTATAGCTGTCTTAGCAGGTATTTTAGTTTATGGAGGTGTCCATCTTATTGGATTGACTGCGAACCATGAGATGAGGACCTTGATTCTAATTATCATCACAAGTTTAGCTTTCATGTCTATGGTGACAGCTTTAACAACTTGGAATAGCCGTATAGGAGCTTTCTTCTCTCTTATTTTACTTTTATTACAGTTAGCATCAAGTGCAGGGACCTATCCACTTGCTTTGACAAATGATTTCTTTAAGGGTGTCAATCCTTGGTTACCAATGAGTTACTCTGTATCAGGTTTACGACAAACAATCTCTATGACAGGAAATATTCATCACCAAGTGATTTTCCTTATTATAACACTAGCTTTCTTTACTGCTTTAGGTATGCTAGCTTATCAACCTAAGAAAATGGAAGAAAATTAAAAAGATTGACCAAGGAATTGGTCAATCTTTTTATGTCTTAGATAAATTTCGTCTGTGATTATAGATCCCAAAAAGAAGAAGGGCAGTTACTGAGGAGACTACTCCAATAACAAAACCATTGGGAATAAAGGAAAGTGTAATGGTGCCTTTTCCTTTTGGAACATCAACTTTCATAAAACCAGTTTGAGCCTGCTTGATTTCAAGTTTTTTCCCATCCTGGTATGCAGACCAACCTTTGTCATAAGGAATAGTGAAGAAAATAGAGGTATCTTGTTTTACTTCATATGTAGCAAAGACTTTATTTTTAGAGGTGGATACTTCTACAGGTTGTTCTTTAATCTTTTGGATTGCCTCAGTAAGAGCCTGAGTATCTAAACGATAGAAGGTTGGAGATTCAAATGACACCTGAGAATTTCCAGGGAAACTAACACTGATATTGAAAGTTTTTTGTTCTTCAGTATAACCTAAATTAAAGAAATTAAAAGCATTGTCAGTTGTAAAAGTCTTTTTTTCACCGTTGACAAGGATGTCAACTTTCTTTTGCTTATCGTTTGTAAAATGAAGATTTGAAAAAGAGAGATAGACTTGGCTATTTTGAGGAACCTCAATTTGATAATCAATCTTTGCATCTTCATTAGCGGAACCTGTGATGCTCGTTAAACCATCTGAAGTATCTGTTTTATCATATGCTATTTGGGAGAAGTAATCTAAGTTGAGATTAGCAAGCTGGTTTATAAATAAGGCCTGATTATCTAGAGTGTGATTGTTAAAGTTTACATCTTTGTAAATAGATTGAGTGGCAAAAGCAATTGGTAAAGAGAGTTGATTTTTATATAAGGTTAAATAATCCTTTTGATAAATCTCTTGAAATCCATATTTATCAAGTGAAGTTTCAGAAATATTGTACTGGATTCCAAATAAACTGTCTGCTAAAATACTGTTATTTGCATAACGGAGATTGAGGTTGGTTCCAGAGGATTTGAATCCCAGTTTATCCAAACTAGTGCTAGCTGAACGATTTCGTACAGATGAAAATTGAGAGATTCCATTGTATTTAAATTTCATACTGTCATTTCCAGTCTGAATTTGCAGTTTCTCAGTACGTGTAAATGGATCGTCAATTTGGTTTAGAATGGATTCCATAGCGGTGATATCTCTATTATAGGCGCTACGAGAAGCAAAGGCCCATTCTTTAGCTATTCCTTCCATTTGAGATGAAGCATTTAAGCTTATCTCAACTGTTATAAATAAAGACAAAAGAATTGCAAATAGATTTACAGAGATAAATTTTTTAATGACTGCAAGAAGTAAAAGAGCATAAACCAGTAGAAATTCAAGAGTGAGTAGGATATTCAAATCTGTTAGAAAAGAATAGTGTGATTTAAAATACACAGTAGCCAAAAATCCTGTTAGCACAAGAAAAAGTGAGACAAATAGATTCCAGAGCTTCAGTTCTTTCAGACGATTTAAGACTTCTGCTGCAGTATAAATTAACAGAGTGGAAAAAATCCAAGCATAGCGATGCAAAAACATATTTGGGGTATGCATCCCTTGCCAAAATAAATCAAGTGCTTCTATGTAAAAGCTTGTTATTAAAAAAGTAAAGAAAATTGCATAGATAAGTTTCACGTGAAACCTTATGGATTTTATTGTAAAAAATAGAATGGTTAAAATAAAGGGAAGCAATCCAACAAAAATCATTGGTATAGATCCATATTTAGTTGTATCAAAAGATCCAATGAATTGTTTTGCGAAAATATCCAGATACCAACTACTATCTGTTTTCAATTTTGTGATGGCAGTTAACTTCTCCCCATGAGTTTGTAAATCAAACAGTGTAGGAAGAGTCATAATCAAACTAGCCATTCCTGCTAAAAAGGAGGTAACTACAAAATCAAAAAAAGATGATTTTCGAGTTTTAAAGTCCCAAGAAATTTGGCAAAGATACCAGAAAATAAGAAACAATGCTGTCATATACCCAAAATAATAATTTTGAATAAATAAGATTGACAAACTTGTAAAGTATAGTAGGCGCTTCTTTTGTGTTATAAGCAGGTGTAAACCAGTTATAATTAAAGGAATCAAGATAAAAACATCTAGCCAGGTTTTTATCTCTAACTGACTGACAGTGAAGCTCATTAAAGCATAGGAAGTAGATAAGGCAAGTTTTAAAAATTTTGGGATATCTTTAAATAATCTATTCAAACTAAAGAAGGTTGACAGACCAATCAATCCAAATTTTAATAGAGTGGTCAGATAAACAGCATCTGGCATATTCGACAGATTAAAAAAGTAAACTAGAGGTGAGAGAAAGCTACCCAAGTAATAACTAGATAGAGCATAGAAATTCAGTCCGAGGCCACTTGTAAAGGTGTAAAACAAACTGCCATTTCCATGTAAAATATTTCGTAAAGCTACATCAAAAATAACGTATTGATGAAAACCGTCTCCTAATAGTGGAGATGTATTGCTATTCCAGTAGATACCTTGAGTTAGGTATACTCCAGTCATAATTACTAAAGGAATTATGAAAGAAACAAAATAGGTCCAATGTGTTTTAAAAAATGATTTCATGTTACCTCATAGAATGATAGAAAACTCAGTTGGTTACCCCAACTGAGTTTTGAAGTCTTATTTAATCTTTCCAAAGTTCTTTAACTTTTGCTTGTACTTCTGCATTTTCTAGGAATTCATCATAGGTTTCATCGATACGATCAATGACGCCATTCTTAGACAAAACAATGATATGGTTTGCCAAAGTTTGGATGAACTCATGGTCATGACTGGCAAAGATGATTGATTCTTTAAAGTTTTTCAATCCATCGTTCAAGCTTGAGATAGATTCCAAGTCCAAGTGGTTTGTTGGATCATCAAGTACAAGGACATTTGATTTCAAGAGCATGAGTTTTGAAAGCATGACACGCACTTTTTCTCCCCCTGATAAGACGTTTACAGGTTTGTTAACCTCATCTCCAGAAAAGAGCATACGACCAAGGAAACCACGTAGGAAGGTATTGTCATCTTCTTCTTTACTTGCAAATTGACGCAACCAGTCAAGGATTGACTCTCCTCCTGCAAAATCAGCAGAGTTATCTTTTGGTAAGTAAGAACGGCTAGTAGTAACTCCCCACTTGACAGTTCCTTCATAGTCGATATCACCCATGATTGCACGAATTAATGCAGTAGTTTGGATGTCATTTTGTCCAATAAGAGCTGTCTTATCACCTGGACGCAAGATGAAACTAATATTGTCTAGGATAGTTTCACCATCAATCTTTACAGTTAGATTTTCTACTGTCAAGAGATCATTACCAATCTCACGTTCTGCTTTAAAGTTAATAAATGGATATTTACGACTAGATGGCACAATCTCTTCTAGCTCAATCTTGTCAAGCATTTTTTTACGAGACGTTGCCTGTCTTGACTTAGAAGCGTTGGCAGAGAATCGAGCAACGAATTCTTGCAATTGTTTAATTTTTTCTTCTGCCTTGGCATTACGGTCTGCTAGCAATTTAGCAGCAAGCTCAGAAGATTCCTTCCAGAAGTCGTAGTTTCCGACATAGAGTTTGATTTTTCCAAAGTCAAGGTCAGCCATGTGGGTACATACTTTGTTTAAGAAGTGGCGGTCATGGGATACAACGATAACGGTGTTATCAAAGTCAATCAAGAAATCTTCTAACCAAGTAATAGACTGTATATCAAGACCGTTGGTCGGCTCGTCCAAAAGAAGAACATCAGGTTTACCAAATAAGGCTTTAGCAAGGAGAACCTTCACTTTTTCACCATTGGCCAATTCGCTCATGTTTTGGTAGTGCAATTCTTCTGGAATATTTAGGTTTTGAAGTAGTTGAGATGCTTCGCTCTCTGCCTCCCAGCCTCCAAGTTCGGCAAATTCACCTTCAAGTTCAGCTGCACGAACACCATCTTCATCGGAAAAATCTTCCTTCATGTAAATAGCATCTTTTTCCTTCATGATGCTATAAAGTTTTTCATTTCCCATGATAACAACATCAATTGCACGTTCATCTTCATAGTCAAAGTGATTTTGACGGAGGACAGAGAGACGTTCATCTGGACCAAGAGAGATGTGACCAGTTGTTGGCTCGATATCACCAGCTAAGATTTTTAAGAATGTAGACTTCCCAGCACCATTAGCACCAATTAATCCGTATGTATTTCCTTCTGTAAATTTGATATTGACATCATCAAAAAGTTTGCGATCACTAAAACGTAGTGAAACATCAGATACTGTAAGCAATGTTTTTCTCCTATAATATGTAATACATTTATTCTACTAGAAAAGAGGAAAATATTCAAATTTTTGTTTGTCAATTTTATGTCAATTAAGTTTACAGGTTTGTTTACAATGAGTTAGTTGTTTGATTTAAATAATTTTCTGTTATTTTAACAAAAAAATGCTATAATTGAAGAGACCATTTCGAAGGAGAAAAAAATGACGAAACCCATTATTTTAACAGGAGATCGCCCAACAGGAAAACTGCATATTGGACATTATGTTGGGAGTCTTAAAAATAGAGTATTGCTGCAGGAAGAAGACAAGTATGACATGTTTGTTTTTTTGGCTGACCAACAAGCCTTGACAGATCACGCCAAAGACCCTCAAACGATTGTAGAATCGATTGGGAATGTTGCCTTGGATTATTTAGCAGTTGGATTGGATCCAAGTAAATCAACTATCTTTATTCAAAGTCAAATTCCAGAGTTGGCTGAACTATCTATGTACTATATGAATCTAGTCTCATTAGCTCGTTTGGAGCGCAATCCTACAGTGAAAACAGAGATTGCTCAGAAAGGGTTTGGAGAAAGTATTCCGACAGGATTTTTGGTTTATCCAATTGCGCAAGCAGCAGATATTACTGCCTTCAAGGCTAATTATGTTCCTGTAGGAACAGACCAAAAACCAATGATTGAGCAAACTCGCGAGATTGTTCGTTCTTTTAACAACGCATATAACTGTGATGTCTTGGTGGAACCAGAAGGGATATATCCAGAAAATGAGAGAGCAGGACGTTTGCCTGGGTTAGATGGAAATGCTAAAATGTCTAAATCCCTTAATAATGGTATTTATCTAGCCGATGATGCGGATACCTTGCGTAAAAAAGTCATGAGTATGTATACTGATCCGGACCATATTCGGGTTGAGGATCCAGGTAGGATTGAAGGAAATATGGTGTTCCATTATCTAGATGTGTTTGGTCGTCCTGAAGATGCTCAAGACATTGCAGAGATGAAAGAACACTATCAACGTGGTGGTCTTGGCGATGTGAAGACGAAGCGTTATCTACTTGAAATACTCGAACGCGAACTTGGTCCTATTCGTGAGCGCCGTATCGAATTTGCTAAGGATATGGGTGAAGTGTACAATATGCTTCAAAAAGGTAGTGAAAAAGCTCGTGAGGTTGCAGGGCAAACTCTATCTGAAGTTAAGGGAGCGATGGGACTAAATTATTTTAAATAATAGATAAAATATGAATCGTAAAACTATCTCTTCCATAGAATCACAGGGATAGTTTTTTTTATGTTTTCTGTTATAAATATAATTGACAAATTTTCATAGAATGGTATGATAGATACAATACAAAAAGAGTCAAGCTCAAAAAGAAAGAAAAGAGGAAACTTCAATGTCTAATTGGGACACTAAATTTTTGAAAAAAGGTTTTACCTTTGATGATGTATTGCTCATTCCATCAGAAAGTCATGTGTTGCCTAATGATGCAGATTTAACAACAAAATTGGCAGATAATCTGACTTTAAATATCCCAATTATTACAGCCGCCATGGACACGGTCACAGAAAGTCAAATGGCCATTGCCATTGCTCGTGCAGGTGGTCTTGGAGTAATCCATAAAAATATGTCTATTGCGCAACAGGCAGATGAAGTTCGCAAGGTAAAACGTTCTGAAAATGGTGTCATTATTGATCCATTCTTCTTGACTCCAGAACACACTATTGCTGAAGCAGACGAACTGATGGGACGCTACCGTATCAGTGGTGTTCCAGTTGTGGAAACACTTGAAAATCGTAAATTGGTTGGTATTTTGACAAACCGAGATCTTCGCTTTATTTCAGATTACAATCAGCCAATCTCAAACCACATGACCAGTGAAAATCTTGTTACTGCTCCTGTGGGTACAGATCTTGCAACAGCTGAAAGCATTCTTCAAGAACACCGTATTGAAAAACTTCCTTTGGTAGACGAAGAAGGTCGTCTTTCTGGCTTGATTACTATCAAAGATATTGAAAAAGTGATTGAGTTTCCAAATGCAGCGAAAGATGAATTTGGTCGTCTTCTAGTTGCGGGTGCGGTGGGTGTCACTTCAGATACATTTGAACGTGCAGAGGCTCTCTTTGAAGCAGGAGCTGACGCAATTGTTATTGATACTGCACATGGTCACTCTGCTGGGGTTCTACGTAAAATTGCTGAGATTCGTGCTCATTTCCCAGATCGCACTTTGATTGCTGGTAATATTGCAACTGCAGAAGGTGCGCGTGCTCTTTATGATGCTGGTGTAGATGTTGTCAAAGTCGGTATTGGACCAGGTTCTATCTGTACTACTCGTGTGATTGCAGGTGTCGGAGTTCCTCAAGTTACAGCAATCTATGATGCGGCAGCAGTTGCGCGCGAATATGGAAAAACGATTATTGCTGATGGTGGAATCAAGTATTCTGGAGATATTGTAAAAGCCCTTGCTGCAGGTGGAAATGCGGTTATGCTTGGATCAATGTTCGCTGGAACAGACGAAGCACCAGGTGAAACGGAAATCTTCCAAGGACGTAAGTTTAAGACTTACCGTGGTATGGGATCAATCGCTGCAATGAAGAAAGGTTCAAGTGACCGTTACTTCCAAGGTTCTGTCAATGAAGCAAACAAACTTGTTCCAGAAGGAATTGAAGGCCGTGTTGCCTATAAAGGAGCAGCAGCTGATATTGTCTTCCAAATGATTGGAGGTATTCGCTCTGGTATGGGTTACTGTGGTGCAGCTAACCTTAAAGAACTACACGACAATGCTCAATTTATTGAAATGTCGGGTGCAGGTTTGAAAGAAAGCCATCCTCATGATGTACAAATCACTAATGAGGCGCCAAACTACTCTATGTAAGAAGAAAAGAACTCCTGAATTTCAGGAGTTCTTTTTTGTTTACAAAGTTGTCAATGTGGGTTTACAGATATTTTACCATTTTGGATATTGAAGATACTAAGATTTTCTGGCAAATTTTGCAAGTGGTCTAAACTTGTTGTTGTGATAAAGGTTTGGATAGATTGTGAAATCGTTTCTAATAATTTTAGTTGTCTAGTGTTGTCAAGTTCGCTCATAACATCGTCAAGTAGTAATATTGGAGATTCTTTAGTAATACTTTCCATTAACTCTATTTCTGCTAATTTTATAGAGAGTACAAGACTGCGATGTTGACCCTGACTTCCAAAACTAGCGTCCATACCATTGATATAGAAAGAAATATCATCTCGATGAGGGCCAACACCAGTATTCTTTTTAAATAAGTCTCTTGATCTACTTTTTTCTAAAGCCATTTTAAAAGAACTAGTTAGCTGTTCTTCATTAGTGAAGTTGACAGATGATTGATAAGATATTGACAGCTCTTCTAATTTATTTGAAATTTCTAAGTGTTTTTTTTGACCAAATTTCTCTAAATCTTTAATGAATTTTATTCGATGCTTTATAACGCGACAACCATACTCTACTAACTGATCATCTAAGACTGACAGAAAAGTTTCGTCAATCTTATGGCTAGATTTTAGATACGTATTTCTTTGCTTGAGTATATGGTTGTAGTTTGACAGGTCTGACAAGTAAATTGGTTTAATTTGTCCCAGTTCGATGTCTATAAATTTTCGACGAACGGAGGGTGCTCCTTTAATTAATTGGAGATCCTCAGGTGCGAAGAGAACCACATTCATATGTCCGATGTAGTCTGAGAGACGAGCTTGTTTTAAGTGATTGACTTTAGTCACACGCCCTTTTGGTGTTAAATCAATTTCTAGAGGGATAGAACCTGTTTTTTTCTGTAGCATGCCAGAAAGATGGAGTTGTTCTTCATCAAAATGAATGAGATTTTTATCTGTCCGAGTACGATGACTACGTGTCAAGGCTAAGAAATAGATTGCTTCTAGAATATTGGTTTTTCCTTGAGCATTTTGGCCTAAAAAGACGTTTAATTTTGGATTGAAATCAATTTTTGCCTCTTTGTAGTTTCGAAAGGTTTTTATTGTTAAATGCTGGAGCCACATGATTATCTTCCTGGAAAACGTGGAGCTTGTTTGACTTTAGGTGATGAAGTAGTTTTTTGTTTCTCTTTCTTTACACCCTTATTCATCTCTTTGACAAGTTTAGCAATCCGCTCTTTTTCAATCTTATCTGCTTGGTATTCTTCTTGCTCTTTTAAACTTGGTTGTGTCAAGGTGATGTCAATCTTTAAATCAGGAATGTCAATCGTATCTCCAATACGGATTTTTTTTCCACGTCTATTTTCTAATTCACCATTAAAGTAAACTTGATGCTCCATTAAAAAGGATTTAATAGCACCACCGCTCTGTATAATTCCAAGCTCTTTTAGAAGGGCTTGGAGCGTAATAAATTCTTCAAATAATTTGTATTCCATAATTCACCTCAATCTTTGGTATTATACCATATTTTCCCTGAAATAGCTGAAGGAAAGTCAGTCGAAATGAAAACGATTTTACTTTTGAAAGCTATAAAGAGAACAAGAAAAATTTTGATTTTCGTGGTATAATAGAACTCTATATGTAAGGAGGTAAGGTATGGAGTTGGTGTCTGGAATTTCAGCAAATTTTATTCAATCCAAAAAGTTTAAAACAAATAAAATCACTATTCGTTTTACTGCTCCCTTATCTCTTGAGACAATAGCGGGACGCATGTTAAGTGCAAGTATGTTGGAAACTGCCAATAAAGCTCACCCAACATCTCAAGCTTTTCGCAGATATTTGGCAAGTTTATATGGAACGGATATTTCCACAAGTGCTTATCGTAGGGGACAGGTACATATTCTTGACCTAACATTTACCTATGTGAGGGATGATTTTTTAAGCAAAAAGAATGTCTTGACTTCTCAAATTTTTGAACTGGTGAGACAGACTTTATTTGCCCCCTTAGCTCAAGATGGTGCTTTTGAGCCAGCCTTATTTGAAATTGAAAGAAAACAGTTATTGGCTAGTCTAGCTACTGATATGGATGATTCATTTTATTTTGCTCATAAGGAGTTGGATAGCTTGTTCTTCCATGATGAGCGTCTTCAATTGAGATATAGTGATTTACGAAATCGCATTTCAAATGAGTCTCCGGGAAGTAGCTACACTTGCTTTCAAGATGCTCTCAACAAAGATCGGATTGATTTCTTTTTCTTAGGTGATTTTAATGAAGTTGAAGTGAAGGAGTGGTTGAGGTCATTCTCCTTTACTGGGCGTCAAATCGATGTCAAGCCTCAGTACAAACAACCATATTCAAATGTCCTTCGGGAAGGAATGGTTCGTAAGAATGTGGGCCAATCTGTTTTGGAATTGGCTTACCATTGTTCTACGAGCTATGGAGACAAGCATCATTTGGCCATGGTAGTAATGAATGGTCTGTTAGGTGGTTTTGCTCACTCTAAGCTTTTTACAAATGTTCGGGAAAATGCTGGTCTAGCCTACACTATCTCCAGTCAATTGGATTTATTTAGTGGTCAATTGAGGATGTATGCTGGCATTGATCGGGAAAAGCGCAATCAAGCCAGAAAACTGATGAATCATCAATTACTTGAACTAAAGAAAGGTAATTTTACAGATTTGGAGATTGAACAGACTAAGGAGATGATTCGCAGAACCTTATTGCTTGCGCAAGATAGTCAGAGCTCACTAATCGAGCGAGTTTACTTGAATAGTTTGTTAGGGAAATCTACATCAGATTTTGACAATTGGATTGAAAAATTAAATCAAGTTGATAAAGAAGCTATCTGCAAAGCAGCAAATAGTGTTCGGTTACAAGCGATATACTTTATGGAAGGAATAGAATGACACCAGTTACCTTTGAAGAAAAATACTATCCTGCTGTAAAGGAGACGGTTTATCAGACTCGTCTATCAAATGGATTGACAGTTTCTCTCCTTCCTAAGAAACAATTTAATGAAGTTTACGGAGTTGTAACAGTTCGATTTGGCTCAGTAGACACAAGCTTTACACTATCTGAAAAAGGTTTACAGTGTTATCCAGCTGGAATTGCACATTTTCTTGAACACAAACTGTTTGAGAGAGAAAATGCTGAAGATGTTATGGAGTCTTTTACACGCTTGGGAGCTGATAGCAATGCTTTTACAAGTTTTACAAAGACGAGCTATTTGTTTTCAACAATAGATCATTTATCAGAAAATTTGGATTTGCTTGAAGAATTGGTAACAGTTGCTCATTTTACAGAAGAGTCAGTTGAGCGAGAGAGGGAAATTATCCAACAGGAACGTGAGATGTACCAAGACGATCCAGATTCGCGTCTGTTTTTTGCAACATTAGCAAATCTTTATCCCAATACTCCTCTGGCAGCAGATATTGTTGGAAGTGAAAAGTCAATTAACAATATCCAGCTAAATGACTTAAAAAATAACTTTACAGCCTTTTACAAACCTGTCAATATGTCTTTGTTTTTAGTTGGGAATTTTGATGTAGATGCGGTTGAGAAGTATTTTTCACAAAAGAAACTTAGAGACTTGGAAGAAATGGTAGTAAGGAAGGAGAAGCTTACTTTACAAGCTGTCAAAGAAACAGACAGTCTCCGGATGGAGGTTTCTTCTCCAAAACTTGCTGTTGGAATTAGGGGAACAGGTGAGGTGGCAGAGGCAGATTGCTACCGTTATAATGTTTTGCTAAAATTATTGTTTACGATGCTGTTTGGTTGGACTTCTGAGCGATTTCAAAAGTTATATGAGACAGGGAAGTTGGATGCGTCATTGTCACTTGAGGTTGAAGTCAACAGTCGCTTTCATTTTGTGATGTTGACGATGGAAACGAAAGAACCTGTTTCTTTGTCTCATCAATTTCGAAAGGCTATTCACAACTTTACGAAAGATTCAGATCTTACAGAGGAACATCTCGATCTTGTTAAGAGTGAGATGTTTGGGGAATTTTTTAGTAGTATGAACTCCTTGGAGTTTATTGCGACACAGTATGAACCAGTCGACAGAGGAGAAACTATTTTTGATTTACCAAAAATTTTACAAGAAATTACTTTAGACGATGTTCTTGAAGCAGGTCATCGTTTGATAGATGGTGGTGATCTAGTTGATTTTACAATCTTTCCAGCTTAAAAGATAAGTAACCCTAGAAAGAAGGAATGGTACGTATGAGAAAAAAAACAATTGGTGAGGTTCTGCGTCTAGCCAGAATTAATCAGGGATTGAGTATAGAAGAACTGCAGGCAAAAACGGATATTCAGATGAATTTATTAGAGGCTATGGAGGCTGATGATTTTGATCAACTTCCTAGTTCATTTTATGCTCGTTCTTTTTTAAGAAAATATGCCTGGGCGGTTGAATTGGACGAGCGAATCATTTTGGATGCCTATGATTCGGGAAGCATGATTACCTACGAAGAGGTAGATGTTGATGAAGAAGACTTGTCTGGTCGCAGACGATCAAATAAGAAAAAAACGTCTCACCTCCCCTTGTTTTATTTCGTTCTATTTGCTTTGTCGATTTTAATTTTTGTGACTTATTATGTTTGGAATTATATCCAGACTCAACCAACGCGTCCTTCTTCGCCTAATTATAGTGTTGTTAGCTCAACCACTTCAACAACCTCAACTAGTTCATCTTCTAGCAGTCAGACGTCTAGCTCATCTTCTACTGTGGAATCAACTATTACCGTTTCAGGTGAAGGGAACCGTATTGAAGCTCGCTATAAAACGAGTAAGGAAACGGCTACCATTCAACTGACAGTTTCAGATGCAACTAGCTGGATTAGTGTTTCAGGAAGTGAGCTTGAAGGTGGTGTGACCTTGTCATCAGACAATAGAAATGCAAAAACAACAGTTTCGACGAAAGAACCTGTGACTATTACTTTGGGTGTAGTGAAGGGAGTTACTTTAACTGTGGACAATCAAACGATCGACACCTCGAAGCTGACAACTCAGACTGGAACTGTAACACTTACATTCACTATAGATTAAGGAAAAACCAATGAAGAAAGAACAAATTCCTAATATATTAACTATTGGTAGAATTCTCTTTATACCTCTCTTTATTTTTATTTTGACTTTGGACCATTCACAAGGCAGTCACCTGCTGGCGGCAGTCATCTTTGCAGTTGCTAGTATAACGGATTATCTCGATGGCTATCTTGCTCGAAAATGGAATGTGGTCAGCAACTTTGGGAAGTTTGCAGATCCAATGGCGGATAAGTTGCTAGTTATGTCAGCATTTATCATGTTGATTGAGTTAGGTATGGCTCCAGCTTGGGTTGTTGCTATTATCATCTGTCGTGAACTTGCGGTGACAGGCTTGCGTTTGTTGCTTGTTGAGACGGGAGGGACAGTTCTAGCAGCAGCGATGCCAGGGAAAATCAAGACCTTTAGTCAGATGTTTGCTATTATCTTTTTGCTCTTACATTGGAATTTAATTGGTCAGCTGTTGCTTTATATCGCTTTGTTTTTCACTATCTACTCTGGTTATGATTATTTCAAGGGTAGCGCTCATGTATTCAAAGGGACATTTGGTTCGAAATGAAATCGATTATTGAAGTAAAAAATCTGTCTTTTCGTTACAAGGAAGACCAGGAACATTATGACGTTAATAATGTCTCGTTTCACGTGAAACGTGGAGAATGGCTTTCAATTGTAGGTCATAATGGGAGTGGGAAATCGACAACTATCCGTTTGATTGATGGCTTGCTTGAAGCAGAGTCTGGGGAAATCTGGATAGATGGGCAATTGCTGTCCTCTGAGAATGTTTGGGACTTACGCCGTCAAATTGGTATGGTTTTTCAAAATCCAGATAACCAATTTGTGGGGGCAACTGTTGAAGATGATGTCGCCTTTGGTTTAGAAAACCAGGGACTTCCTCGAGAAGAAATGAAGAAAAGAGTGGCTGAATCTTTGGAGTTGGTAGGGATGCTGAACTTTAAGAAGAGAGAACCAGCTCGCTTATCTGGTGGACAAAAACAGCGGGTGGCTATTGCGGGAGTTGTTGCCCTGAGGCCAGCTATTTTAATTCTGGATGAGGCTACAAGTATGTTGGATCCCGAGGGACGAAGAGAACTGATTCAGACAGTTCAAGAGATTCGAAAAGACCACCAGATGACAGTCGTCTCCATTACACATGACTTGGAAGAAGTTGCGATGAGTGACCGTGTCTTGGTTATGAAAAAAGGCCAAGTGGAGTCAACCAGTAGCCCAAGAGAACTTTTTTCTCGGGATGACCTTGACCAGATAGGGTTAGATGAGCCTTTTACTAATCAATTGAGAGAATCTTTGAGAGAGGCTGGCTATCAGTTGCCGGATGGCTATTTGACAGAAGGAGAGCTAGAGGACAAGCTATGGGAATTACTCTAGAAAATGTGAACTTTACTTATCAAGAGGGGACTCCCCTATCTTCATCAGCCTTGACTGATGTTTCTTTGACGATTGAGGATGGTTCCTATACAGCTTTAGTAGGGCACACAGGTAGTGGGAAATCAACGATTTTACAGCTTTTAAATGGCCTATTGGTACCAAGTAAGGGTTCTGTTCGAGTTTTTGACACTGTCATTACCTCTACATCAACCAATAAAGAAATTCGTCAGATTCGAAAGCAGGTTGGTCTAGTGTTTCAATTTGCTGAAAATCAAATTTTTGAAGAGACTGTTTTGAAAGATGTTGCGTTTGGACCGCAAAATTTTGGAGTTTCTGAGGAAGAGGCCAAGAAAGTTGCGCGTGAAAAGTTAGCCTTGGTAGGCATCAATGAGTCACTCTTTGATCGCAGTCCTTTTGAACTTTCAGGTGGTCAGATGAGACGTGTGGCTATAGCAGGTATGCTAGCCATGGAACCAACTGTCTTGGTTTTGGATGAGCCAACAGCAGGGTTAGATCCTCTGGGCAGAAAAGAATTGATGACCCTGTTTAAAAAACTTCACCTTGCTGGAATGACAATCGTTCTGGTAACGCATTTGATGGATGATGTAGCTGAGTATGCTGATCAGGTCTACGTTATGGAAAAGGGGAGCTTAGTCAAAAGTGGTAAACCGAGCGAAGTTTTCCAAGATGTAGCCTTTATGGAAAATGTGCAGTTAGGTGTGCCTAAAATCACAGCCTTTTGCAAACGTTTGGCAGATAGAGGTATAGCTTTTAAAAAACTGCCAATCAAGATAGAGGAGTTTAAGGAGTCGCTAAATGGATAGTATGATTTTAGGGCGTTATATACCAGGAGATTCCATCATTCATCGCTTGGATCCCCGTAGCAAATTGCTCGCTATGATCCTGTTGATTTTGATTGTATTTTGGGCCAATAATCCTCTCACCAATCTCATTCTGTTTGTAGCGACAGGTATATTTATCGCTTTGTCAGGCGTTTCTCTCTCATTTTTCGTTCAGGGATTAAAATCCATGTTCTTCCTGATTACTTTTACGACTCTTTTTCAGCTCTTTTTCATTTCAAGTGGAAATGTCCTATTTGAGTTTTCTTTTATAAAAATAACGGATTATGCTTTGCAACAAGCTGGGATTATTTTCTGTCGTTTTGTGTTGATTATTTTCTTTTCAACTTTGCTAACGTTAACGACCATGCCTTTGAGTTTGGCAGCTGCAGTTGAAGCTCTTTTAGCACCTCTGAAACGCGTGAAAGTTCCCGTTCATGAAATTGGTCTGATGTTATCAATGAGTTTGCGTTTTGTTCCAACCTTGATGGATGACACAACGAGAATTATGAATGCTCAGAAAGCTCGTGGAGTTGACTTTGGCGAAGGTAGTATCGTTCAAAAAGTAAAGGCTATGATTCCGATTTTAATTCCTCTTTTTGCGACGAGCTTAAAGCGTGCAGATTCATTGGCAATAGCCATGGAAGCGCGTGGTTATCAGGGAGGAAAGGGTAGAAGCCAGTATAGACAGTTGAGATGGTGTCAAAAGGATACACTGGCGATTCTTGTGATTCTGGTGCTGGGATGTCTCTTATTTTTCTTAAAATCTTAGCAGATTTGTAGGCTTGATAAGAAGCTCACAGTAGCAGATTTTTAGTATAAAGGTAGGAATATGAACCGTTTTAAAAAATCAAAATATCTAATCATCGTTTTTGTCACAGTTCTGGCAGTTTCTGTACTATTAGTGACAACCTATTCAAGTGCTATTGTGACAAAACTAGGAGATGGGATTTCTTTAGTAGATAGAATTGTTCAAAAACCCTTTCAGTGGTTTGACACTTTCAAATCAGATTTGGGGCATTTGACGCAGACTTACAATGAAAACGAAAGTCTAAAAAAACAACTCTATCAACTAGAGGTGGAGTCTAATCAATCAGAACGTTTAAAAACAGAAAATGAACAACTACGTCAGTTGCTAGAGATGAAGTCAAAATTACAGGCTACAAAAACCCTAGCAGCAGATGTGATTATGCGTGCTCCAGTATCTTGGAAGCAAGAGTTAACAATTGATGTAGGAAGTTCAAAAGGAGCTTCTGAAAATATGTTGGCCATTGCAAACGGTGGCTTGGTTGGTAGTGTTTCAAAGGTGGAAGATCATTCAACAACTGTCAATCTTTTAACCAACGCTGAAAACACGGATAAGATCTCTGTTAAAATCCAACATGGTTCTACTGAAATTTACGGAATTATCGTTGGTTATGACAAGGAATCTGAACTGCTTAAAATTAGCCAATTAAATAGTAACAGCGACATTAGCGCGGGAGACAAGGTGACTACAGGGGGACTCGGAAACTTCAATGTTAAGGATATTCCTGTTGGCGAGGTTGTTGCCACAACGCACAGCAGTGATTATCTAACGCGAGAGGTAACTGTAAAGTTAAGTGCTGACACCAAAGGCCTTCATGTGGTAGAGTTAGTGGGGAATTAGTAATGAGACTGTTTAGACAAGTTGGTATTTTCTTTTTACTCCCTGTTGTTGTTCTAATTGATGCTCATATTGGTCAACTGGTGGGATCCTTCTTCCCCCACTTTCATTTAGCCAGTCATTTTCTATTCTTGTTTCTCTTATTTGAGACAATCGAAGTGTCAGAGTATCTCTATCTAGCCTATTGTTGTATCGTGGGTTTGGTTTACGATATTTATTTTTTCCACTTGATTGGAATTGCCACGCTTTTGTTTATCTTGATTGGCGCTTCACTCCACAAGTTTAACAGCGTGATTTTGACGAATCGTTGGACAAGGATGTTGACCATTATTGTGATCAGTTTTCTGTTTGATATGGGGAGCTATCTTTTGGCTCTTGCCGTAGGACTGACTGTAGATTCCATGCCGGTATTCATCGTCTATAGTCTTGTCCCATCAATGATTCTGAACTTTTTATGGATGGCGATTTTCCAATACATTTTTGAAAAATATTATCTATGAGAAAGAAATATAAATGTAACAAAGGCGTAATATTTATTATGTCTTTTTTTGGTATACTAGTAATGTCTCAAATAGAAGGAGTATCGACAGAATATGAAGAAAAAAATCTTAGCGTCACTTTTGTTAAGTACAGTATTGGTCTCACAAACGGCAGTATTGACAACTGTTCGTGCAGAAACAACTGATGAAAAAATTGCTGCTCAAGATAATAAAATTAGCAGTTTAACAGCGCAACAACAAGAAGCTCAAAAGCAAGTGGATCAAATCCAAGGTCAAGTTTCAACAATTCAAGCAGAGCAAGCAAGCTTGCAAGCCGAAAACGAAAAATTACAAGCTGAATCTAAAAAACTTGAAGGAGAAATTACAGAGCTTTCTAAAAATATCGTAGCTCGTAATGCTTCTTTAGAAAAACAAGCACGCAGCGCACAGACAAACGGAGCTGCGACTAGCTACATTAATACAATTGTAAACTCAAAATCAATCACAGAAGCCATTTCGCGTGTTGCTGCAATGAGTGAGATTGTATCGGCTAACAACAAAATGTTGGAGCAACAAAAGGCTGATAAAAAAGCAATTTCTGATAAACAAGTAGCCAATAATGAAGCAATCAATACAGTTATTGCTAACCAACAAAAACTGGCTGATGATGCGCAGGCATTGACAACTAAGCAAGCTGAGTTGAAGGTTGCAGAGTTGAATCTTGCTGCTGAGAAAGCTACTGCAGAAGGTGAGAAAGCTAGTTTGCTAGAGCAGAAAGCAGTAGCAGAGGCAGAAGCACGTGCTGCTGCAGAAGCAGAAGCAACTTACAGAGCACGTCAAACAAGCCAACAGCAGTCAGTTGTTGCTTCTGGAAACACAAGTTTCTCAGCTCAAGTACAAGCAACATCAACAACTGACGAGGAAGATTCAAGCTACACTCCGGCACCTGCGCCAGCGCCTGCTAGACAACGTCCAACTTACAGCTCAAATGCTTCAAGTTATCCAACTGGTGAATGTACTTGGGGAGCTAAAACATTGGCACCTTGGGCTGGAGATTACTGGGGCAACGGAGCTCAGTGGGCAACAAGTGCAGCCGCAGCAGGATTCCGTACAGGTTCAACTCCACAAGTTGGTGCGATTGCATGTTGGAATGATGGTGGTTATGGACACGTAGCGGTTGTTACAGCAGTTTCATCATCAACTCGTATCCAAGTATCAGAATCAAACTACGGTGGAGATCGTACAATCGGAAACAAACGTGGATGGTTCAACCCAACTACAACTTCTGAAGGTTACGTAACATACATCTATCCAAACTAATGTATAAAACGAAGAGACTCAATCGAGTCTCTTTTAATGTTTTTAGCCGAAAGTCCTACTAAAATTCTACTAAATAGCTTGAAAATACTGTTGAAATATGATAAAATGAAACCTGTCGTGTAAACGATAATACTCATTCTTGATGAATTGTGAAACTGTTGCCCTTGGGTCGTTTTGCAAGTTGAAATCGAGAAGAGGAAAAAACAAAAAGGAGAAATACTCATGGCAGTAATTTCAATGAAACAACTTCTTGAGGCTGGTGTACACTTTGGTCACCAAACTCGTCGCTGGAACCCTAAGATGGCTAAGTACATCTTCACTGAGCGTAACGGAATCCACGTTATCGACTTGCAACAAACTGTAAAATACGCTGACCAAGCATATGACTTTATGCGTGACGCAGCAGCTAACGATGCAGTTGTATTGTTTGTTGGTACTAAGAAACAAGCTGCTGACGCTGTTGCTGAAGAAGCTGTACGTTCAGGTCAATACTTCATCAACCACCGTTGGTTGGGTGGAACTCTTACAAACTGGGAAACAATCCAAAAACGTATCGCTCGTTTGAAAGAAATCAAACGCATGGAAGAAGAAGGGATTTTCGACGTTCTTCCTAAGAAAGAAGTTGCACTTCTTAACAAACAACGTGCACGTCTTGAAAAATTCTTGGGTGGTATCGAAGATATGCCTCGTATCCCAGATGTAATGTACGTAGTTGACCCACATAAAGAGCAAATCGCTGTTAAAGAAGCTAAAAAATTGGGTATCCCAGTTGTAGCGATGGTTGACACAAACACTGATCCAGACGATATCGATGTAATCATCCCAGCTAACGATGACGCTATCCGCGCTGTTAAATTGATCACAGCTAAATTGGCTGACGCTATTATCGAAGGACGTCAAGGTGAAGATGCAGCAGCAGTTGAAGCAGAATTTGCAGCTTCAGAAGCTCAAGCTGACTCAATCGAAGAAATCGTTGAAGTTGTAGAAGGCGACAACGCTTAATTCATATAAATAGTAATTACCTAGGAGGGCGGGGCCTAGCCCAGCTCTCCTATTTTTAAAAAATATAGGAGAATCAAAATGGCAGAAATTACAGCTAAACTTGTAAAAGAGTTGCGTGAAAAATCTGGTGCCGGTGTTATGGACGCTAAAAAAGCGCTTGTAGAAACAGACGGTGATATCGAAAAAGCGATTGAATTGCTTCGTGAAAAAGGTATGGCGAAAGCAGCTAAGAAAGCTGATCGTGTTGCTGCAGAAGGTTTGACTGGTGTTTATGTTAACGGTAACGTTGCAGCAGTAATTGAAGTAAACGCTGAAACTGACTTCGTTGCGAAAAACGCTCAATTCGTTGACTTGGTTAATGCTACAGCTAAAGTAATTGCTGAAGGAAAACCAGCTAACAACGAAGAAGCACTTGCTTTGACAATGCCTTCAGGTGAAACTCTTGAAGCAGCTTATGTGTCTGCAACTGCAACTATCGGGGAAAAAATCTCATTCCGTCGCTTTGCTTTGATCGAAAAAACAGATGCACAACACTTTGGAGCTTACCAACACAATGGTGGTCGTATCGGTGTTATCTCAGTTATCGAAGGTGGAGACGAAGCTCTTGCTAAACAATTGTCAATGCACATCGCAGCGATGAAACCAACAGTTCTTTCATACAAAGAATTGGACGCTCAATTCGTTAAAGATGAGTTGGCACAATTGAACCACGTAATCGACCAAGACAACGAAAGCCGTGCAATGGTTAACAAACCAGCCCTTCCACACTTAAAATATGGATCAAAAGCACAATTGACTGATGAAGTGATTGCTCAAGCAGAAGCTGACATCAAAGCTGAGTTGGCAGCAGAAGGCAAACCAGAAAAAATCTGGGACAAAATCATCCCAGGTAAAATGGATCGCTTCATGCTTGACAACACTAAAGTTGACCAAGCTTACACACTTCTTGCACAAGTCTACATCATGGATGATAGCAAGACAGTTGAAGCTTACCTTGAATCAGTAAATGCTTCAGTAGTTGAGTTCGCTCGCTTTGAAGTTGGTGAAGGTATCGAGAAAGCTGCGAACGACTTCGAAGCTGAAGTTGCAGCTACAATGGCAGCAGCCTTGAATAACTAATGATAAAAGAGGGAGCAATTTGCTTCCTTTTTCTTTTGCTGTAGAGAACTTAGATTTTTCTTTAAATTGGTCAAAGAAAAAGCCCTATAATAAGGGCTAAGTGCGTTTAGGAGACTACACTTCAAATTCATAGAGTGCTGTAGACAGATAACGTTCGCCGTTATCTGGTGCTAAAGCAAGTACTTTCTTACCTGTGCCTAATTTTTTGGCAACCTCAATTGCCCCGTAAATCGCTGCAGCTGATGAAATCCCAACAAGGAAGCCTTCTTTTCCACCAATTTCACGTCCAAGTGCTAGAGCATCATCTGACGTCACGCGGACGATACCATCATAGGCCTTTGTATCAAGTGTATAAGGAATAAATCCAGCTGAGATACCTTGAATTTTGTGAGGTCCTGGTTTTTCACCAGACAAGATCGCAGATTCATCTGCTTCTACTGCATAAACTTGAATGTTTGGATTTGCTACTTTAAGAGCGTGAGAAACACCTGAGATCGTTCCACCAGTACCAACACCACTCACAAAAGCATCTAGATCATCAGAACCGAAAGCAGCTAGAATTTCAGCTCCTGTTGTTCTTTCGTGTACTTCAGGATTAGCTGGATTGTTAAATTGGAGCGGAAGAAAGCCATCGCGTTCAGCTGCGATCTCCTGAGCCTTTGCAATCGCGCCTTTCATTCCTTCGCTGCCAGGAGTGAGGACGAGTTCGGCACCATAGGCTTGGATAATCTTACGTCGTTCCACACTCATCGTTTCGGGCATGACGATAACAACTTTATATCCTTTCGCAGCACCAACCCAAGAAAGTCCGATACCTGTATTTCCACTCGTTGCTTCAACAATGGTAGCACCTGGTTTTAGAATACCATCTTGTTTCGCTTTTTCAATCATGCTAAGGGCAATACGGTCTTTGACTGAAGATCCTGGGTTAAAGGCTTCTAGTTTAACATAGACGTCTGCAGCACCCTCTGGAACAATGTTGTTAAGTTTAACAATTGGAGTTTGTCCGATTAGTTCAGTGATATTATTATAAATAGTCATAGATATACCTCTTTGTATAAGATGATACTAGTATAACGCGCTCCAGACTATTTGTAAAATATAGAAATCCTATCGAAGCGATAGGATTTTTTTATATCAAAGGTCTAAGCTATTAATTTTTAATCGATTGTGATAAGCCAATTCTAATAAATAGGTGTAAAGAGGGAGGATGTCCGTTTTTTTAGGAAATTCAAATTTATGGAAACTAAGATGCTCATTATGTGCTTTTAGAAAGATATTTTCTAAATAAGTGATCGTAATCTCACTATCATCTATACCTGATCCAGCAGTTTCCATTTCAACGTTTACAATGTTCATCAAAAAGAGTGACTTAACAGACACCTTGCGACCAGTGGCACCTTGCTTATCTGTAAAAATAATACGGATATTTGTAAAGATAATTGAATCGCGAATAAGTTTATATCCACTTTGAATTTCTTCATTCTCTAGTAGATATTGTCCATATTCTTTGATAAGAGTCTCTTTGTTTTGCTCGCTAAAGTTTCCAGCAAGTCCTTGAATAAATTTCCCAAAAGCCATAATTTCTCCTTTGTTTACACTAAGTTTACAGGAACCTCAACTTCCCGTAAATCTTGATCTGTTAAAGTGACCTTTCCATTAAAAAACTCTACAAGTGCAGCTTTAATATTTTCTTTTTCTTCTTTATCAACATAAATCACCGTATCGACTTGATCTGTAAAATTTGTATCTAGCTCCATGAGATTATGTTCTTTAAGGAAGTTACTGTACTCTTGGTACTGAGCGTAGGACATTTGAATAGAAATTCCAGCTTGTTCCTTTATTTCAACAATGCCAATTTCTTTGACAGCTAAGGCAACACTGCCAGCGTAAGCACGAATCAGTCCTCCAGCGCCTAATTTAATACCACCAAAGTAACGTGTCACGATCACACAGACATTGGTGAGATTGTGATTTTCTAGTACCCCAAGCATGGGAACGCCAGCAGTACCACTGGGCTCACCATCATCACTTGTACGTTTGATTTCACTACGTTCCCCAATAATGAAGGCAGAGCAGTTATGCGTCGCTTTGTAGTGTTCTTTTTTGATGGTGGTGATGAATTCACGAGCCTCTTCTTCGCTATAAACACGCTTGGCATGACAGATAAAGCGGGATTTTTTGATTTCTTCTTGGACTTGTCCGTCCTCTTTAATTGTTCTAAATTCCATGATTTAATTGTACTAAAAAATCATCTAAAGCGCTAGGTTTTTACGAATAAAGAAGTATGAAAGTAAATCCAAATTATCTCGGTCGTTTGTTTACTGAGAAAGAAATAACTGAAGAAGAACGACAGGTAGCAGTGAAACTGCCAGCAATGAGAAAAGAGAAGGGGAAACTGTTTTGTCAACGTTGTAATAGTTCGATTTTAGAAGAATGGTATTTGCCTATTGGCGCATACTATTGTAGGGAGTGTTTGCTGATGAAGCGAGTCAGGAGTGATCAAGCCTTATACTATTTTCCGCAGGAAGATTTTCCTAAACAAGATGTTCTTAAGTGGCGTGGTAAGTTAACCCCTTTTCAGGAGAAGGTGTCAGAGGGATTGATTCGAGCAGTCGAAAAGAAAGAACCGACCTTGGTTCATGCTGTAACAGGAGCTGGAAAGACGGAGATGATTTATCAAGTTGTGGCCAAGGTAATCAATAATGGTGGTGCAGTGTGTTTGGCCAGTCCTCGAATTGATGTATGTTTGGAATTGTATAAGCGACTGCAGAATGACTTTGCTTGTGAGATAGCACTGCTTCATGGCGAATCAGAGCCCTATTTTCGAACTCCACTAGTTGTTGCAACGACTCACCAGTTGTTAAAATTTCATCATGCTTTTGATTTGCTGATAGTAGATGAAGTAGATGCCTTTCCTTATGTTGACAACCCTATACTTTACTACGCTGTAAACCAATGTGTAAAGGAGGAGGGGTTAAAGATATTCCTTACAGCGACCTCTACAGATGAGTTAGATAAGAAGGTTCGCACTGGAGAATTAAAACGATTGAGCTTGCCAAGACGATTTCATGGAAATCCATTGATTATTCCAAAGCTAGTTTGGTTATCAGATTTTAATCGCTATATAGAAAAGAGTCAGTTGTCTCCAAAGTTAAAGTCCTACATTAAGAAGCAGAGAAGAACAAGTTATCCGTTGTTAATCTTTGCATCTGAGATTAAGAAAGGCGAGAAACTAAAAGAACTCTTGCAGGAACAGTTTCCAAATGAAAACATCGGCTTTGTGTCCTCTATCACAGAAAATCGATTAGAGCAGGTACAAGCTTTTCGAGATGGAGAGTTGACAATCCTTATTAGTACAACAATTTTGGAGCGTGGGGTCACCTTTCCTTGTGTGGATGTTTTTGTTGTAGAAGCTAATCATCGTCTCTTTACCAAGTCTAGCTTGATTCAGATTGGAGGGCGAGTTGGGCGCAGTATGGATAGACCGACTGGTGAACTGCTCTTCTTTCATGATGGATTAAATGTTTCGATCAAAAAAGCAATCAAGGAAATAAAGCAGATGAACAAGGAGGCAGGCTTATGAACTGTTTATTATGTGGACAGACAATAAAGAGTGACTTGATATTTAGTCACCTCTTGCTGTTTAAGAATGAGAACAACTATCTTTGTTCAGATTGTGAGTCTACTTTTGAGAAAATTGGTGAGGACTATTGCCCGAACTGTATGAAAACAGGCCTGTCAACTATGTGTCAAGATTGTAAATTTTGGTGTAAAGAAAAGATTCGAGTCGATCATAATGCAATCTTCACCTATAATCAAGCTATGAAAGACTTCTTTAGTCGATATAAGTTTGATGGAGATTTTCTACTTAGAAAGGTTTTTGCTCCTGTTCTAGCTAATGAATTGAAAAAGTATGGAGACTATCAATTTGTTATCATTCCCCTAAGTCCTGAAAGATTGCTTGAGAGGGGATTTAACCAGGTTGAAGGTTTGGTTGAGGCAGCAGGTTTTTCTTTTCAAGATTTACTAGGGAAAAGAGAAGAGACGGCTAGTTCTTCTAAGAATCGCTCGGAACGATTAGCTACCGAAATTCCATTTTTTATAAAAACTGAAGACCCTCTTCCTAAGAAAATTTTGCTTATTGATGACATCTATACAACAGGTGCGACTGTCAATCGTGTGAAGCGTCTTTTTGAAGAAGCAGGAGCTTTGGATGTTAAAACTTTTTCCCTTGTAAGATGAGGAAAAAATTTGCAAAATGAAAATGAAAGCGCTATAATATAGTTAGAAAAACAAAAATGTTTAGAAAGAAGGTACTTATATGATTAAATATAGTATCCGTGGTGAAAACCTAGAAGTAACAGAAGCGATTCGTGATTATGTAGTTTCTAAACTCGAAAAGATCGAAAAGTATTTTCAACCTGAGCAAGAGTTGGATGCACGTGTGAATTTGAAAGTTTACCGTGAAAAAACAGCAAAAGTTGAAGTAACGATTCCACTTGGATCTATTACTCTCCGTGCAGAAGATATTTCTCAAGATATGTATGGCTCTATCGATCTTGTAACTGATAAAATTGAACGTCAGATTCGTAAAAATAAAACAAAAATCGAACGGAAGAATAAAAATAAAGTTGCGACAAGCCAACTCTTTACAGATGCCCTAGTTGAAGAGGCAAATGTTGTGCAACCAAAAGTAGTTCGTTCAAAACAAATTGATTTAAAACCAATGGATTTAGAAGAAGCGCTTCTTCAAATGGATTTGTTGGGACATGATTTCTTTATCTATGTAGACGTAGAAGATCAAACAACAAATGTTTTGTATCGTCGTGAAGATGGTGAAGTTGGTTTGTTAGAGGTGAAAGAATCATAAAATAGAATTTTTAAAGTGGTTTACACCAGTGTAAACCACTTTTGTATTGCATCATTATAAAAGGTATAGATGGAGGCGGTTATGAAAGACGTGGTGATTGTTTCAGCAGTGCGAACTCCAATAGGCTACTTTGGAGGAAGTTTGAAGAATGTTTCAGCTGTTGATTTGGGAGCGTTGGTTATTAAGAGTGCTTTGGAAAAAGCCAATGTCAAACCAGAGCTAGTAGATGAAGTGATTATGGGGAATGTCCTAGGCGCAGGTTTAGGTCAAAACGTAGCTCGTCAAATGAGCATTCACGCAGGACTCCCTGAATTTACACCAGCCTTTACTATCAACAAGGTTTGTGGTTCCGGTTTGAAGGCAGTGCAGTTAGCTGCTCAAGCGATTCAGTGCGGAGATGCAGATATTGTCGTGGCTGGTGGTGCAGAAAACATGAGCCAGGCTCCATATGTTTTGCCAAGCTTCCGTTGGGGTGGCCGTATGGGCGATTCGAAAGTGGTAGATACCATGATTAAGGACGGTTTATCTGATGCCTTTAACGAATACCATATGGGGATTACAGCTGAGAATGTGGCAGAAGAATATGGTATCAGTCGGGAAGAGCAAGATGCTCTTGCTTTGGAATCACAAAAACGAGCAGTAGCGGCTATAGAATCTGGACGCTTTAAGGAAGAGATTGTTCCGGTGGTTATTCCTCAACGCAAAGGCGATCCTATCATCTTTGATACAGATGAATTTCCTAGAAAAGATGCTAGCTTGGAGAGTCTGTCCAAGCTACGTCCTGTTTTCAAAAAAGACGGTTCTGTCACAGCGGGTAATGCTTCAGGAATCAATGACGGGGCAGCAGCTGTCTTAATCATGAGTGCTGAAAAAGCGGAAGAATTAGGACTTTCAGTGATTGCCCGCATTCGTTCGTATGCAAATGCAGGTTTGGATCCTAAGATGATGGGATGTGGACCGATTTATGCGACTCGCAAGGCTCTTGAAAAAGGCAATTTGACAGTTGAAGATCTCGACTTGATTGAGTCAAATGAAGCCTTTGCTGCCCAGGCTTGTGCGGTTGGTAAAACACTTGGCTTTAACACAGATATTGTCAACGTCAATGGTGGCGCCATTGCTCTTGGTCACCCAATTGGGGCTTCCGGTTGCCGTATCCTAGTAACGCTGCTACATGAGATGATGAAACGTGATGCTAAAACTGGCTTAGCAACTCTCTGTATCGGAGGAGGGATGGGGACTGCCCTTATCGTGGAACGTTAGGTGTTAGTGATCTGAACACGTGGGTAGGAGGGTGATGATTCCCTCCTCTTTTTGTGTCTGAAGTTAGAGAAATCAATCATGAAAGAAAGGCTTGCATCTTTTAAAAGGTCGCTTTTTAAGGGTTTTTGTGATATAATAATGCGCAAGAGGTTTAGAATGAAAAAAAATAATTTAATCCCGTTTTCTGCGGTCTTACTAGGACTTGCAACTTTCGGAATCTTAACTTTGCTGATTATTTTTTCACATAATCTTGCTGTAACAATCACTGTTTTGTTTTTATTTGTACTGCTTTATCTGCTTTTATTTGTATGGCAAAAAAAACAGTATGAAAAGAGCGAAATTGAACAAATCCAATATGTAAATCACCAAGCGGAAGATAGCTTGAACACGCTGCTCGATCAAATGCCAGTTGGTGTTCTGAAATTAGACTTATCTAGTGGCGAAGTCGAATGGTTTAATCCTTATGCTGAGTTGATTTTGACGACTGAAGAAGGCGAAATTGATGTTGACTTGATTCAAACCATTATCAAGGCTTCTGTGGGGAACCCTGGTTCTTATGCTAACTTGGGCGAAACACGCTATGCCGTTCATATGGACAAGGTTTCGGGTGTCCTGTATTTCTTTGACGTTTCAGGGGAATACGAAGCAACTGTTGAATTGGTAACTAGCCGTCCAGTCATTGGAGTCATCTCGGTAGACAACTACGATGATCTAGAAGATGCAACCTCCGACTCCGATATTAGTCATATCAATAGTTTTGTGGCAAATTTTGTTTCAGAATTTGCTAGTAAGTATGCTATGTTTTCTCGGCGTGTGGGTATGGACCGCTTTTATTTATTTACTGATTACACAGTTCTTGAGGGCTTGATGAATGATAAATTCTCTGTGATTGATGCCTTTCGTGAGGAGGCAAAACAGAGA
The DNA here is from genome assembly GCF_021497945.1 of Streptococcus oralis. Classification (NCBI taxonomy): domain Bacteria; kingdom Bacillati; phylum Bacillota; class Bacilli; order Lactobacillales; family Streptococcaceae; genus Streptococcus; species Streptococcus oralis. The sequence continues at coordinate 1,908,091 of NZ_CP046524.1, read as the reverse complement.
CAGCTGCCATTGACCTTGAGCATGGGCTTTTCTTATGGTGATGGAAATCATGATGAGATAGGGAAAGTTGCTTTAAGGAACTTAAACCTAGCTGAGGTTCGTGGTGGGGACCAAGTAGTTGTCAAGGAAAATAACGAAACCAAGAATCCAGTCTACTTTGGTGGAGGAACTGCTGCATCTATCAAACGTACTCGTACACGTACGAGAGCCATGATGACAGCCATTTCTGATAAGATTCGAAGTGTTGACCAGGTTTTTGTAGTCGGTCATAAAAATCTAGACATGGATGCCTTGGGCTCTGCTGTCGGTATGCAGTTGTTTGCAAATAATATTATTGAGAACAGTTATGCTGTCTATGATGCAGACCAGATGTCAGCAGATATCGAACGTGCTATCCAGTTCTTAAAGAAAGAAGATGTCACGAAACTCTTATCTCTTACAGAAGCGATGAAGCTAGTTACAAACCGTTCACTATTGATTCTGGTGGATCATTCCAAGACGGCTTTGACCTTATCAAAAGATTTTTATGATTTGTTCACTCAAACTATTGTTATTGACCATCATAGACGTGATCAGGATTTCCCAGAGAATGCTGTAATCACCTATATCGAAAGTGGAGCAAGTAGTGCGAGTGAGTTGGTCACAGAATTGATTCAGTTCCAAAATTCTAAGAAAAATCGTTTGAGTCGTATGCAGGCTAGTGTTTTGATGGCTGGTATGATGCTGGATACCAAGAATTTCACATCTCGAGTAACGAGTCGAACCTTTGATGTGGCTAGCTATCTGAGAACACGGGGAAGTGACAGTATTGCTATCCAGGAGATTGCTGCGACAGATTTTGAAGAGTACCGTGAGGTAAATGAACTCATTTTACAAGGTCGTAAGTTGGGGTCAGATATCTTGATTGCCCAAGCTAAGGACTCAACTACTTATGATACGGTTGTCATCAGTAAGGCTGCCGATGCTATGTTGGCTATGTCTGGTATTGAGGCTAGTTTCGTTCTAGCAAAAAATACACAAGGATTTATCTCTATCTCAGCTCGAAGCCGCAGTAAAATCAATGTGCAACGTATTATGGAAGAGTTGGGTGGCGGTGGTCACTTTAATCTAGCTGCTGCACAAATCGAGAATATGAGTCTGTCAGAAGCAGGAGAAAAATTGACCCAACTTATCTTGGATGAACTAAAGGAAAAGGAGAAAGAAGAATGAAAGTAATCTTTTTAGCAGATGTCAAAGGAAAAGGGAAAAAAGGCGAAATCAAGGAAGTGCCAACTGGCTACGCTCAAAACTTCCTGATTAAAAAGAATTTGGCCAAGGAAGCAACTGCTCAAGCAGTAGGAGAGTTGCGTGGAAAACAAAAATCAGAAGAAAAGGCTCATGCAGAGATGTTAGCAGAGGCAAGAGCAATCAAGGCCAAGCTTGAAGCAGAAGAGACTGTCGTAGAGTTTGTTGAAAAGGTTGGACCAGATGGTCGTACATTTGGCTCTATCACCAACAAGAAGATTGCAGAAGAATTGCAAAAGCAATTTGGAATTAATATTGACAAGCGTCATATTCAAGTAAAAGCACCAATTCGAGCAGTAGGTTTGATTGATGTACCTGTGAAAATCTACCAAGATGTTACAAGTGTCATCAATCTTCGTGTAAAAGAAGGGTAAGTTTACAACTTCTTTACAAGATTGTAAAAGGAAGGAAAGTCGGATGGCAGAAGTAGAGGAACTGCGAGTTCAACCTCAGGATATTTTGGCTGAACAATCTGTTCTGGGGGCTATTTTTATAGATGAGAGCAAGCTCGTTTTTGTCCGAGAATATATTGATTCTCGAGACTTCTTTAAGTATGCTCATCGGTTGATCTTCCAAGCGATGGTAGACTTGTCGGATCGTGGAGAAGCGATTGATGCGACAACGGTTCGGACGATTTTGGATAACCAAGGGGATCTCCAAAATATTGGTGGCTTGTCCTATCTTGTTGAAATTGTCAACTCTGTACCAACTTCAGCCAACGCGGAGTATTATGCTAAAATCGTAGCAGAAAAGTCTATGCTACGTCGTTTGATTTCCAAGTTGACAGACTCTGTCAATCAAGCCTATGAGGCTTCTAAGCCTGTAGATGAAATCATTGCTCAAGCTGAAAAGGGGCTTATTGATGTTAGTGAAAACGCCAATCGTAGTGGGTTCAAGAACATCCGTGATATTCTAAATATCAACTTTGGGAACCTAGAAGTTCGGTCACAACAAACAACTGACATTACAGGTATTGCTACAGGCTACCGTGATTTGGACCATATGACGACAGGTCTCCATGAGGAGGAACTGATTATTATAGCAGCTCGTCCTGCGGTCGGTAAAACAGCCTTTGCTTTGAACATTGCGCAGAACATTGGTACTAAGTTGGATAAGACGGTTGCTATCTTTTCGCTCGAAATGGGTGCGGAAAGTCTAGTAGACCGGATGCTAGCGGCCGAAGGCTTGGTGGAGTCTCATTCTATCCGTACGGGTCAATTGACTGATGAGGAGTGGCAAAAGTATACCATTGCTCAAGGGAATCTAGCCAACGCGAGTATCTATATCGATGATACACCAGGGATTCGGATCACGGAAATTCGTTCGCGCTCACGTAAACTGGCTCAAGAAACAGGCAATCTTGGTTTGATTTTGATCGACTACCTACAGCTTATTACAGGAACTGGTCGTGAGAACCGCCAACAAGAAGTCTCTGAAATTTCCCGTCAGTTAAAAATTCTAGCTAAGGAGCTAAAGGTTCCAGTCATTGCTCTTAGTCAGTTATCTCGTGGAGTGGAACAGCGTCAGGATAAGAGACCAGTCTTGTCTGATATTCGTGAATCGGGTTCTATCGAGCAGGATGCGGATATCGTAGCCTTTCTATACCGTGACGACTACTACGATCGTGCGGGTGAAGAAGAGGAAGGAATTCCAAATAACAAGGTTGAGGTTATCATCGAGAAAAACCGTAGTGGAGCTCGTGGAACAGTGGAATTGATTTTCCAAAAAGAATACAATAAATTTTCAAGTATCTCAAAGAGGGAGGCATAAGATGTCAGATGCATTTACAGATGTAGCCAAGATGAAAAAAATCAAAGAAGAGATCAAGGCGCATGAGGGACAAGTCGTTGAAATGACTTTGGAGAATGGCCGTAAGCGCCAAAAAAATAGATTGGGTAAGTTAATTGAGGTTTATCCATCCCTATTTATCGTTGAATTTGGGGATGTTGAGGGAGATAAACAAGCTAATGTTTACGTTGAATCCTTCACCTACTCAGATATCTTGACAGAAAAGAACTTGATTCGCTATCTAGACGAAGAATCCTAAAATGAAGTGAGCTTTGCTCACTTTTTTCTTTTTCTCCCGAATAGTATAAACGAGGGTAACCTCGGAAATTTATATTATTAAGGAGAATGAATGACGTTTTTTAAATCAGGAGTTAAGAAGAGTGGATGTACTCAGTTGAGTGTAGGGCTGGCTACTTTGTTCATTACGAGTACCTTTTTGTTTGGTGGGGAATCGGTTCAGGCCGACAGTGTAGCGCGTGGAGATGACTATCCGCTTCACTACAAAAATGGTAGTGTTGAAATCGATCAATGGCGAATGTACTCTCGCCAGTGTACGTCTTTTGCAGCCTTTCGTTTGAGTAGTGTGAATGGCTTTGAGATCCCGCCTGCTTATGGAAATGCAAATGAATGGGGGCACCGCGCAAGGCGAGAAGGCTACCGTGTTGACAGCAAGCCAGAAATTGGTTCAATTGCTTGGTCGACAGAAGGTTATTATGGGCACGTGGCCTGGGTATCAAATGTATCAGGGGATACGATTGAGATCGAAGAGTATAACTATGGAGTTAGGGAGAAATACAATCGTCGCAGCGTAAAAGCTAGCTCTATGACAGGCTTTATCCATTTTAAGGACTTGGTAGGGAATGGTGGTAGAACTGGAAATCCTATCAGGTCAGGGTTGGCGTCTAGTGGGACTCATACGTTTACTCAAAAGTCTGCCATTCGAAACCAGCCGTCAAGTACAGCACAAGTTATTGACTACTACTATCCTGGTGAAAATGTTAGCTACGATCAAATCGTAGAAAAGGAAGGTTATAAGTGGCTTAGTTACCTATCCTATAGTGGAACGAGAAGATACGTCCAGTATACGGAAACAGGATCGGTGGAGAATGGTTGGAAGAAGCAAAACGGTATTTGGAATTACCGTGAGAACGGGAAACTCGCAACTGGTTGGAAGAAAATAAATGGCAGTTGGTATCACTTCAAAGAAAACGGGACTATGTCAACAGGTTGGGTAAAGGATGACTCGCATTGGTACTATCTAAAGACATCAGGGGAGATGCAGACAGGATGGCTCAAGGAAAATGGAACATGGTATTATTTGGAGAGTTCAGGGGCTATGAAGTCTAGCCAGTGGTTCCAAGTAGGCGGAAAATCTTACTACGTCAATGCTTCAGGGGCTTTAGCAGTGAATACTACTGTGGATGGCTATCGAGTGGATAGTAATGGAGCTAGAATCTAGAAAGAATATAAAAAAGAGGACTTCACTACCATTTGCCTATTCTTTCCGATGGTATTTTTCCCCTCTTTCCTTTATAATGGGTGTATGGACAAGAAAAAATTATTATTAATTGATGGATCTTCAGTTGCTTTTCGAGCTTTTTTTGCGCTCTATCAGCAGTTGGATCGTTTTAAAAATGCTAATGGACTTCATACCAATGCAATCTATGGCTTTCAACTCATGTTGAATCACGTCTTGGAGCGTGTTGAGCCCAGTCATGTTTTGGTAGCTTTTGATGCAGGTAAGACGACTTTCCGAACAGAGATGTATGCAGACTACAAAGGTGGTCGTGCTAAAACTCCAGATGAGTTTCGTGAGCAATTTCCCTTCATTCGTGAGTTGCTAGATCATCTTGGGATTCGCCACTATGAGTTGGCCCAGTATGAAGCAGATGATATCATCGGGACCCTAGGTCGCTTGGCTGAGAAGGATTCTTTTGATGTGACAATCGTTAGCGGAGATAAGGATTTGATCCAGTTGACGGATGAGCATACGGTGGTTGAGATTTCCAAGAAAGGTGTGGCTGAGTTTGAGGCCTTTACACCAGATTACCTCATGGAAAAGATGGGCCTCACACCAGCTCAGTTTATCGATCTCAAGGCCCTGATGGGAGACAAATCAGATAATATCCCAGGCGTCACTAAGATTGGTGAAAAGACGGGTATCAAGCTCTTACTAGAACACGGCTCGCTAGAGGGTATTTATGAAAATATCGATGGGATGAAGGCTTCTAAGATGAAGGAAAATCTCATCAATGACAAGGAACAAGCCTTTCTATCTAAAACGTTGACGACCATTGAGACTCAGGCACCAATTGAGATTGGCCTTGATGATTTGGTCTATAATGGTCCAGATGTGGAAAATCTCGGGAAATTCTACGATGAGATGGGCTTCAAACAGCTCAAACAAGCTTTAAATATTTCGTCAGCTGATGTGGCTGAGAGGTTGGACTTCACTATCGTTGACCACGTCAGTCAAGACATGCTGAGTGCGGACTCTATCTTCCACTTTGAACTTTTTGGGGAAAACTATCATACAGATGACTTGGTTGGCTTTGCCTGGTCCTGTGGAGATAAACTTTACGCTACAGACAAACTTGAGCTCTTGCAGGAGCCGATTCTCAAGGAATTTTTAGAAAAAACACCTCTGAAAGTGTATGACTTTAAAAAAGCGAAGGTTCTTTTAAATCGTTTGGACTTGAACCTGCAGGCCCCTGCTTTTGATAGTCGCTTGGCCAAATACTTACTCTCAACAGTCGAGAACAATGAAATTTCAACCATTGCGAATCTCTATGGCCAAACTTATTTGGCTGATGATGAGATTTTCTACGGTAAGGGGGTCAAGAAAGCCATCCCTGAACGAGAGAAATTCTTGGAGCACTTGGCTCGCAAGGTTGCTGTTTTGGTTGAGACAGAGCCTGTTTTGCTTGAAAAACTCAGTGAACATGGACAGTTAGATCTCCTCTATGACATGGAGCAACCTCTGGCTTTTGTCCTTGCTAAGATGGAAATTGCTGGGATCAAGGTCAAAAAAGAAACTCTGCTTGGGATGCAGGCTGAAAATGAGGTCGTCATTGAGCAACTCACTCAAGAAATCTACGAGTTAGCTGGTGAGGAGTTTAATATCAATTCTCCTAAGCAGTTGGGGGTGCTTCTCTTTGAAAAACTGGGTCTTCCTCTAGAGTACACTAAGAAAACCAAGACAGGTTACTCGACAGCCGTGGATGTGCTAGAGCGTCTAGCTCCTATTGCACCAATCGTCAAGAGAATCCTCGATTACCGTCAAATTGCTAAGATTCAGTCTACCTATGTGATTGGCTTGCAGGACTGGATCTTGGATGATGGCAAGATCCACACGCGCTATGTGCAGGATTTGACTCAGACTGGGCGTTTGTCTAGTGTAGATCCAAACTTGCAAAATATTCCTGTTCGTTTGGAACAAGGCCGTCTCATTCGTAAGGCTTTTGTGCCTGAGTGGGAGGATAGCGTGCTGCTCAGCTCGGACTATTCGCAGATTGAATTGCGCGTTTTGGCACATATCTCTAAAGATGAGCACTTGATTAAGGCCTTTCAAGAGGGAGCAGATATCCATACCTCGACGGCCATGCGGGTCTTTGGAATTGAACGCCCTGAGGATGTGACTCCAAACGACCGTCGTAATGCTAAGGCGGTTAACTTCGGAGTGGTTTACGGAATTTCAGATTTTGGCTTGTCTAATAATCTAGGCATCAGCCGTAAGGAAGCAAAAGCCTACATTGATACTTACTTTGAACGCTTCCCAGGTATTAAAAACTACATGGATGAGGTGGTGCGTGAGGCGCGTGATAAGGGCTATGTAGAGACCCTCTTCAAGCGTCGTCGTGAGTTGCCGGATATCAATTCGCGCAACTTCAACATTCGTGGTTTTGCAGAGCGTACAGCCATTAACTCTCCTATCCAGGGCTCAGCAGCAGATATTCTCAAGATTGCTATGATCCAGCTAGACAAAGCTTTAGTAGCAGGTGGCTATCAGACCAAGATGCTGTTGCAAGTGCACGATGAGATTGTCCTTGAAGTTCCGAAATCAGAACTAGCAGCCGTCAAAGTACTGGTGAAACAAACCATGGAAGAAGCCATCCAGCTCAGTGTCCCGCTCATCGCAGATGAAAATGAAGGAGCAACCTGGTACGAGGCCAAATAAGAAAGCTATGATAGAGTTTGAAGTACTTGCCTTCAAACTCTTTTTCAAGATTTTCTGTAAGCAGTTTCCTTGACATCTTACTTGTTTTGCGTTATCATATGTCCATATAAGATACGGGAGTCTGTGTACAGTCTGAGAGGAAGTGTTAAACTTCGACCGCACCTGATCTGGGTAATGCCAGCGTAGGAAAGGATACTTAGCCGAATTCTGCACCTTTTCCGTATATGGAAGGGGTTTTCTTTTTGTCAAAAGGAAGCCTGAGAAGAGGAGGTTTTTATGAAAGCAAGCATTGCCTTGCAAGTCTTGCCCCTATCACAGGGGATTGACCGGATTGCTATTATCGATCAGGTTATTGCTTATCTGCAAGCTCAATCTGTGACCATGGTGGTGACACCCTTTGAAACGGTCTTGGAAGGGGAGTTTGATGAGCTTATGCGTATTCTCAAAGAAGCGCTAGAAGTGGCAGGGCAGGAAGCAGATAATGTCTTTGCCAATGTCAAAATAAATATAGGAGAGATTTTAAGCATCGATGAGAAACTTGAAAAGTATGATGAGACGACAGATTAGTCTTTTAGGCTTTCTAGGAGTCTTGTCAATCTGGCAGTTAGCGGGAATATTCAAACTTTTACCCAAGTTTATCCTGCCAACTCCTCTTGAGATCCTCCAGGCCTTTGCTCGTGACAGAGAATTTCTCTGGCACCATAGCTGGGCGACCTTGAGAGTGGCTTTACTCGGACTAGTCTTAGGAGTCTTGATTGCCTGTCTTATGGCGGTGCTTATGGACAGTCTGACTTGGCTCAATGATTTGATTTACCCTATGATGGTGGTTGTCCAGACTATCCCGACCATTGCCATAGCCCCTATCTTGGTCTTGTGGCTAGGTTATGGGATTTTGCCCAAGATTGTCTTGATTATCTTGACGACAACCTTCCCTATCATCGTCAGTATTTTAGACGGTTTTAGGCATTGTGACAAGGATATGCTGACCTTGTTTAGTCTGATGCGTGCTAACCCTTGGCAAATCCTTTGGCATTTTAAAATCCCGGTTAGTCTGCCCTACTTTTATGCAGGTCTGAGAGTCAGTGTCTCCTACGCTTTTATCACAACAGTGGTATCTGAGTGGTTGGGAGGCTTTGAAGGACTAGGTGTTTACATGATTCAGTCCAAGAAACTGTTTCAGTATGATACCATGTTTGCCATTATTATTCTGGTGTCGATTATCAGCCTTCTCGGTATGAAGTTGGTCGATATCAGTGAAAAATATGTGATTAAATGGAAACGTCCCTAAGATAAGGATGTTTTAGAAAAAGAAAAGAGGAAATGAAAATGAAGAAAACATGGAAAGTGTTTTTAACGCTTGTAACGGCTTTTGTAGCTGTCGTGCTTGTGGCTTGTGGCCAAGGAACTGCTTCTAAGGACAATAAAGAAGCAGAAGTCAAAAAGATTGACTTTATCCTAGACTGGACCCCAAATACCAACCACACGGGGCTTTATGTTGCCAAGGAAAAAGGTTATTTCAAAGAAGCTGGAGTGGATGTTGATTTGAAATTACCACCAGAAGAAAGCTCGTCTGACTTGGTGATCAATGGCAAGGCACCATTTGCTATCTATTTCCAAGACTACATGGCTAAGAAATTGGAAAAAGGGGCAGGAATCACTGCCGTTGCCGCTATCGTTGAGCACAATACATCAGGGATCATCTCACGTAAATCTGACAATGTAAGCAGTCCAAAGGACTTGGTTGGTAAGAAATACGGTACTTGGAATGACCCGACGGAGCTTGCTATGTTGAAAACCTTGGTAGAATCACAAGGCGGAGACTTTGAGAAGGTTGAAAAAGTACCAAACAACGACTCAAACTCTATCACACCAATTGCCAATGGCGTTTTTGACACTGCTTGGATTTACTACGGTTGGGATGGTATCCTTGCCAAATCTCAAGGCGTAGATGCTAACTTCATGTACTTAAAAGACTATGTCAAGGAGTTTGACTACTACTCACCCGTTATCATCGCAAACAACGACTATCTCAAAGACAACAAAGAAGAAGCTCGTAAAGTCATCCAAGCCATCAAAAAAGGCTACCAATATGCCATGGAACATCCAGAAGAAGCTGCAGATATCCTCATAAAGAATGCACCTGAACTCAAGGAAAAACGTGACTTTGTCATCGAATCTCAAAAATACTTGTCAAAAGAATACGCAAGCGACAAGGAAAAATGGGGACAATTTGATGCAGACCGCTGGAATGCCTTCTACAAATGGGATAAAGAAAATGGTATCCTCAAAGAAGACTTGACTGATAAAGGCTTCACTAACGAATTTGTAAAATAATGACAGAAATTAGACTAGAACAGGTAAGCTATGCCTACGACAATGAAAAGATTTTAGAGGATATCAACTTGCATGTCACTTCAGGTGAAGTAGTTTCTATCCTAGGGCCCAGTGGTGTTGGAAAGACCACTCTCTTTAATCTAATCGCTGGAATTTTAGAAGTCCAGTCAGGTAGAATTGTCCTTGATGGAGAGGAGAATCCCAAGGGGCGCGTGAGTTATATGTTGCAAAAGGATCTCCTCTTGGAGCACAAGACGGTGCTTGGCAATATCATCCTGCCCCTCTTGATTCAAAAGGTCGATAAGGCAGAAGCCATTGCTCGAGCGGATGAAATCCTTGCGACCTTCCAACTGACAGCTGTACGGGATAAGTATCCTCATGAACTCAGTGGTGGGATGCGTCAGCGTGTAGCTTTACTCCGCACCTATCTTTTTGGACACAAGCTCTTTCTCTTGGATGAGGCCTTTAGTGCCTTGGATGAGATGACCAAGATGGAACTTCACGCTTGGTATCTGGAGATTCACAAGCAGTTGCAACTGACGACCCTCATCATTACGCATAGTATTGAAGAGGCCCTCAATCTCAGCGACCGCATCTATATCTTGAAAAATCGTCCCGGGCAAATTGTTTCAGAAATTAAACTAGACTGGTCTGAAGGTGAGGACAAGGAAGTCCAAAAAATTGCCTACAAACGACAAATATTAGCAGAATTGGGCTTAAATACTTAGAAAAATTGGGAGTTAGTGAAGATTATTCTTTACCAGCGCCCTTTTTCTTTTAAAAATAAAAAAATTTCGGTATAATAGTCAATTATACCGAAATCATTCTATAATCGTTGATACATAAGGGTTTTATGTATCGCTTTTTTTATTTTGTGGACTTTTTTAAGAACTTTTTATTTTTTCGAGGGCAGTTTCAAAGAATGAGACTGCTCTTTTTTGGTTTTCTTTTGATAAATGGCTGTAAGTGTCCATAGTTACAGATATTTTTGCATGGCCAAGCCGTGTCTGTATCTCCTTGTATGGCAGGCCAGCATTAAGCAAGATACTAGCGTGAGTGTGTCGGAAAGCATGAAAGCCTAAATCAGTACAGTTAGCGTTTTTTAAGTGCTTATGTAGGCGGTAATCAACCTTTCGAGTATTGACATAGTTGTCAAAGCTATCAGAGAATACTTTCTCATAGGTTAAGCCAATGTTTCTACCATTTTCTGCTTGTCTTGCTCGGTAGAGACGAAGCATGAGCACTGTTTTATGATCGATATCTAGAACTCTATAGCTTGATTTTGTCTTAGGAGTGTTTACCTGGTTTAAAATGTTGAGTGTTTTGTTAATATCAATCGTTCCGTTCTGCAGATCAATATCAGACCATTCCAGGGCCAGACATTCACGGATGCGCAGTCCAGTAGCTAGGAGCGTTTTATAAAGCACAGTATCATAGAAATTGACAAAGGTATTCTCCAGGTTATCGAGATAGGAGAGAAAGTTTTTAAGTTCCTGATCTTGAAAGTATTTAATTTCTTGTTTATCTCTAGTTATCTTTCTAGGAATGACAATATCACGAGCAGGGTTATTGTCTAATGCTTGAATAGAAACTCCATACTGTAGAATACGTTTATTTAAGGCATGAAGGTGATTGTATTCTTTATACCCCGTTCCGTCCTGATTGTACTCATCCGCCCACTTATTTACCTGAGTTTGGATAATGACAGGTGTAAGTTTATCTAGTTTATAAGTACCAAATGAGGGCAAGAGGTAGTTATTTAAGCAGCCTTTTATCTTTATCTGCGTATTAGTCTTTATGGTATGCTGGTAGGTTTGCCAAAACAAGTCCACAAGTTCGCTATAGGTTGTTATATGTGAGCGTTGTTTCCGTGTAGAGCCGTTTTTCTCAAATTCTACCTTAGCCTGAGTGGCCTTGTTTTTGAGTTCTTTCTTTGTTCGTGCTGATATGGTAGTCTTGACCTTCTTACCAGTCACAGAATCAATGCCAAGATAGATACTGGAGCGGTAGACTGCTGATCCGTCTTTTTTCGTGTGTTTTGTAATTTTCATGGTTTTAACTCCTTTTCCATCAGCAGGCAAGCAATTAGAAAATGTTTTGAGTTTATACCATGCGAGGAGCTACGAGAATGCCCCTATTCTTCGATTTTAAGCAGTCAGATGGAAATTGTACCAGAATAGGAAATAAGGCGGATAAGGGGCTTATTTTTCGCTTTTCTGTTGGTTTGTAAAATGATAGTCATCTTTTTCATCTAATGGAAAGGGATATATCTGGTTTACTCCGAAAGTTTCATCAGAGGAGACTAGCAAGTTAAATATTAGAACTAGGTTTCTATCCTTGATTTTCATCTCTTCATCTGATACAAATTGAACAAATCTTTTAAAGCGGCTTTCTTGTTGCTTGTATAGGAGTTCATCAAATTCTTCTAAAGTTGGGAGTTTTCGGTGTAATTCTTGAAGTTTCTCCCGCTCTTCTTCCTGATTTAATAAATAAGTAAGAGGTACACCAAAATAATCAGCTAGTTGAGCAGCATTTTTGAGGGTAATTTGGCTTTCTCCATTTTCCCACCGAGATATAGTTTTTTCATTTATTTTTAAAAAGTTGGCTATTTCTTTCTGAGACTTCTTTTTTTCTTTTCTTAATTCTTTCAATCTATTCATTATTCATAATACCTTTCGTTGCTAATTATAACATTTATTTTAAAAAAAGACAAAAATGTCTGTAAAAAATTAAAAAAACGCTTGACACAGACAAAAATGTCTGATATTATAAAACATGTAAAGGACAAAAATGTCCGTTCTCTCCAACCTTTTACACTTTCAATCTATTTATGGAGGGATATTTTTAGAGAGGAGGAAACCTATGGGGAAACTAAGAGGTTATCGAGTTATGTTAGGATTGACTCAGCAACAAATGGCGGATAAACTAAAAATTTCTTTGCAGTCATACAACAACAAAGAGTTAGGTAAAACGCCATTCAATGACAAAGAACGCCTAACAATCAAGTCAATGGTTGCAGAAATCGAACCAGACATAACAATAGACGAACTATTTTATAGTTAGAAAGGAGCGAACTCATGGAGAATGACTTTAAGACAGTTACAAATGCTAAGGGGTTAGAAATTCCCAAGTATTTCAAGGATTTTAAAAAGCTAGTTGAGAAAGATAGACAACTAGCCGAATATCTTTGTATGAACTATGAGGACTTAGAAAGTGAAGACCTAGGCGCATTTCTTGAAACGGTTGAGCAGGGAATCAGCTGGATACTGGAACTTATCGAAAGTAAAGACTTGCTATATAAACCCAAGTCAGGGACAAAAGCATGAAACAAGACAACAAAAAAAGTCACTTGCTGAAAGTTTGGCGACCGAAGCAAGCGACGAAATCTAGGGTATAGATATTTTTTCTATACCTTGATTATAACATAGAAAGACAAGGTACACAATGGGAAAGAGACACCAATCAGTAAAATTCAAGGATATTGCTGAAAAATTGCCTGAACTAGAGGGCAAAAACTTAGAAGAAATCGCTGGAGTGCTAGGCTATCGTAACCTAGATAGCTGCAAGGTTAATCTTTACAATCTCAGACAAAACAAGCGACTAGGTTTTGAAGTAGAAAAAGGGATCTATAGTAAGTTTGAACTCTTGGACAATTCGGTAAAAGAGGAACTGGAAGACAAGAAACTTTCTGAACGTGGGCGCTATTTGAAGAGTGTAGCACGCTACAAAGCAATGCTGAACGCTTTTTCTATCGCCTTTGATAGCACAATCAAGGCGGAAACTAGGCAGAAAGCGGAACATGATGGTTTGAAAGCCTTAGATAGGATTCCAGATACACATTACGCCCTATTATATGACATGATGGAGGGCTAACAGATGACAGTAAAAACTCACTTCGCTAGATTCATGCGTAGAGGCATGGAATTAGCAAGGCAGTTACATAGTAAAGAAATCCAACGTGAAGAATTTGATAGAGCCTGGAAAAGATTAGGCGATCAAATTGAAAACGAAACGAAGACAAACTAAAAAACCGAAGAGCAGGCAAGCAATTAGAAAAGGTTTTGAAACGAGTGCTGACACGGCAATTCTAGGCACTTGTTTAACAAAAAGGTGGGTAAATACCCACGAAACATCACTACAAGCGTTCGCCAACTTGGGGCAATCGCCCAGCGTTTGGAGTGGTGATAATTCAGTATAGGAAACGATCATTGAAAAGCCATCAGGGCAAATACACAAACATAGAAACAGAGGTAAAAACATGGACACATACTTTGAAGATTTAGAAAAAGAGTTGGGACTTGTAGAGGAAAAATTAGATATTTTGTCAGAGTGGCATTTATCCAAGAAACACCATGGAGCAACAGAAATTGCTGAAGATTGTAGAACGGCAATTAGTCAGTTATGGATTCAGTTTTACAAATTATCTGAGGTATATAAACAGCAAGAGGCAAGTCATGAGGATTTCTTTAATAGCAATGTTGAGAATTTGCTTGGGGAATTAAAAAAATATGACGACGAATGCACAGAAATACATGGCAAAGCCCCTAACTGGTTGCTATTCAATTTCTTAGATCAAGCAATAAAAGAAAACAATTTAAGTAATGGAATCGTTCACGCAACTGCTTCAACCTGGACGTATTTACGTAGTTTAGTAGCCACTGATCTACGAAAAAGGGGGCTATTGAAATGAATGAGTTAGATTTAACCAATACACAGGCGGTTATCTTCATGATGCTATTGATTGGCTTGCTGCTTTATCTAAACCATCGAGACCACAAAAAAAGCGCCCAAATCGAGCGAGAAAACCAACAGACGATAGAAACACCTAGCGAGGATTTAAGCCCTGACTATGGGCGATATATTCAGCTTGCAGGGGCGAGACCGTGGGGGTGCTAGTATGTTTGAAAAAATGATTGAGGAACTCAAAACAAAAATATTAGAAGCTATCGAGCGTTACCTAAAAAGCCGTGAAAAAGTACCACAAAAGTTTACAGGTCTAATCTCAGCCCAGGAAGCCATGGAAGAGTTGGATATAAAGTATAAGACACTCCAAAAGTGGGAAGGTGCAGGTTTAAGACGGTATCAGCCCCCACTAGAGGATACTAGAAAAGCATACTATAAAGTGGCTGATATTTGGAAGTTCTTGGGGGTGGAAGAATGCGAGTGATCGAGTTGATTTTATCAGCTGACAAATTAGCATTATTTTCCTTTCTCAAGTCTACACCAACTCAAGTTTGGAAGAATGGAAACTATTATAAGTTTATCTACTATGAGCCGATAGGTGAGGGGGTGACGGATTTTCACTATAAAGGCTTATATGTGGCTATCAGAGACGAAAAAAGCGATAGGAAAGGCTGGGAACTAGCTAGACCATTAGAAATTACCTTGGCTAGTCCTGAATTACTGATGATCCTGAAGGATTTAGAAGTGAACAAGTTGACTGAGCAACGGCAGGGGCTTGGCGTGGAGCTGAAAGGGTGGATTTTTGACCTGATTTGTAATGGAATCCATACCAGATATGAGACGGCTACACTAGTCCGCTTGCTATTTGTCAATGGTTACAGTTTTAGTCAGTTAGTGGACTTGTTTTCTACTATTGTCAGACGGAAAGAATTGGCCAGTTATTTCCTTGAAGTAGCGACAAAATTCTATAAGGAGGTGGCTTTTGAATAGTGAAGAAATTGTAACTAAAATCATCGAAGAGAATCAGCAACAAATACTGCCTACCGTGGTGGACTTGACCAAAGCAAGAGAGACCGACGAGGAACACAATAGCCTGAATCTAACGCCTAAAACCAAAGGGAAAGGCTTTGCGGTTACCTTGGACAATCTCAAGAAGATTTTAAGTGGAGATAGCAAGCTGAAGGGGGCGATACAGTACAATACATTCACTTATGAAATTGACGTGACAAAACCAACAAAATTGAACGGTAGAACCTTAAGCGGAACCATTGACGACTTAATTATTAGAGAGATTAGGGCGTATATTGCTACAAAGTACAAGATAGATTATAAAAAAGGGGATATAGCCGATATTTTGGAAGTGGTGGCTGGAGAGCATAGCTACAACCCTTTAAAAGACTATCTGGAATCATGCGAAAGCGAGTATAAAAAGCTAGTGTATCAGCGTGATCCTTTTGATATTCTGAGGCATTATCTGAATATCAAAGATGACGAATATAACCGTATTATCATGGATTTGTTTTTCCGTGGGGCGATTGCTAAGGTATTTGACCCCTCTATTAAATTTGACTTTGTGCTGGACTTGACTGGACGGCAGGGAGTGGGGAAGACTCAATTTTTTGAGGGACTATTCACTCACAAGTATTTTACAACCGTTGAAACTTTCACAGACAAAGACGATAAGGCTAGAATGGTTAGAAATTGGTGTGTATTTGATGATGAAATGGTGGCCAGTAAAAAGGCTAGTTTTTCAGAGTTGAAGAAGTTCATCACTGAAACCAAGCTAGAGTATAGACCGCCCTATGCTTCTAGTGATAGACGGCTACCTAAGAGTTTTATCATCGTGAGAGCAACTAATGACCATGATTATTTAAATGACTTGACAGGGGAAAGGCGCTTTCTGGTTGCTGAAGTACATAAGGATACCACTTATAAGGGTAGGAAGTGGACGGAAAAAGACCGTAGAGCCTTTTGGGGGGCTATGGTAGTAGCTTGGAAGTCTAACCAGTCTTTGATGCTGACAGACGAGCAAGAGAACCTGGTAAATGAGGTAAGAAGTAGGTACAAATTTGCTGATGAAACCCTTGAGGATTTGGAGCGCTATTTAGCTTTACCTTATCCCAAAAATATGTATCAGTACCCAATATCAGACCGGACAAGATACTATTATATCTATGACATGATGAATGAAGGATATTTTAGAAATAGCGAAGGTGGAACGGCGGAACTGGATACAGAAAAATATGGCGAATTGGTAGGTAGGAGCAAGATGACTATTAACCTATTTTTTCAAGAGGTCTATCTAACTGACAAAGCACCACCAAAGGACAAAGCAAAGGTTAAAAAGTACATGCAAAATAAAGAGGGATGGGAACACAAACGATCTTTAAAATTTGGAAAAAGTGTTAAGCCTGGTTATTCAAAACCTAAAAGGTAGTTATGGTAGTCACCAACTCAAAAAAATGACTACCTTTTAGAGGTGAGCTAGAACCTTTAAACAAAAAGGATTTATAAAAAGGGTAGTTTTTAAGATTTTACTGACTACCCTATCAAACCCTTGATATGATTGACTTTTATATAAAAAAGTAGTTATTTTATATTATTTATAAAGTATATAGAATAAATAGATTAAAGGCGTTTATTATTTATTTTTTTGGAGCGAGGTGACTACCTGACTACGCATTTTATAACCCCTTGGGGCTGTAGGGCGGAGGTGGTAGTCACTAGATACCCCAAAATGACTACCTTTTTAGAGAAAGGAGGATATATGAATGAATTGCATAAAGGTTGGATTTATTTCCTAAACCGTGGTATAATTAAGAGTGTAAAGTTACCAGAATATGGTGACATTCGGTTGATAATTGCAGATGGTGTTGTGACCATGGTAGAAACCAAAACACAACAAAAATTTTAAATACTGACTTGAAAACAAGAGGTAGGACATAAGACGTAAATACGTTTTTTGTTCTGCCTTTTTTTGCTTAAAAATGAAAGGAAATAAAAAATATGACTATGAGACTTAAAGGACAAACAAAAAACGAATACATGCAAGCTAGAGAAGCGTTTATGAATGCAGTGAAAACTAATGCTCCACAAGATCAGCAAACAAAACTTTACGGTGATATGTTAGACAAAATGCAGGAACATATGATTGAAGAAGCTAAAACTGCATCATATTCAGGAGATGGCTTTACATCACAGCCTAATACTTTAAAGGGCAATGAAATGGTATTCTTTAATGAATTTGATAAGAATATCCCTAAAGGGGTGGAAAAACTTCTCCCAGAGGAGACGATTGACAGAATTTTTGAAGATATAAAATCAGAACACCCCTTACTTGAAAAAATTGGACTAAAAAACCTAGGAATCCGCCTAAACTTTTTGACATCAGAGCGTAGTGGTGGAGCAGTTTGGGGCAAGGTTTTTGGAGAAATCAAAGGGCAATTAAAAGCTAGTTTTGGAAGTAAACAAGAAATCCAGCATAAGTTAACGGCTTTCATCGTGATCCCGAAAGATTTTAAAGAACTTGGACCGATTTGGATTGAAAATTTTGTAAGAACTCAATTAACAGAAGCTTTTGCAGTAGCATTGGAAGAAGCGTTTTTAAACGGTGATGGTGATAATAAACCTCTAGGACTAACAAGACAATTGACGGGAGTGGCACAAGGTTCAAATATTACTTATCCTAAAAAAGAAAAACAAGCTTTAAAATTAACTTTTGAAAATCCTAAAGAAACTGTAAACCAGGTATCAGAGATTTTTAAATTCCATTCTGTAAAAGCTGATGGAGTTAGTTTTGTAGATACGACCAATAAAATTGTTCTTGTTGTGAATCCCTCAGAAATCTGGGAGATCGAGAAGAAACTAATTAACTTTACAGATAGCGCAACTTATAACAAGGCGGTACCTCTAAATTTACAAATCATTCCTTCAATCTCTCAAGAAAAAGGGAAGGCGACTTCTTTCATTCAAGGGCGATATGATGCAGTTGTAGGTGGAGGAATTAACTTACAACGCTATCAGGATACACTAGCACTTGAAGATATGGACCTCTATGTAGCTAAACAATTTGCTTATGGTAAGTCTCATGATGAAAAGTCAGCTGCAATCTGGGAGCTAGATTTCTCAAAAAATCAAGAGCCTGGTATTGGAGGTTAATCTATGAATAGCACTGATGTAATCAATCTCTTTCTTTTGTATCAGGACTATAATCTAGTTTATGTTAATCCATTTCATGAACTCATGAAGAATCTTTTTCATAAAATGAATGAACAAGAAGCTACAGAATTCTTTAGTAAGCAAGAGGGAGTTAAAAAAGAAATACTAAACGAAATTGAAGAGTATAAACAAGACTACACTTCGATTTTAAGCGATATGTTTTTGACAACACGTCAAAAAGAAAATCAGTTAGAAAATGAATTTAAGCAGCGAGAAAAAGCCATCAGGGAAAAGTCATTAGTATATTTTAAAGACTGGAAGGAGTTCTCTCAGAGTAAAATTCTACCCTTGGTTGCTGATATGGTAGAAACATTAAAAGCTGAAAATAAACTTTATCGTTCTGTTGTCTTTGAATTTTTAAATGAACTACAGAGCTTTTACACTATGGAATCTTCTACAGTAACCACTGAAGGCTTTTTGAGAAGTGAACTGCCAGAAGAATATTGCATCAAGCTATTAGAAGGAAAGTTTAAAGACAAGTACTATTACATTAACAAAGGGCAACAACGATACTATGAGCAGGCCATTCTTAAAGAATTGGAGCACTATAATCTTTCTCCAGATATGGTTTTATGGAGTGACTTGCTTTTAGAGGAGTTAGTACAAGATGGTAAAATCAAGGGACATAGTGTTGAAGAATTTACAGAGTATATCTCTGGAGTGGTAGATGATTTTATAGATCGGAAAGAGCAAGAACTTATTAAACAAAGGGAAGTCTTTAATGATCTACCAGAGAAAAAGAAAAATATTATTTCTAAATTCTTTGGGCAATAAATAAAATGAAGATAGGTTTGCGCCTATCTTTTTCTGTATTCTTTTATGAATTCCTTGTTTTAAGGTAACAGTGAACTCATAAAACAGTATCTTATAAAACGCTTGATAGAGTAAGGAAGTAACTCACAAAGCGAATTCAATAGAATGTGTAAAACAATGAATTCATAAGAGATTATAGAGACACAAGAAGGCTGTTTTAAGTTCCAATTTGTCAAAATAACAGGGTTTAGAAATTAGAAAAAAATTGTAAAACACCCCCCGTTATGAAAATTCATGAAAATTTTCAGAAATGGGAACCGGAGGGAGGGGGTAACTGTCCAGATATCTAACGTTTTTTTTAAGGGAGTGGGGGGTAAGAGGGAAAAACTTGCTTAAAATTAGAAAATGAGCAAATTTTTATGTTATACTTGTACCAGGTACAGAGAAACAAAAAAGCACGTCTGACCGTGCTAGTTTCTTGCCTGCTGAACTCGTCAATGTTACGCCCTTTTCAGGGCTCTTTTTTGTGGACTTTTTTAGGAACTTTCAAGAAAAACTAAGGCGAATTAATGCCAAAGTGTTTTTTAAAAAAGTCAGTATTTCCAATGGTTGAGCCTTAAAAATTTGACTTATAGAGTGTTAAATGATAGTATAGTCAAAGATAGTCAAGGTTCAAAGAAGGAGTTTGATTTACTATGAGATTTAAAAATACATCAGATCATATCGAAGCCTATATCAAGGCGATTTTAGACCAGTCTGGTATCGTGGAATTGCAGCGGAGCCAGTTGGCGGATACCTTTCAGGTTGTACCTAGTCAGATCAACTATGTAATCAAGACCCGCTTTACGGAAAGCAGAGGTTACTTGGTTGAGAGCAAGCGTGGTGGCGGAGGCTACATTCGAATAGGCAGGATTGAGTTTTCCAATCATCATGAGATGCTCCGCGATTTGCTTTACTCGATTGGTGAGCGAGTTAGTCAGGAGATTTATGAGGATATTCTCCAGCTTTTGGTGGAGCAGGACTTGATGACCAAGCAGGAGATGACCTTGCTGACTTCAGTAGCAACAGATCGTATCCTAGGGGAAGAATCCTCAGTTGTCCGTGCCAATATACTCCGACAGCTATTACAAGAGGTAGATAGAAAAGAGAAGTAAGATGAACTATTCAAAAGCATTGAATGAATGTATCGAAAGTGCCTACATGGTTGCGAGCCATTTTGGAGCTCGTTACCTAGAGTCATGGCATTTGTTGATTGCCATGTCCAATCACAGTTACAGTGTGGCAGGTGCGACTCTAAATGATTACCCATATGAGATGGACCGTTTAGAAGAGGTTGCGTTGGAACTGACTGAAACGGACTATAGCCAAGATGAAACCTTTACGGAATTACCCTTTTCCCATCGTTTGGAGGTTCTCTTTGCAGAAGCAGAGTATGTAGCCTCAGTGGTCCACGCAAAGGTGCTAGGGACAGAGCATGTCCTCTATGCGATTTTGCATGACGGCAATGCCTTGGCAACTCGCATCTTGGAGAGAGCAGGCTTTTCTTATGAAGACCAGAAAGATCAGGTTAGAATAGCTGCTCTTCGTCGCAATTTAGAGGAACGTGCAGGTTGGACAAGAGAAGATCTCAAGGCTTTGCGTCAACGTCATCGCACAGTAACTGACAAGCAAAATTCCATGGCCAATATGATGGGCATGCCTCAAGCTCAAAGTGGCGGTCTAGAGGACTACACGCATGACCTGACGGAGCAAGCGCGCTCTGGCAAGTTAGAGCCAGTTATCGGTCGAGACAAGGAAATCTCACGTATGATTCAGATTTTGAGTCGAAAGACCAAGAACAATCCAGTCTTGGTTGGAGATGCTGGTGTCGGGAAAACAGCTCTAGCACTTGGACTTGCCCAGCGTATTGCTAGTGGGGATGTGCCTGCGGAAATGGCAAAGATGCGTGTTCTAGAGCTTGATTTGATGAATGTCGTTGCGGGAACACGTTTCCGTGGAGATTTTGAAGAGCGCATGAACAATATCATCAAGGACATCGAGGAAGATGGCAAAGTGATCCTCTTTATCGATGAACTCCACACAATCATGGGTTCTGGTAGTGGTATTGATTCGACTCTGGATGCGGCTAATATTTTGAAACCAGCATTGGCGCGTGGAACTCTGAGAACGGTTGGTGCAACCACTCAGGAAGAATACCAAAAACACATCGAAAAAGATGCTGCCCTTTCTCGTCGGTTTGCCAAAGTGACGATTGAAGAGCCTAGTATGGCAGATAGTATAACCATTTTGCAAGGTTTGAAGGCTACCTATGAGAAACACCACCGTGTGCGAATCACAGATGAAGCTGTCGAAACAGCTGTTAAGATGGCGCATCGTTACTTGACCAGTCGTCACTTACCAGATTCTGCTATCGACCTTTTAGATGAAGCGGCAGCAACCGTTCAAAACAAATCCAAGCATGTGAAAGCAGACGAATCTGACTTGAGTCCAGCTGACAAGGCCTTGATGGATGGCAAGTGGAAACAAGCGGCCCAGCTAATCGCAAAAGAACAAGAAGTGCCTGTCTATAAAGACTTGGTAACAGAATCTGAAATTTTGACCACCTTGAGCCGCTTGTCAGGTATCCCAGTCCAAAAGCTGACGCAAACAGATGCTAAGAAATACCTTAACCTCGAAGCAGAACTACATAAACGCGTCATCGGTCAAGATCAAGCTGTTTCAAGTATTAGCCGTGCCATTCGCCGCAACCAGTCAGGTATTCGCAGTCACAAGCGTCCGATTGGTTCCTTTATGTTCCTAGGGCCGACGGGTGTCGGGAAGACCGAATTGGCAAAGGCTTTGGCAGAAGTTCTCTTTGATGACGAATCAGCCCTTATCCGCTTTGATATGAGTGAGTATATGGAGAAATTCGCAGCCAGCCGTCTCAACGGAGCGCCTCCGGGTTATGTGGGCTACGAAGAAGGTGGGGAATTGACAGAGAAGGTCCGCAATAAACCTTACTCAGTGCTTCTCTTTGATGAGGTTGAAAAAGCCCACCCAGATATCTTTAATGTCCTCTTGCAAGTCTTGGATGATGGAGTTCTAACAGACAGCAAGGGTCGCAAGGTTGACTTTTCAAATACCATTATCATCATGACGTCAAACCTTGGTGCGACAGCCCTGCGTGATGACAAGACTGTCGGTTTTGGGGCCAAGGACATTCGTTTTGATCAGGAAAATATGGAAAAACGAATCTTTGAAGAGTTGAAAAAAACTTATCGACCAGAGTTTATCAACCGTATTGATGAGAAGGTTGTTTTCCATAGTTTGGATAGTGAACACATGCAGGAAATTGTCAAGATCATGGTTAAACCATTGGTTGCTAGTCTTGCTGAGAAAGGCATCGACTTGAAACTGCAAGCTTCAGCGTTGAAGTTGCTAGCAAGCCAAGGTTATGATCCAGAAATGGGAGCTCGTCCGCTTCGCAGAACACTACAAACAGAAGTGGAAGACAAGTTGGCAGAACTCCTCCTTAAGGGAGAACTGGTAGCAGGCAAGACCCTCAAGATTGGTGTCAAAGCAGGTCAGTTAAAATTTGATATTGCTTAAAAATGGAGAGTCAGGAGTAATCCTGATTCTTTTTTGCTACTTTTTTATAAAACCAAAGGAAATAAGTTGACAATATGTAAATATTGGTTATAATAAGAATAAATAGATATTAAGATTTGTATAGAATGAAAAAGAGCAGAGTTTCCTGAAATTTCCACCATTTCAATAGAGCCCTGTTTCTTTTTTTGCACCTTAAACAGAAAAAATCTAAAAAGTTAACGATAGTGCCGTTGCTAACCTATAGTTACAGCATTTAATTTTTAATGCAGTGCATAGAGCTAGAGGTCTTTCGTTGTTTTTTAATCAAAAGGAAAATGTATGAATATTTTAGTCGTAGATGATGAAGAAATGATCAGGGAAGGGATTGCCGCCTTTCTAAAAGAGGAGGGCTACCATGTGATTCTGGCTAAGGATGGACAAGAGGCTTTGGAAAAATTTCGAGAATATCCCATCCATCTCCTAGTTCTTGATCTGATGATGCCAAAACGAAGCGGTTTTGAAGTCTTAAGGGAAATCAACGGACACCACGATATCCCTGTGATTGTTTTAAGTGCCTTGGGTGACGAGGAGACCCAGTTACAGGTATTTGACCTGTATGCAGATGACCATGTGACCAAGCCTTTTTCTTTGGTTTTATTGGCAAAGAGAATCAAGGCCCTCCTCAGGCGTTACTATGTGATAGAGGATTTGTGGCATTATCATGATGTGACAGTCGATTTCACCTCCTATCGTGCTCATTATAAAAACGAGGAAGTTCCAATTAAACCAAAAGAATTGCTAGTGTTGAAGTGCTTGATTCAGCATAAGAATCAGGTATTGAGCAGAGAGCAGATATTGGAGGCTATTTCCAACGATGTTGCGGATCTCCCCTTGGATCGAGTGGTTGATGTGTATATCCGCAATCTTCGAAAAAAATTGGATCTGGATTGCATTGTGACAGTTAAAAATGCAGGGTATAAAATTAGCTTATGATCAAAAATCCTAAACTACTAACAAAATCTTTTCTAAGAAGTTTTACAATTCTGGGTGGCATTGGTTTGGTGATCCACATTATCATCTATCTCACCTTTCCTTTTTACTATATTCAGCTAGAGGGAGAAAAGTTTAACGAGAGTGCTACGATTTTTACCAAATACCTAGAAACAAAAAAAGCAGATGAGTTGCCTAGTTTGTTGGAGTCGTATTCGAAATCCTTACGTATATCTGCCCATCTGAAAGACGATATTCGAGATAAACGTCTCTCCCTCGTACATGATTTGGAAATTAAAGAAGGTAATTTAGCCAACTATATCGTTACGATTGATCGTCCTATTACTACAGCCGATGGTAAAAACGTTACAGTACAGTTTATACAGGGAGTTGATATCTACAAAGAAGCGACGCGCATCATGCTTCTTTACCTTCCTTATACATTTTTAGCAACGATAGTATTTGCTTTTATCTTTTCTTACTTTTATACTAAACGTTTACTGGAACCCCTCTTTTATATCTCAAAAGTGACAAGTAAGATGCAGGAGCTTGATGAT
Source organism: Streptococcus oralis (assembly GCF_021497945.1). Taxonomy (NCBI): domain Bacteria; kingdom Bacillati; phylum Bacillota; class Bacilli; order Lactobacillales; family Streptococcaceae; genus Streptococcus; species Streptococcus oralis. Next base: position 1,883,740 of record NZ_CP046524.1, on the reverse strand, counting down.
GACATTCGTTTCGATGAGACAAGAAAAGATGAGGTTGGAGAAGTTGGAAAGCAAATCAATGACGTATATGAAAACTTATTGACAGTGATTGATGAATCAGAAAGACGAAATGAGCGAATCCTTAAGTTGCAAAAACAAAAGGTTTCTTTTATCCGTGGCGCTTCTCACGAGTTGAAGACACCTTTGGCTACTCTTAGAATTATCCTAGAAAATATGCAACATAATGTCGGTGACTATAAAGACCACCCCAAATATATCGCAAAGAGTATTGATAAGATTGACCAGATGGGCCATCTATTGGAAGAAGTTCTAGAATCCTCCAAGTTTCAAGAGTGGACAGAGTGTAGTGAGACCTTGACTGTCAATACCATCTTAAAAGATGTTTTATCTCGTTACCAGGAACTGGCATTTTCAAGAGGGATTGAAATTGAGAATCAGCTGACAGATAGTACAAGAGTTGTTATGAGTTTCAAGGCATTGGACAAGGTTTTGACCAATCTAATCAGCAATGCCATCAAGTATTCAGATGAAAACGGGCGCGTAATAATCTCTGAACAAGACGGCTATCTCTCTATCAGAAACACTTGCAATCCTCTAAGCGAGGAAGAGTTGGAACATTTGTTTGACATTTTTTACCACTCGCAAATCGTGACGGACAAGGTGGGAGGATCAGGCTTGGGACTTTACATTGTCAACAATATCCTAGAAAGTCATCGAATGTCTTATAGTTTTTTACCTTACGAGCATGGAATGGAATTTAAAATCAGGTTGCAACCGGATCATTTGATGGAAGAATAAGAACGGAAATATTTTCGTTCTTTTTATTTTTTTTGAAAGTTAATATTGAGTTAACATAGGAATGTTATAGTGGCAGTAGACAACAGAAAGGACCCTCTTTTATGGTATTAGCTATTATTTTATTGACATTCCTCATTCGATTGGTTTTTTTAAAACGTTCAATTGAAAACGAGAAACGAATCCTTAGCAATGGTGGTCAAGAATTTGGTGTTGAAAACACGAAACGACTAACGATGGCGCATATTGTTTTTTATGTAGCTTGTTTTGTAGAAGCAATGGTACATAAGACAACTTTTGATCATATGAGTTTCGTAGGTTTGTTGTTGCTGGTTTTTTCTATGCTAATGTTAATGCTTGTCATTCATCTGCTGGGAGATATCTGGACAGTGAAACTTATGCTGGTGAATGACCATAAGTTTGTAGATCATGTGATTTTTAGAACAGTTAAGCATCCCAATTACTTTTTAAATATCTTGCCAGAGCTTGTTGGACTTGCTTTGTTGAGCCATGCCTACGTGACTTTTGTATTGGTTTTTCCTGTTTATGCAGTAATTTTGTATCAACGTATTGCAGAGGAAGAAAAAATCTTGCAAGAAATCATTATCCCAAATGGAAGCATTAGACGTTAAAAATAATCAAAAATAATATCATAGATTTCATATACAGTTCATATAAGTAAGATATACTATATTTAATTTAGATTAATAAATATTGGAGGAAATAGATATGTTTGAATCAAGAAATGAAAGAAAAATGCGCTATTCAATCCGCAAATTTAGTGTTGGAGTCGCTAGTGTAGCAGTTGCCAGTCTCTTTTTAGGAAGTGCCGTACATGCGACAGAAGCAAATCCTAGCGAATCTGGAAAAACGACTACGATAGCAAAAAAAGAAGATTCTAGTACACCTAAAACACAGAAAGCAACAACTTCTAAAGATGTCGCTGTAAAGCAAGTAAGTAGCTCTGTAGATAAGAAGGTAAGTACTGTTTCTGATAATAAGTCGAAGGCGAAAGATCAATTTGCAGCTTACAAGGCAGAATTGAAAAAAGAGTTAAGTGAAACCAATTTACCTAAAGAAAGAAAAGATGCTTATGCAAAGCAAATTGAGCAAGAGAATGACTTCAATAAATTGGAGGAGCTAAGAAATACATATAACGAAGAAAACAGAAAAATCAATGATAGTCTATTAGATGAGATTGATCGAGAGTTGAATTATCAAAAGTCTCAAATTGAGAAGATGGCAAATAGCAAGGGAATTACAACTGAGGACAAAGATGCTTTTCTGAAGAAAATTGATCAGATTAGAGAAAAAACATACAAGGATATTAAGGTTGATGGTGGAAAATCACTTGAAGACGTTAAAAAAGAAGTTCTTGTAGAACTAGGTAAATTGTTCCAATCTTATAAGGCCTACATTGAAAAAGAAATTCAAAACTTTGTCAATCAAAAAGTTGATGAGAAAATCAAAGAGAAAGGTTTAAGTGCGAAAGAAGCTGAAGACGATGCAGATATCAAACAGCTTCGAGAACTAGAAAAAAACGCTCTTAACGAACTAGATCGTGCAACGAAGAACGAAGATGCTTTAAAGACTAAAAATAACCTTATCGCAGAAATTGCAAAACTTCAACCGTCAGATAAATCAACCAAAGAAACGCCAAAACCTAGAGTACGAAGAAATTCTTCGGAAACAAAAGATAAGGGCAGAGTCAAAAATTATGAAGAGGCTAATATTGAACTTTCTAAATATATGACTGACCTTTTAAACGGAGTTGAGAAGGATCTGAAGCCGGAAGATGAACCTAAATTCAAAGACTTAGTTAAGAAAGTTTTAGAAACTGTCAATCAATATAGAGACGAATTGACTAACGCTAGCACAGAGGACCAGCTGAATCAAATTCTAGAGAAAGCCAAAGGAGAATTAAATTCTACTGTAGAGAATTTCAAAAAAGGTTTAACGAAACCAACTGACCCTGAAACGGAAGGTAAGACCCCTCCAGCTACGGAAGAAAAGCCACAGACACCAAATGAAGAAGAAGCGAAAAAGCTAGCGGCTTTGGTGAAACAAGCCTTAGAAGAACTTGAAAAACTAGAGCAGGCTTTAGCTGAAGTCAATCAATATCCTGAGTTGTCAGAGAATGATCCAGATTATAGAGTGCAGAAAAAATATATTTGGGATGAATCTAAACAGATTGCTCCTGCTAAAATGCAGGCATTTAAAAATCTGTTGGAGAAGGGTGGCTACACAGAGCAGGATTTGCAAAAATTTATAGATGATTTTATCTACTACCAAATCCATGCACAAATCGAAAAAATGACTAGACAAGTCGCTGCATATAGAGCAAAATATCCGAATATTACTAGTCTTGAAAAAGAGTTTGAATCAGGTATTAAGCAAACGTGGAACAAGAATTATGGTACCTTAGAAGGGAAAGTTTTAAAAGATTATTTTGAAACAGAATTCCGTCCAGCCTTCAATAAAATCCTGCAGATTGTAGCCATCCAAGAAGCCTTGAACAAACTAGACGATGAAACAAAGACTGTTCCAGATGGGGCTAAACTCACAGGAGAAGCTGGAAAAGCCTATAATGAGACTAGAACTTATGCGAAAGAAGTTGTTGACGAAAGCAAGAAGCTTCTATCACAGACAGCAGTGACAATGGATGAACTGGCAATGCAATTAACCAAATTGAACGATGCCATGTCTAAATTGAAAGAAGCTAAAGCGAAATTGGTACCAGAGGTCAAACCGCAGCCGGAAAATCCAGGGCCAAAACCAACTCCGCAGCCAGAAAAACCAAAACCAGAGGTTAAACCACAGCCGGAAAACCCAGGGCCAAAACCAACTCCGCAGCCAGAAAAACCAAAACCAGAGGTTAAACCACAGCCGGAAAACCCAGGGTCAAAACCAACTCCGCAGCCAGAAAAACCAAAACCAGAGGTTAAACCACAGCCGGAAAACCCAGGGTCAAAACCAACTCCGCAGCCAGAAAAACCAAAACCAGAGGTTAAACCACAGCCGGAAAATCCAGGACCAAAACCAACTCCGCAGCCAGAAAAACCAAAACCAGAGGTTAAACCACAGCCGGAAAACCCAGGGCCAAAACCAACTCCGCAGCCAGAAAAACTAAAACCAGAGGTTAAACCGCAGCCGGAAAATCCAGGGTCAAAACCAACTCCGCAGCCAGAAAAACCAAAACCAGAGGTTAAACCACAGCCGGAAAACCCAGGGTCAAAACCAACTCCGCAGCCAGAAAAACCAAAACCAGAGGTTAAACCACAGCCGGAAAACCCAGGGTCAAAACCAACTCCGCAGCCAGAAAAACCAAAACCAGAGGTTAGACCAGATAATAGCAAGCCACAAGCAGATGATAAGAAGCCATCAACTCCAAATAATTTAAGCAAGGACAAGCAATCTTCTAACCAAGCTTCAACAAACGAAAACAAGAAGCAAGGTCCATCAACAAATAAACCGAAGAAGTCATTGCCATCAACTGGATCTATTTCAAATCTAGCACTTGAAATTACAGGTCTTCTTACCTTGGCGGGGGCAACCATTCTTGCTAAGAAAAGAATGAAATAGTGACAGATTCGTTCAAAAAATATTTGTAAAAAGCATTCGGCTTAAAAGAAAAACAGGACAAGATTGTCTTGTTTTTCTTGTTTATTACGAATTGAAATAGTGGAGGGAACAATTTTTAAAATAGGTTCTCTAAATAGTTGACAGATTTAAGGCCTAATGTTACAATTATATTACAAAAATATTTCATAATATTTCAAAAGCATTACAAAGGAGTGGAAGGATGAAAAAGAAAACCTATATCAAATTGATGGCAGCGACTGTATTGGCTTCTACCTTGCTACTGGGAGCTTGTGGAAATAAAAACGAAACCACTCAAACTAGTAGCTCTGCAAAAACAAGTCAATCATCAAGTTCTAAAGCGGCTTCTTCTAGCAAAGAAAGCAAGACTCAAAAATCTTCAAGATCAGCTTCATCTGAAAAGGCTCAGGCATCTTCTGGTCAGTCTTCTACAACGACAGATCAGTCACAAGCGAAACCGACACCTGAATCAAGACAAGAGCAAGCAGCTCCTAGTCAACAAGCCCCTTCTCAAGCTCCATCAACTCAGCAAGGCTCTCAAGCCCAGTCTAACCAGTCAGGCTATGATCCAACAACTGATCGCAAACTTCAAGACAAGCAAGCAGAACATAACAAACGCTACAAGGGAGTTTTAACCATGGTCGATGGTGATTTCTCAGCAGCTGCAGGCAATTGGAAGGGAGCGAATGGCGAAACTATTACGGTTTCATCAGGGGGCCAATTTACAGTAGAAACTGCAGATGGAAAGAAAGAAAACTATTCTATCAGAGGTTATTCTTACACTCTTGATGATGGCAAGTATAATGCCAAAGTCGGTGGAGGAAAAATCATCCAAATTACAACAGGTGCGGATAGTAAAGTTTCGAGCGTTGCCTTGCTTCAATAATAGTATCTAGGTTTTCCTAGGATCTAAAAAACCGTAAACTTTCAAGTGAGTTACGGTTTTTTCTATTATGCTTTATCTAATTGCAAGAGGGCTTCAATTTCTGCCAGAGTGCTAGCTTGTGAAATAGCTCCACGGAGTTTGGCAGCGCCAGATGTTCCACGGAGGTAGTGAGGAGCGAGTCCACGGAATTCACGAACGGCGATGTTTTCTCCTTTAAGGTTAATCAGGCGTTTCAAATGTTCGTAGGCGATTTTCATCTTGTCCTCGAAAGTCAAATCAGGGAGAATTTCTCCTGTTTCAAAGTAATGGTTAATCTGGTTGAAGAGGTAGGGATTTCCCATGGCTGCGCGACCAATCATGACAGCATCAGCACCGACTTCTTCGATACGCTGTTTGGCTTCTTGAACAGTGCGGATGTCACCGTTGGCGATGAATGGAATTTTTGTCAGTGCTTGAGCGACCTTGTGAAGGGTCTCAAGGTCAGCGTGACCAGTATACATTTGCTCACGGGTACGGCCGTGCATGGCAAGGGCAGAGACACCTGCAGCCTCGGCGGCGAGAGCATTTTCCACGGCCAGGGATGGTTCAGACCAACCAGTACGCATTTTGACGGTGAGGGGGATATCAAGGACAGATTGGACCTTGTTGATGATAGAGTAGATTTTGTTTGGGTCCTTGAGCCACATAGCACCAGCTTCGTTCTTCACGATTTTGTTAACTGGGCAGCCCATGTTGATATCAACGATATCGGTCTTGGTGTTTTCTTGGATGAATTCTGCTGCGCGTGCGAGGCTATCTTCGTCGCTACCAAAGAGTTGGATAGAAACGGGATTTTCGCCTTCATCGATGTGAAGCATATGCAAGGTTTTTTCGTTGTTGTATTGGATTCCCTTGTCAGAGACCATTTCCATCACAACGAGTCCAGCTCCAAGCTCTTTTGCGATGGTACGAAAGGCTGAGTTGGTGACACCAGCCATGGGTGCTAAAACAGTACGATTGGGAATCTCAACATTGCCAATCATAAAAGGTGTATTAAGATTTGTCACGAATGAGTTCCTCCAGGTCGTTTTCATCAAAGTTATAGGTTGTTTGGCAGAATTGACAAGTGATTTCTGCCCCGTGGTCTTCCTCTTTCATTTCCTCTAAGTCTGAGACTGGAAGGCTAGCAAGAGCATCCATAAAGCGTTCTTTGCTACAGTCACATTGGAAACGAATTTCTTCTTCAGATAGACGTTTGTAAGATTCGTCACCATAGATGGCCTTGAGGAGGGCTTCGATATGGTCTTCACTTTCCAGAAGAGTTGAGATAGCTGGCATTTCTTGGATGCGTTTTTCAAAGCGGGCAATCTCTTCTTCCTTGGCTCCTGGCAACACTTGGAGAAGGAAGCCACCGGCAACCTTGACCTTGTCGTCTTTATCCAAAAGAACATTGAGCCCGACTGCTGAAGGGGTTTGTTGGCTTTCTGTCAGGTAATAGGCCAAGTCTTCACCGATTTCCCCAGAGATGAGAGGAGTCATGGAGTTGTAAGGATTTCCAGTACCGTAGTCTGTGATAACGAGAAATTGACCATTTCCGACAAAAGGTCCGACAAGGACTTCACCAGTTGCAGTCTTTTTGATGTCAACGCCAGGATTTTGAACGTAGCCCTTGACATTTCCCTTGGTATCTGCGACCGTGATGATGGCACCGAGAGAGCTCGTTCCAAGAACTTTAACTGTTAGCTTGGTATTTCCTTTTTCATTGGCTGCGAGAATCTGGCTAGCGATAAGGGTGCGACCAAGCGCTACAGTTGAGCTGGCTTGAGTTTGATGCTTTTCTTGAGCAGTGCGGACAGTTTCCGTGCTATCAAGGACAAAAGCACGAAAGGCTCCGCTTTCTGATATTGTTTTAATAATTTTATCCATAGCTACTATTTTAGCATAAAAATGGCCAAAGGGGGAGCCGTGTGTTTGCTGTTTCTGAGGAATAATGACGAGAAAATCAACTTTAAAATAAAATGAGAAACAGATTATTTCAGCATTTGAAAGATTTATGCTATGCTTGTAGGAGAAATTGAAAGGGGTAACAAATGTATTTAGGTGATTTGATGGAAAAAGCCGAATTTGGTCAATTTTTAGTCCTTTCCTTTTTATTACAAGAGTCTCAGACGACCGTCAAGGCTGTAATGGAGGAAACAGGTTTTTCAAAGGCGACCTTAACCAAGTATATCTCTCTGATTAACGAAAATGCCTTGGAAAGAGGGTTAGAGCTGACCATCCACTTGGAAGATGAAAATCTGCGTTTGTCGATTGGTGCAGCTACCAAGGGGAGAGAGATTCGGAGCTTGTTTCTAGACAATGCCATTAAGTACCAAATTTTGGTTTACCTTCTCTATCACCAACAGTTTCTAGCTCATCAGTTGGCTCAAGAATTGATGATTAGCGAGGCCACGCTTGGTCGCCATTTGGCTAGTTTAAATCAGATTTTGTCAGAATTTGATTTATCTATTCAAAATGGACGTTGGCGAGGTCCAGAGCATCAGATTCGCTATTTCTATTTCTGTCTTTTCCGCAAGGTTTGGTCGAGTCAGGAATGGGAAGGTCACATGCAGAAGCAAGAGAGAAGGCAAGAGATTGCCACACTAGAAGAAATCTGCGGTGCTAGCTTGTCTTCGGGTCAGAAATTGGACTTGGTTCTCTGGGCTCATATCAGTCAACAGCGTCTTCGGGTCAATGCCTGTCAGTTTCAAGTCATAGAAGAAAAAATGCAGGGGTATTATGACAATATTTTCTACCTTCGTTTGCTGAGAAAGGCTCCGTCCTTTTTTGCTGGGCAACATATCCCTCTAGGAACTGAGGATGGTGAGATGATGATTTTCTTTTCATTTCTCCTTTCCCATCGTATCTTGCCCCTTCATACTATGGAGTATATCCTTGGTTTTGGAGGGCAATTAGCCGATTTGCTGACGCAATTGATTCAAGAAATGAAGAAGGAGAAGTTGCTGGGGGACTACACAGAGGACCATGTCACCTATGAACTCAGCCAGCTCTGTGGTCAAGTTTATCTATACAAGGGCTATATTTTACAAGATCAGTACAGATACCAGACAGAGAATCGCCATCCCTATTTGCTGATGGAACATGATTTTAGAGGGACTGCAGAGAGAATTTTTCATATCTTGCCAGCCTTTCATCAGGGGACCGACCTGGATAAGAAAATTCTCTGGGAATGGCTTCAGTTGATAGAGTATATGGCAGAAAATGGTGGTCAACATATGAGGATAGGTCTGGATTTGACATCTGGTTTCCTTGTCTTTTCTAGGATGGCTGCCATTTTGAAACGGTATTTGGAATACAATCGTTTCATTACCATAGAAGCCTATGATCCTAGTCGACATTATGATTTGTTAATTACCAACAACCCGATTCATAAGAAGGAACAAACACCAGTTTATTATTTAAAAAATGATTTGGATATGGAGGATTTGGCGAAGATTCGTCAGATGCTCTTTGCTTAAAAGGCCTGAATTTTCAGGTCTTTTTTGTGAAATTCGCACAATCTCCTCACATTTTTTTAAAATTTTAAAAAAATTGATGAACAAGAAAGCGCTTTATTTTATATACTAGTTACTGTAAAGAGGAACCACCTCAAGATTTTATCAGGAGGACAGCACATGTCACAAGAAAAATACATCATGGCTATTGACCAAGGAACGACCAGTTCTCGTGCCATCATTTTTAACAAAAAAGGAGAAAAGGTCAGCTCTAGTCAAAAAGAGTTCACTCAGATTTTCCCTCAAGCAGGTTGGGTAGAACACAATGCCAATGAAATTTGGAACTCCGTCCAGTCTGTTATTGCTGGTGCTTTCATCGAAAGTGGTGTGAAACCAAGTCAAATCGAGGCCATCGGGATTACCAACCAGCGTGAAACAACTGTCGTCTGGGATAAGAAAACAGGGCTCCCTATCTACCACGCTATCGTTTGGCAATCACGTCAGACAGCACCTTTGGCTGAGCAACTAAAAAGCCAAGGTTATGTGGAAAAATTTCATGAAAAGACTGGTTTGATCATCGATGCTTATTTCTCAGCTACCAAGGTTCGTTGGATTTTGGACCATGTAGAAGGCGCTCAAGAGCGAGCTGAAAAAGGAGAATTGCTCTTTGGGACCATTGATACTTGGTTGGTTTGGAAATTGACTGACGGTGCGGCTCACGTGACGGACTACTCCAATGCGGCTCGTACCATGCTTTATAACATTAAAGAACTCAAATGGGATGACGAGATTTTGGAAATCCTTAACATTCCTAAGGCTATGCTTCCAGAAGTTCGTTCTAACTCTGAAATCTATGGAAAGACAGCTCCATTCCATTTCTATGGTGGAGAAGTGCCAATCTCAGGTATGGCTGGGGACCAACAGGCAGCCCTCTTTGGTCAGTTGGCCTTTGAACCAGGTATGGTCAAAAATACTTATGGAACAGGTTCTTTCATCATTATGAACACTGGTGAAGAGATGCAGTTGTCTGAAAACAACCTTTTGACAACGATTGGTTACGGAATCAACGGCAAGGTTTACTATGCCTTAGAAGGTTCTATCTTCATCGCAGGAAGTGCCATTCAGTGGCTTCGTGATGGACTTCGCATGGTTGAAAATTCACCAGAGTCTGAAAAATATGCTCTCAATTCTCACAACAATGACGAAGTTTATGTCGTACCTGCCTTTACAGGTCTAGGGGCTCCATACTGGAACCAAAATGCTCGTGGTTCGGTCTTTGGCTTAACTCGTGGAACAAGCAAAGAAGACTTTATCAAGGCAACTTTGCAATCTATCGCTTATCAAGTGCGTGACATCATCGACACGATGCAAGTGGACGCTCAGACTGCTATTCAAGTCCTCAAAGTCGACGGCGGTGCAGCTATGAACAACTTCCTCATGCAGTTCCAGGCTGACATCTTAGGAATCGATATTGCCCGCGCCAAAAATTTGGAAACAACTGCCCTAGGAGCAGCCTTCCTAGCGGGTTTGGCAGTGGGTTATTGGAAGGATTTGGATGAGTTGAAACTCTTGAATGAGACAGGAGAACTCTTTGAGCCATCTATGAACGAATCGCGCAAGAAACAACTCTACAAGGGCTGGAAGAAGGCTGTGAAAGCAACGCAAGTCTTTGCGGAAATCGATGATTAATACGGGTTCTTGATGCAATTATCAGCTTAAGAATGAAACGACTCAGTTAGAAAGTGTGTAAATATGGAATTTTCAAAGAAAACACGTAAATTGTCAATTAAAAAAATGCAGGAACGCACCTTGGATCTCTTGATTATTGGTGGAGGGATTACAGGAGCTGGTGTAGCTTTGCAGGCAGCAGCCAGTGGTCTTGACACTGGTTTGATTGAAATGCAGGACTTCGCAGAAGGAACATCTAGCCGTTCAACAAAATTGGTCCACGGAGGTCTGCGTTATCTCAAGCAATTTGACGTGGAAGTGGTGTCAGATACAGTTTCTGAGCGTGCAGTGGTTCAGCAAATCGCTCCACATATTCCAAAACCAGATCCAATGCTCTTGCCAGTTTACGATGAGGATGGAGCTACCTTTAGCCTCTTCCGTCTCAAAGTAGCCATGGATTTGTATGACCTTTTGGCAGGTGTTAGCAACACGCCAGCTGCTAACAAGGTCTTGAGCAAGGATCAAGTCTTGGAACGTCAACCAAACTTGAAGAAAGAAGGTTTGGTAGGAGGTGGAGTTTACCTTGACTTCCGTAACAACGATGCGCGTCTCGTGATTGAAAACATCAAACGTGCCAACCAAGACGGTGCCCTCATTGCCAACCACGTTAAGGCAGAAGGCTTCCTCTTTAATGAAAGCGGCAAGATTACAGGTGTTGTAGCTCGTGATTTGTTGACAGACCAAGTCTTTGAAATCAAGGCCCGTCTGGTTATCAACACGACGGGTCCTTGGAGCGACAAGGTACGTAATTTGTCCAATAAGGGAACCCAATTCTCACAAATGCGTCCAACTAAGGGAGTGCACTTGGTAGTGGACTCAAGCAAGATCAAGGTTTCACAGCCAGTTTATTTTGATACAGGTTTGGGTGATGGTCGTATGGTCTTTGTTCTCCCACGTGAAAACAAGACTTACTTTGGTACAACGGATACAGACTACACAGGCGATTTGGAACATCCAAAGGTGACGCAGGAAGATGTAGATTATCTACTTGGTATTGTCAACAACCGCTTCCCAGAAGCAAACATTACCATTGACGATATCGAAAGCAGCTGGGCGGGTCTTCGTCCATTGATTGCAGGCAATAGCGCTTCTGACTACAATGGAGGAAATAACGGAACTATTAGCGATGAGAGCTTCAATAGCTTGATTGCGACTGTCGAAGCTTATCTCTCGAAAGAAAAGACGCGTGAAGATGTTGAATCTGCTGTTAGCAAGCTTGAAAGCAGCACATCTGAGAAACATTTGGACCCATCTGCAGTTTCTCGGGGTTCTAGCTTGGATCGTGATGACAATGGTCTTTTGACCCTTGCTGGTGGTAAAATTACAGACTACCGTAAGATGGCTGAAGGAGCTATGGAGCGCGTGGTCGATATTCTCAAAGCCGAATTTGACCGTAGCTTTAAACTGATCAACTCTAAGACTTACCCTGTTTCAGGTGGAGAATTGAACCCAGCAAATGTGGACTCAGAAATTGAAGCCTTTGCTCAACTTGGAGTTTCACGTGGATTGGATAGCAAGGAAGCTCACTATCTCGCAAATCTTTACGGTTCGAACGCACCGAAGGTCTTTGCCCTTGCTCACAGCTTGGAACAAGCGCCAGGACTCAGCTTGGCAGATACCTTGTCCCTTCACTATGCAATGCGCAATGAGTTGGCTCTGAGCCCAGTTGACTTCCTCCTCCGTCGTACCAACCACATGCTCTTCATGCGTGATAGTTTGGATAGCATCGTTGAGCCAGTTTTGGATGAAATGGGACGATTCTATGACTGGACAAAAGAAGAAAAAGCAGCCTACCGTGCGGATGTCGAAGCAGCTCTTGCTCAAAACGATCTAGCAGCATTAAAAAATTAAGAAAAACTAGAAGAGAGGGAGGCAAGCGTTCCTTGCTGTCTCTCCTTCTTTTAAATGGAGACAAAGATATGATGAAAGAATTATTTGGAGAATTTTTGGGGACTTTAATCCTTATCCTCCTAGGAAATGGTGTCGTAGCAGGTGTGGTTCTTCCCAAAACTAAGAGTAACAATTCAGGATGGATTGTCATCACTATGGGATGGGGAATTGCTGTAGCCGTTGCGGCCTTTGTATCTGGCACGCTCAGTCCAGCCCACCTAAATCCAGCTGTGACGTTTGCGATGGCCTTAAAAGGAACGCTCTCTTGGGCTTCTGTTTTCCCTTATATCCTAGCCCAGTTCGCAGGAGCGATGGTGGCTCAGATTTTGGTTTGGTTGCAATTCAAACCACACTATGAGGCAGAAGAAAACGCAGGCAATATCCTAGCGACCTTTAGTACTGGACCAGCCATCAAGAACACAGTATCGAATTTGGTTAGCGAAATCCTTGGAACTTTTGTTTTGCTCTTGACAATCTTTGCCTTGGGGCTCTATGACCTTCAAACCGGTTTAGGGACCTTTGCAGTGGGAACGTTGATTGTCGGTATCGGTCTTTCACTAGGTGGGACAACGGGTTATGCCTTGAACCCAGCTCGTGATCTTGGACCTCGTATCATGCACAGCATCTTGCCAATTCCAAACAAGGGAGATGGGGACTGGTCTTATGCTTGGATTCCTGTTGTAGGACCTATCCTCGGAGCGACCCTAGCAGTTCTCGTATTTTCACTTTTCTAAGATAAAAGAGTTATTGGCAACAGAGTTTGAGATGGAAATCTCAAGCTCTTTTTTGATGGCCAAAACATTAATATTTTAACTTATCTTAAAATAAGCTAAAACGAACTTTTAAGTTATGGTAAACAGTTGAAAAAAAGGTTGATAAAATGGTAAAATGTTAGGAAGATAAGATAGTAAATGCATAGTTGCATAGCTTTTTTGAAAAATCATAGAAAATTGAACACACTAACTATGGGAAAACACAGAAAATTGTATATGTTTTTGGGACAGACCGTCCTATATTTTGTAATCTTACTTGGTTTGCTTTATTTTTTTAGTTACCTTGGTCAGAGCCAAGGAACCTTTATTTATAATGAGTTCTAGTTTTAAAGGAGAAATGAATTGTGTCTAATAAACCGATAAAAGATATGATTGAAACGATTGAGCACTTTGCTCAAACACAGCCAACATATCCTGTCTACAATGTTTTAGGTCAAGAGCACACTTATGGTGATCTGAAGGCTGATTCAGATAGTTTAGCAGCAGCTATTGATCGACTTGGCTTGCCTGAGAAATCTCCAGTCGTCGTTTTTGGTGGTCAGGAGTATGAGATGTTGGCTACCTTTGTAGCGCTGACTAAGTCGGGGCATGCCTATATTCCAATTGACAGCCATTCGGCCTTGGAACGAGTTTCTGCTATCGTAGAAGTTGCAGAGCCAAGTTTGATTATTGCCATCTCGGATTTTCCATTAGAGCAAACTAGCACACCGATGCTGAATTTGGAGCAAGTTCATGAAGATTTTGCTCAAGCTTCTAGCTACGAGATTACGCATCCAGTCAAGGGAGATGACAACTACTACATCATCTTTACTTCTGGTACGACTGGTAAGCCAAAGGGGGTGCAGATTTCCCATGACAATCTCCTCAGTTTTACCAACTGGATGATTACAGACAAAGAATTTGCGACGCCAAGTCGTCCACAAATGCTGGCTCAGCCACCTTATTCTTTTGACCTATCTGTCATGTACTGGGCGCCAACCTTGGCACTTGGTGGTACGCTTTTCGCTCTTCCTTCAGCCATTACTCAGGACTTTAAGCAACTATTTGCGACCATCTTTTCATTGCCAATCGCTATCTGGACCTCAACGCCTTCCTTTGCAGATATGGCCATGTTGTCAGAAGATTTTAATAGTGAGAAAATGCCAGGCATTACGCATTTCTACTTTGATGGCGAAGAATTGACGGTCAAAACAGCTCAAAAACTGCGCGAGCGTTTCCCAAATGCCCAAATTATCAATGCTTACGGTCCAACAGAAGCAACAGTGGCTCTATCAGCAGTTGCCGTGACGGACGAGATGTTGGCGACTCTCAAACGCCTACCAATCGGCTATACCAAGGCTGATTCTCCAACCTTTATCATTGATGAGGAAGGTAAGAAACTGCCAAATGGTGAACAGGGAGAAATCATAGTTTCTGGGCCAGCTGTTTCAAAAGGCTATATGAATAATCCTGAAAAAACGGCAGAAGCTTTCTTTGAGTTCGAAGGTCTTCCGGCCTACCACACAGGGGATGTAGGAACGATGACAGATGAGGGCTTGCTTCTCTATGGTGGACGAATGGATTTCCAGATTAAGTTCAATGGTTATCGCATTGAGCTTGAAGATGTCTCTCAAAACCTCAACAAATCTCGCTATATCGAGTCGGCTGTTGCTGTCCCACGTTATAACAAGGACCACAAGGTGCAAAATCTACTGGCCTACGTTATCTTAAAGGACGGTGTCCGTCAGCAGTTTGAACGTGATATCGATATTACCAAGGCTATCAAAGAAGACCTAGCAGATATCATGATGTCTTATATGATGCCGTCTAAATTCCTCTATCGAGATAGCTTACCACTAACGCCTAATGGCAAGATTGACATCAAGGGCTTGATTAACGAGGTAAACAATAGATGATGGAGCTTTACAAACAGCTACCTCATTTGGAACCTTATGGCAATCTTTATTATTTTTTGTATGTGATTGCTGCGACTCTACCGATATTTATCGGGCTCTTTTTCAAGAAACGTTTTGCCTGGTACGAGGTACTGGTTAGTCTCTTCTTTATCGTCACCATGTTGGTAGGTGGAAAGACCGATCAAATAAGTGCTCTTATCCTTTATGTTATCTGGCAAGTACTGCTTGTATTTTTCTACAAAAGGTACAGGAAACGACGGGATAGTAAATGGATATTTTATCTAGTTAGCTTTTTATCCCTATTGCCTATCGTCTTTGTGAAAGTATCTCCTGCTATTCATGGTCCTCAATCTTTGTTTGGATTTTTAGGGATTTCTTACTTAACCTTTCGTGCAGTTGGGGTTATCGTTGAGTTGAGAGACGGTGTCATCAAGGATTTAACGATTTGGCAATTCTTACGTTTTCTTCTTTTTATGCCGACTTTCTCAAGTGGTCCCATTGATCGTTTTAAACGTTTCAATGAAAATTACGAGACCATTCCTGAGCGGGATGAGCTGATGGATATGCTAGAAGAGGCTGTCAAGTATATCATGCTTGGCTTCCTCTACAAGTTTATCTTGGCGCATATTTTAGGAGAGACATTATTGCCTCCGCTGAAAAATTTGGCCTTGCAGACAGGCGGTTTCTTTAATCATTATGCTCTGGCGGTGATGTATACCTTTGGTCTAGAATTGTTCTTTGACTTTGCGGGCTACTCTATGTTTGCCTTAGCCATCTCCAATTTGATGGGGATTCATAGTCCCATCAACTTTAACAAGCCCTTTTTATCAAGGGATTTAAAGGAATTTTGGAATCGCTGGCACATGAGTCTGTCTTTCTGGTTCCGTGACTTTGTCTTTATGCGGATGGTGATGGTGTTGACCAGAAAGAAGGTCTTTAAAAATCGCAATGTGACCTCAAGTGTAGCCTATATTCTCAATATGCTGATTATGGGATTCTGGCATGGAGTGACCTGGTACTACATCGCCTATGGACTTTTTCATGGGATTGGGCTGGTTATCAATGACGCTTGGGTTCGTAAGAAAAAAGCGCTCAATAAAGAACGGAAAAAAGCTGGGAAGGCTTCCTTACCTGAGAATCGCTGGATTCAGTTGCTTGGCATGGTTGTCACCTTCCATGTCGTGATGGTTTCATTCTTAATCTTTTCTGGATTTTTGAATGATTTGTGGTTTAAAAAATAAAAGGATATAAAAATGGATATCAAATCAGAAGTTATTGAAATTATTGATGAGTTGTTTATGGAAGATGTTTCTGACATGATGGATGAAGATCTTTTTGATGCCGGTGTCTTGGATAGCATGGGAACGGTTGAGTTGATTGTTGAGATTGAAAACCGTTTTGACATTCGTGTTCCAGTGACAGAGTTCGGTCGTGATGACTGGAATACAGCTAATAAAATCGTAGAAGGTATTGCGGAGTTGAAGAATGCTTAAACGCTTGTGGCTGATCTTCGGGCCCATCTTTGCTGCAGCTTTTTTGGTTCTTTTGCTCATCTATTTCTTTCCTAGTAAACAAAGCCACAATCTGATGGAGGAGAAATACTCTGCTGCTTCCATCAGTAGGGAAAGTTTTAAAGAGAGAAGTCAAAAAGTGAGAGCGCTAACGGATCCCAATATGCGTTTTGTCCCTTTTTTAGGGTCAAGTGAATGGATTCGATTTGATAGTGTCCATCCAGCTGTTTTAGCAGAAAAATACAATCGTCCCTATCGCCCTTACTTTATGGGTCAGGCAGGAGCGGCCTCGCTTAATCAATATTTCGGTTTGCAGCAGATTCTGCCAGAAATCGAGGAAAAGCAGGCGGTGTTTGTCATCTCTCCTCAGTGGTTTACAGAGACGGATTACGAGCCAGCGGCGTTTCAGAGATTCTTTAATAGCGACCAGTTGACAGCTTTTTTGGAAAATCAATCTGGGGACATTTCGGCTAAGCATGCCGCGACGCGTTTGTTGAAGCAGAACCCGAGTGTGGCATTGAAAGGCATCCTTCAAAAGCTTTCAAAAGGAGAGGACTTGTCAGATGCTGATCGACTTATCATCAACCTCTTTGCACGATTCAATGAAAAGCAGTCCTCTCTTTTTGGTCAATTTTCCATTCGGGGGAAACTCAAGTACAAAGAACATGTAGAAAACTATTTAAAAGATCTTCCTGATCAGTTTTCCTATGACGCTTTAGAAGAAATTGCCCGTAAGGATGCAGAGGCAAATACGACCAATAACGATATGGGGATGGAGAATCATTTCTACACGTATGAGGTCAAAAAAGACTTAAAAAAATGGGAAGGGTATCAAAAAAATTATAACTTCCTAAAGTCGTCTGAATACAATGATTTGCAGCTGGTTCTCAATCAATTTGCCAAATCAAAAGTCAATGTGCTCTTTGTTATCCAGCCCGTCAACAAGAAATGGATGGAATACACAGAACTCAGTGAAGAAATGTATCAACATGCAGTGGAGAAAATTCGTTACCAGTTAGAAAGTCAAGGCTTTACCAACATTGCTGACTTTTCGAAAAATGGAGGGGATCCTTACTTTATCAAGGATACCATCCACTTAGGTTGGTTGGGCTGGTTGGCTTTTGATAAGGTTGTGAATCCCTTCTTGACGGATCCAAAACCAGCTCCAGACTATAAGATGAATGACCGCTTCTTCAGTAAGGACTGGGCGACCTATGATGGAAATATCAAAGACTTCCAATAACAAATAAAAAGAGTTCAAGTGTGAAATGTGCTCTCATGTTCTCCCTTGACTCTTTTTTGATTTGTGATATAATTAACCAGTAAAGAATCGGTGACTATCTATGCTTTTTACAAAAAAGATAGATAGGGAAGGAGTAACACATGAGACAGCTTGCACAGGAAATCGACAACTTTTTAAACGAGGTGATCTTGAGATCTGAGAACCAGCATGAAATTCTAATCGGGCATTGCACGAGTGACGTTGCCTTGACCAATACTCAGGAACACATCCTCATGCTCTTATCAGAAGAATCCCTAACCAACTCGGAGTTGGCCCGTCGCCTCAATGTCAGTCAGGCGGCAGTGACCAAGGCTATCAAGTCTTTGGTAAAAGAGGGGATGTTAGAGACATCCAGAGATCCAAAGGATGCGCGCGTGATTTTTTATCAGTTGACTGATTTGGCTCGACCAGTAGCGGCGGAACACCACCACCACCATGAGCACACGCTCTCAGCCTATGAACAAGTAGCAAATCAGTTTACTCCAAATGAACAAGAAGTCATCCAGCGGTTTTTAACTGCTTTAGTAGGAGAAATCAAATAATGCGGTATATTACAGTAGAGGACTTGTCTTTCTATTATGACAAGGAACCTGTCCTCGAGCACATCAACTACAGTGTTGATAGTGGGGAGTTTGTCACCCTGACTGGTGAAAATGGAGCTGCTAAGACAACGCTTATCAAGGCGAGTCTAGGCATCTTGCAGCCAAGATTTGGCAAGGTAACCATCTCAAAGACAAATACTCATGGGAAAAAGCTAAGGATAGCTTATCTTCCCCAGCAGATAGCCAGTTTTAATGCTGGCTTTCCAAGTACAGTTTATGAATTTGTCAAGTCGGGTCGCTATCCTCGAAAGGGCTGGTTCCGTCGCTTGAACGCCCATGATGAGGAGCATATCAAGGCCAGTCTAGACTCAGTTGGTATGTGGGAACACCGTGACAAACGAATTGGTTCCCTCTCTGGGGGGCAAAAGCAACGAGCAGTGATTGCACGGATGTTTGCTTCTGACCCAGATATCTTTGTCTTGGACGAGCCGACGACAGGGATGGATGCTGGAAGCAAAAATGAATTTTACGAACTCATGCACCATAGTGCCCACCATCATGGCAAGGCCGTTTTGATGATTACCCATGATCCTGAGGAGGTCAAGGACTATGCGGATCGCAATATTCATCTAGTGCGCAATCAAGACTCGCCGTGGCGTTGTTTTAACGTTCACGAAAGCGACCAGGAGGTGGACCATGCTTAGTTTGTTATCCTATGACTTCATGCAGCGTGCCTTCTTGGCTGTCATTGCCATGAGTCTCTTTTCTCCAGTTCTTGGGACCTTCCTTATATTACGTCGTCAGAGTCTCATGAGCGATACCCTCAGTCACGTTTCTCTATCAGGGGTAGCCTTTGGTCTGGTCTTGGGGATTTCTCCAACTATTTCAACCATTGCTATCGTCTTGATTGCAGCGGTCTTTTTGGAGTATCTCCGTACAGTCTATAAGAACTTTATGGAAATCGGAACTGCCATCCTCATGTCAACAGGACTTGCAGTGTCCCTTATCGTGATGAGTAAGGGTAAAAGTTCGAGTTCCATGAGTTTGGACCAATATCTCTTTGGGTCTATTGTGACTATTAGCCAGGAGCAGGTGATTTTCCTCTTTGCCATTGCGGCGGTCGTTTTGCTCTTGACTTTCTTGTTCTTGCGACCAATGTATATCCTGACTTTTGATGAGGACACGGCCTTTGTAGATGGACTTCCAGTTCGTACTATGTCTATCCTCTTTAACATGGTGACAGGGGTGGCCATTGCCCTTATGATACCAGCAGCAGGAGCCCTTTTGGTGTCGACTATTATGGTCTTGCCAGCTAGTATTGCCCTTCGTCTGGGTAAAAACTTTAAATCTGTTATGTTACTGGCTAGTGCGATTGGCTTTTTGGGAATGGTAGCGGGGCTTTACATCTCCTATTATGCGGAGACTCCTGCTAGTGCAAGTATCACCATTATCTTTGTAGTTGTCTTTTTATCAGTCAGTCTACTCAAGCGTTATATCAAATAGGAGAATGAAATGAAAAAACTGAGCTTACTACTGGCTAGTCTATGTGCCCTGTTTTTAGTGGCTTGTTCCAATCAAAAACAGGCAGATGGGAAATTAAATATCGTGACAACCTTTTACCCTGTCTACGAATTTACCAAGCAAGTCGCGGGAGATACCGCAAATGTAGAACTTCTAATCGGTGCTGGGACAGAACCCCACGACTACGAACCATCTGCCAAGGCAGTTGCCAAAATCCAAGACGCAGATGCCTTTGTCTATGAAAATGAAAACATGGAGACCTGGGTTCCCAAATTGCTAGAATCCTTGGATAAGAAAAAAGTCAAGACTATCAAGGCGACAGGCAATATGCTGCTCTTACCAGGAGCTGAGGAAGAAGAGGAAGGTCATGATCACGGGGGTGAAGGTCACCATCATGACTACGATCCCCATGTATGGCTCTCACCAGCACGTGCTATCAAACTGGTAGAGCATATCCGTGATAGTTTGTCAGCAGATTATCCTGATAAAAAAGAGGCTTTTGAAAAGAATGCGTCTGCCTATATTGAAAAATTGCAAGCCTTGGACAAGTCCTATACAGATGGTCTTTCTCAAGCTAAACAAAAGAGTTTTGTTACCCAGCACGCAGCTTTCCGATACTTGGCTTTGGACTACGGTCTCAAGCAAGTATCCATCTCAGGTCTCTCACCAGATGCAGAACCATCAGCAGCACGTTTGGCAGAGTTGACAGAGTATATCAAGAAAAACAAGATTTCTTATATCTACTTTGAAGAAAATGCCTCCCAAGCCCTTGCCAATACCCTTTCCAAAGAAACGGGTGTCAAACTAGATGTGCTCAATCCGCTGGAAAGTCTGACCGAAGAAGCAACCAAGGCTGGTGAGGACTATATCTCTATCATGGAGAAAAACCTCAAGGCTCTCAAGCAGACAACAGATCAAGAAGGACCGGAAATTGAGCCAGAGAAGGAAGAAAACACTAAGACAGTTCACAATGGTTACTTTGAGGATGCAGATGTCAAAGACCGCACCTTGAGTGACTATGCAGGCAACTGGCAGTCGGTCTATCCTTTCCTTGAGGATGGGACTTTCGATCAAGTCTTTGATTACAAGGCTAAATTGACTGGCAAGATGACCAAAGATGAGTATAAGGCTTACTATAGAAAAGGCTATCAGACTGATGTGACTAAGATCAACATTACGGATAACACTATGGAATTTGTTCAAGGTGGCCAAAGCAAGAAATTCACCTACAAGTATGTCGGCAAGAAAATCTTGACTTATAAGAAAGGCAATCGTGGCGTGCGCTTCCTCTTTGAAGCGACAGATGCAGATGCTGGACAATTCAAGTATGTTCAGTTTAGCGACCACAATATCGCCCCAGTCAAGGCAGAACATTTCCATATCTTCTTTGGGGGCACCAGTCAAGAAGCTCTCTTTGAGGAGATGGATAACTGGCCAACCTACTATCCAGATAACCTATCTGGTCAAGAAATCGCCCAAGAAATGTTGGCGCATTGATGTAAGAAAAAATCCCGCAAATCTGCGGGATTTTTTGGGGAGAAACGATTATCCGGTTAGGTTGCGAGACGGTAAACCGCCTCTGCGTAGATGTCCATAGCGCGATAAAGATCGTCTAGGACAGCTGCTTCATTTGCCTGATGTTCAGTTTGTTGTGCTCCTGGAAAAAGAGCGCCAAAGGCTACACAGTTTGGCATGGTGCGGGCAAAGGTAGCACCACCTGATGAGAGAGGAGGAGTTTTATCTCCGGTTTTTTCTTGGTAGACTTGCATAAGGGTAGCAACAAGTTGGCTATCTCTTGCGACATAGAGGGGGGCTAGATAGTCAAATTCTTGGTAGTCAAGTTGGTAGTCTTTGGCGCACTGAGTGAGCTGTGCCACCAGTTTCTCCTTATCTGCTAGCACAGGTATACGTATGTCGATCCGAATTTCGGAGCGATCGGGATTGATGGTCAACCCTGCAACATTAAAGGAAAGGGAACCAGACGGTTCATCAGCAACTTCTCCAAAGATTCCAAGCCCTCTACCATCTTGCCCTGCTTTGTCGGCTAGAAAATGGAGGGCAGGGTGGGGTTGGAGAGGTGCGAGCACACTAGCAAGCCGAATGACTGCATTGACACCTTGACTAGCATCTTTGGCGTGTTTAGGTACCCCGAGTACGGTCACGGTTTGGTCTGTGGTTTGGTAATCAAAATTTGCTTCCTTCAAACCTCTACAAACCGCTTCATAAAGAGGACCTTGATAATTTGCCTTATCTGGTACGACATTAAAGGCACCTCCGACATCGAGCTTGAGAAGATCAGAACCGGGGCCATGAAGCTTGACTTGAAGGAGCCCCTTTTCAGCGTATGTCAAAGGAAATGACGAATCCGGTGCAAATCCCATGCTGGCTTGTTCTTCGAGGGCGTTGTAGCGTGCCATACATCTCCAAAGAGTTTCTTCATCCGTACCAAAGATAAAACGCACGCGCTTCTTAAATTGGATGCCTTGGTCCAGCAAGCTTTTCACTGCGTAGAGAGCTGCGAGTGAAGGACCTTTGTCGTCTTGTGCCCCTCGTCCATAGAGTTTGCCTTCTCTGATAGTTGCTTCAAATGGAGGAGATTGCCAATCTGACAACTCTCCTGCAGGCACAACATCCAAGTGGCAGAGGATGGCAAGGAGTTCTCCCTCACCAACCTCTGCATAACCATAATAGCCCTTGGAATCAATATAAGTTTTAAAGCCAAGTTCACGGCAGATTTCCAGCGTCTTTTCTAGAACGTCTTGAATAGCTTGTCCAAAAGGTGTCCCATTTTCCCCTTCTTGGAGGACAGATGGGTAGGAGATGAGAGTCTTTAGACTCTGTATAAAGCTCTGTTTAATGGAGTCAGTGATGTAGACGGTCATTCGTTTTACCTCACACTTTGTTCTAAAGGAATGGTAGGAAGGTACCTAGGATAAGAAGAAGTATGCTCACAATGACAATAACGACAATGAGTTTAGTAACAAATTTCCACCAAGTTCCTAGACTGATACGGCCGAGCGCGAGAGCCCCCATAACGATACCAGAAGTTGGAGCGACAAGGTTTAGTACACCAGATGCAGATTGATAGGCAGTGATGATGAGACTAGGTTTTACGTTAACGAACTCACCAAGTGGTGCCATGATTCCCATTGTAGCACTAGCAAGTCCAGATGAAGATGGGATAAGGAATGACATAGGAAGGTAGAAGAGGTAAGTCAAAACGATGAAGACTTGAGAAGAGAGACCTTGAAGTCCGACTTCACCCCAGTGTAGAATAGTTGCAGTAATCATACCGTCGTTCATGATAACTTGGATACCACGAGCCACTGCACAAATCAAGGCTACGGTGAGAAGATCTGCTGCACCAGCCATAAAAGTAGAGATAATCTTGCTTTCCTTGAGACCGTAAACAACACCAATAAGAATACCCATCACAGCAAAGAGCATAGCCCCTTCTGGGAAGTACCAGCTACCGAATGGTAGAGCAGATGAACCGATGGCTCCACCGATAACAGGAAGACCAATCAACCAATTCTTGAAGTCTTCAAATATAGTGATATGCAAGTCTACCCAAGGGATAAAGCTGGCAATCATAATAATGAAAGTCAAGATGAACAAGGCAAGAACATGTTTTTGTTTCTTGCTCAAGACAGCTGGAACATCCTCATTTTCAGAGACGTTGAAGTGTTTAAGATCTTCTTCACGTTGAGAATAAACAAGTGATTTTGTAGGATCTTTTTGAATCTTTTCCGCATAGCGGTAAACAAAGTATGTGCTAATACCTGTCATAACAAACCAGAAGATGATACGAAGGATAACCCCGTCCATAGATGATACACCCGCTGTATCAGAGGCGATAACAGTAGCAAAAGGATTGAGAGTAGAGGCAAGACAGCCGACTTGTGAACCGAGTAGGATGATGGCAACGGCAGTAATGCTATCAAAACCAACAGCCATCATAACAGGGACAAGGAGTGGATAAAATGCCATGGTTTCTTCACCCATACCATAAGTTGTTCCTCCAAGCGCAAAGAGGGGCATGAGGATGAGGATCAGCATTTTTTCGCGACCCTTATATTTTTTAACGATAGAGGCGATACCAACATCGAGTGTGCCTGTAGCATTGACAACGCCGAGAAATCCCCCAACCATGAGGATGAAGAAGGCTACGTCAATAGCGGCACTGGTAGGCTCGTGACCGAGCATCGCCCGGATTGGAGCCATTAGAATATCGTAAATCCCTTGGGGATTAGAGTCAACAGTTTGATAGGTGCCTGCAATGAGGCCACCTGCTTCGTTCGTGTCATACTTACCTGCTGGAATGATCCAAGTCAAGATTGCCATGATAGCAATAATAATGATCAAAACAGTGTAAGATGAAGGCATTTGGAACCTTTTTTTTGTTTTTTCACTCATTTGTTTTTCCTCCTAAACTATGCCACAAAGTATAAAAACGAATGATGTTGGTTTACCTGAGTACTCCTAGTTAGAGCTTGTACTTGGGTTAAAATGGCTAGTCTTTAACAATAATTGTTCCGCTTTCGGACTCGATCAAGGCGCCTAGATTGCTGAGGGAAGTGATAACAGCCTTGCCTTCTGGGCGGTTGGTTACAAAATCGATAGCAGCTTCGACTTTTGGTAGCATGCTACCCGGCGCGAATTGTCCTTGATTGATGTATTCTTTTAGTTGACTGACAGTAACGTGTTCAAGTTTTTCTTGTTCTGGCTTATTGTAGTTGACATAAACATAGTCTACGCCAGTAAGGACGATAAAGAGGTCAGCTTCGACGAGTTCTGCTAGTCGTTGAGACGCAAAGTCTTTGTCGATAACGGCTTCGACCCCACGTAAGTAACCGTTTTCATTTTTGACAACAGGGATACCTCCTCCACCTGCTGCGATGACAACTTGACCATTATCGAGCAAGGTGCGGATGCTGTTGATTTCTTTGATGTCGATTGGTTTTGGTGAAGCCACCACTTTACGCCAGCCACGACCGGCATCTTCTTTGAAGGTTGCTCCTGTTTTTTCGCTCTCAGCTTTGGCATCCTCTTCTGAGTAGAATGGACCGATTGGTTTGGTTGGATTGATAAAGGCAGGGTCTTCTTTGTCTACTATAACTTGGGTAACAACAGAAGCGACATTTTTATCAAGTCCTACATCGAGCAATGCGTTATCAAGAGCACATTGTAGCCAAAAACCGATACTACCCTCGGTCATGGCAACCAAAGAATCAAGGGGGAAGGCAGGGTTTTTTTCCGAATCTGCCATCAAGTGTTGAAGCAAGAGGTTACCCACCTGAGGACCATTTCCGTGAGTAATGATCAGTTCATCTCCGTTTTGAATCAACTTGACCAGATGACGAGCTGTTTCCACCAGAGCAGCTTGTTGAGCTTGGGCAGATGGATCAGTGGAGAGGATGGCATTTCCGCCTAAAGCAACGACGATTTTTCTATGAGACATGAGCTCTCCTTTCTTTAATATGGTAAACCTGACAGAACTCCAAGAGCTACAGGCAGGTATGATGATAAAATATGAAGTGGAGGTAGCGTCTTTTTAAAAGACAAATTAGTCATTGCTACTAATAAAAGGGGCTGAACGCACAGCCGACGTTTATCAGAATGAGACTAGGAAGCAGGAAGATGACAAGAGTAAGGTGGCAAATTTGTCAAAGAGGATCCTTGCTTTCTTTCGCTAGAACTGATAAGCTATCATAGCTTTCGTCTCAACCCCTGTGTTGTGTATACGAGTAAGTTTTATACTTTAGGAATGTAGAGATTTCCAAGAGTAGCAGCCATAACAGCTTTGATAGTGTGCATACGGTTTTCTGCTTGGTCAAAGTGGCGAGCATATTTGCTGCGGAAGACTTCGTCTGTTACTTCCATTTCCTCTACGCCAAATTTTTCAGCAACATCTTTACCATAAACAGTGTGAGTGTCGTGGAATGCTGGTAAACAGTGGAGGAAGATCAAGTTTTCATTGTTTGCTTTTTTCACTAAGTCCATATTGACTTGGTAAGGTTTCAAAAGTGCAACGCGTTCTGCGAATTTGTCTTCTTCACCCATAGATACCCAAACGTCTGTGTAAAGTACATCGGCACCTTTGACAGCTTCGTCTGCATCTTCGGTGATGAGGACGTGTGCACCACTTTCTTTAGCAAATCCTTCAGCCAATTCAACGATTTCTTTTTCTGGGAAGAGTTCTTTTGGTGAGAAGATGTGAACGTTAACACCAAGGATAGCACCTGTTACGAGCAAGCTATTGGCAACGTTGTTACGTCCATCACCACAGTATACCAATGTCAAGCCTTCCAAGCGACCGAAGTTTTCTTGAACAGTCAAGTAGTCAGCGAGCATTTGAGTTGGGTGCCATTCGTCAGTTAGACCATTCCATACTGGAACACCTGAGAATTCTGCCAATTCTTCTACCATGCGTTGGCTGAAACCACGGAATTCAATCCCGTCAAACATGCGTCCCAATACTTTAGCAGTATCTTCAGTAGATTCTTTTTTACCTAACTGAATGTCATTTGCTCCGAGGTATTCTGGATGAGCACCAAGGTCAATAGCTGCAGTTGTAAAGGCTGCACGTGTACGAGTAGAAGTTTTTTCAAACAGGAGAGCGATATTTTTACCAGCAAGGTAGTGGTGTTGGATATTGCGTTTCTTCAAGTCTTTCAAATGAGCTGAAAGTCCGATTAGGTATTCTAACTCTGCGCGGGTAAAGTCTTTTTCTGCTAAGAAGCTACGTCCTTGGAATACTGAATGTGTCATTCTATTATTTCCTCTTTCTATTTTTACATTTTTTATTGACAAATACTGAACAGCGATTATACTTCTTCACGTTCAAATGGCATAGACATACAACGAGGTCCACCACGGCCCCGAACCAATTCGCTTCCGCGAATCTTAATCAAGCGAAGCCCGTATTCTTCTAGGATCTTATTGGTAATGGTATTGCGGGCATAAACGACGACTACACCAGGTGCGATGGTCAAAGTGTTGGAGCCGTCATTCCATTGTTCACGCGCAGCTGCTACGATATTGCCACCACCGCAACGGATCAAATGAACTTTTTCTATGCCGAGGTTCTTCGCAAGAAGTTCAGCTAAGTCACCTTTTTCTTCAACAATCTTGAGTTTTTCATCTTCATAAGTGACAGAGTACACACGAAGATCGCCTTCGATTTCTGGGTGAATTGTGAATTTGTCATAGTCAACCATGGTGAAGACAGTATCCAAGTGCATGAATTTACGGTTGTTAGCAAATTCAAATGCCAATACTTTCTTGAAGCCAACATTTTTCTTGAAAATGTTCACCAAGAGTTTTTCAATCGAAGCTGCATCTGTACGTTGAGAAATACCTACTGCGAGAACGTCTTTAGAAAGAACGAGCTCATCTCCACCTTCAATACGTGTATCTTCTTCACGGTTGTAGACTAATTCTACTTTTCCACCATAGATTGGATGGTGTTTGAAAATGTATTTACCATAAAGAGTTTCACGGTTACGAGTATCTGCATACATGTGGTTAAGCGATACGGCATTACCAATGGTTGCAAATGGGTCGCGAGTGAAGTAGAGGTTTGGCATTGGGTCGATAGCAAATGGATAGTCTGACTCAACCAAGTCAGTTAAGCCTTTTGCTTCTTCAGGAATTTCTGGCAATTCAACTTTTTGAACCCCTGCCATAGTTTTTTCAACCAATTCTTGGTTGTCCTTGATACCGTGAAGCAATTCACGAATAGCCGCCTTGGTTTGACGACCACGGATGTTGGCTTCGTCTAAATATTCCTCGATAAATTGATCGCGGATTTCTGGGGAAGTCAATGATTCAGCAGCCAATTGCTCTAGGTAAAGGACCTCAATTCCTTCATCACGAAGAGCTTGAGCAAATGCGTCATGTTCTTTTTGAGCATCTTCCAAGAATGGAATGTCATCAAAAAGAAGCCTTTCGAGATAGTCCGGCAACAAGTTTTCCAACTCTTTGCCTGGACGGTGCAACATAACTTTTTTCAGTTTCCCAATTTCTGAGAATACCTGAATTGGATGTGAAGACATGTGTTTTCCTCCTTAAAAATTTTCACGGTGGCACCTTTTTGGTACCGCTTACATTTACGTTATATCATATTCTCAGAGGCGTGTCAATAGTAAAAAATGATTAAAAATTCGGACAAAACAAGGTTTTAGTAGTATTTTATGTTATTATACGATAGTAAAAGGAATTACAGGAAATAAATGTATAAACTTCTACTAAAAAGAATATAATATTTTTTGAAAAAATTATGCTAAATTTCACATTTTAAGAAGAAATGTCCAGATTTTAATTCAGTTCTGACGAGGAATTGAGAGGAGCAGTGATTGAAAGTCGCTTAGAAAATTATATGAAATCTATCTGAAAACCTTTCTTTTGAATGGCATAAAATGTATATTGTACAAATTATAGAATCTTTTCTGAGTATTTAGGAAGACAGCCTTGTCTTATTGACGGTACCTAGATTTTTTGTTATAGTCAACGAGGTAACAACTAGGAAGAATGGTTTATTCACAAGTTGTGGATAAGTCTGGGGAGAGCAGGACATTCAGCTAATATCCTAGAGGGTTCTTAATAATAGTACCGGCAACTAGTAACTGGTCAGCTTTCTAGTAGAAATCCTAGTGCAGTGGGGATTTGAGCAGAGTTTGCTGAAGGTGATAGGTTCAAAGTCAAAGAGCTGGAGTCTAGAAAAGCTAGTTTTTAGGCATGTTTTCTTATCCACAACGTGTGGATAACTTTGTGAACAAGAGAAAGAGATGTGAGATGATGACGAAAATAAAACCGCATGGACCATTACCAAGCCAGGCCCAGCTAGCTTATTTAGAGGATGAACTAGCTGCCTTTATCCATTTTGGTCCCAATACCTTTTATGACCAAGAATGGGGAAGTGGTCAAGAGGATCCTATGCGTTTTAACCCGACCAAGTTGGATGTGCGTGAATGGGTTCGAGTGCTCAAAGAAACGGGTTTTAAAAAACTGATTTTGGTGGTTAAGCACCACGATGGTTTTGTCCTCTACCCAACAGCCCATACAGATTATTCGGTCAAGGCTAGTCCTTGGAGGGATGGAAAGGGGGACTTGCTTCTCGAAGTTTCTCAAGCTGCGACTGAGCTTGACATGGATTTGGGAGTGTATTTGTCTCCTTGGGATGCTCACAGTCCCCTCTATCACGTGGACAAAGAAGCGGACTACAATGCCTACTATCTGGCTCAATTGAAGGAAATTTTGTCAAATCCTGCCTATGGGAATGTCGGGAAGTTCGCTGAGGTGTGGATGGATGGTGCTCGAGGCGAAGGGGCCCAGAAGGTCAACTATGAGTTTGTGACTTGGTTTGAAACCATTCGTGACTTGCAGGGCGATTGTTTGATTTTCTCAACTGAAGGGACCAGTATTCGCTGGATTGGAAATGAACGAGGCTATGCAGGGGATCCCTTGTGGCAAAAAGTCAAACCAGGCCAGTTAGGAACAGAAGCGGAATTAGATTATCTACAGCACGGAGACCCCTCTGGAACGCTATTTTCAATCGGCGAGGCAGATGTTTCTCTTCGGCCAGGCTGGTTTTACCATGAGGATCAGGATCCCAAGTCTCTCGAGGAGTTGGTCGAAATCTACTTTCACTCGGTAGGGCGGGGAACTCCACTCTTGCTTAATATCCCACCGAACCAAGATGGCCTCTTTGACGAAAAGGATATCCAGCGTCTCTATGAATTTGCTGCCTACCGTGACGAGTTCTACAAAGAAGATTTGGCTCTGGGAGCCAAGGTATCTGGTCCGGCTCTATCACCAGACTTTGCCTGTCATCATCTGACAGATGGACGGAAGACCAGTTCTTGGGCAAGTGATGCAGAGTTGCCAATCCAATTAGAGCTCGATTTAGGATCACCTAAAACTTTTGATGTGATTGAGTTAAGAGAAGATTTGAAGCTGGGGCAACGCATCGCCGCTTTTCATGTTCAGGTAGAGTTGGACGGTGTCTGGCAGGAGTTTGGATCCGGCTATACTGTTGGCTATAAACGCCTCTTACGAGGATCAGTAGTTGAGGCGCAGAAGATTCGTGTCATCATTACAGAGGCCCAGACTTTGCCTTTGTTAACTAAGATTTCTCTCTATAAAACTCCTACTTTGTCGAAAAAAGAAGCTGTTCAGCAACTAGAGTTCTCAGAAAAAAGTCTGGCTGTGACCAAGGGAGAAAATGTGCACTATACAGTGAAACGCAGAGAATCTAGCAGCCCTTTAGAAGCTAAGATTTCGATTCAACCAGGGACGGGTGTGCATGGTGTCGCTTATCGGGACGAGATTCAAGTCCTTGCGTTTCAAGTTGGCGAGACTGAAAAAAGGCTGACGATACCAACCTTGTATTTTGCAGGAGATAAAAGCTTAGATTTTTATCTGAATCTGACGGTAGATGGGCAGCTGGTTGACCAGCTTCAGGTCCAAGTTTCATAAAAGAAGAACCTTTGCGCGATGCAAAGGTTCTTTTGGTTATGAGTGACTTGGCAACCAGCTGAGAGTGAAGGTCAGTTGCTCAGCTTTCAAGAGGTCTTGGTGTTGAATGCTAGATACTGGGGTCTTGTCCAGTCGGCATTCTTTTACAAAGTTGAAATGACTGTAGTTTTGCTCGGCATGGATATCCAGCCATTTATTTTCCTTAGCCAGGTAGACACGGAGGTGATCAAAGAGAGGAATTCCGAGATCATAGCCGGGCTTGCCTGGACAGGTCGGATAGAATCCGAGAGCTGACCAGATGTACCAAGCCGAGAGGCTACCATTGTCCTCATCGCCAGGATAGGCTTCCCAGCTTGGGTGAAAGGCTTTCTGACGGAGCGTCTTGATGAGAAGAGCGGTATAGTCAGGGTAGTCGCTGTAGCGAAAGAGATATGTAATGTGGAAGCTAGGCTGGTTAGAGATGGCGACTTGTTCAAAGGGAGCAGTAGCCATCTCGCTCATTTCATGAATCTCGTAACCATAGCCAGTCGTCTCAAAGAGTGGAGCATCCTGACAGGCTTTCAAAAGATAGTTGCTAAAGGCTTCTTTTCCGCCCATAAGTTGGATTAAGCCTGGGATGTCGTGGAGGACGCCTAAAGTCGCTTGAATGGCAGAGCATTCGGCGTAGTCTCGTCCCCAACTATAAGGAGAGAAGTCAGGGCGGAAGTTGCCTTGGCTGTCTCGCGCTCGCATGTAACCTGTCTCAGCGTCAAATAGATGGCGGTAATTTTGAGACGCAGTTCTATAAGTTTCCGCGATGTCATTCTGACCAAGCTTTTCGGCACAGCTGGCGATACAAAAGTCACTATAGGCATAGTCTAGGGTATGGCTGACGCTTTCGTGGTGGTCGGTAGAGAGGTAGCCCAGTTCTTGGTATTGGGCTAGTCCGTGGCGGCCATTGATGCCGAGAGGGTCGGACTTAGTGGCTGTTTCAAGCATGGCTTGAAGGAGTTCTTTTTCTAGGTCGGGGGCCATGTCCTTGCAGGCGCTGTCTGCGATAATGCCATCTAAAAGGGTACCAGGCATTATACCCCGTTCGTCTGGAGCTAGCCATTTTGGAAGGAATCCAGTATCGCGGTAGCTATTGAGAAAGCCTTCTAAAAAGAGACGATAGTGTTCCGGTATGACAAGCACAAAGAGGGGGAAGGTGGTGCGGAAGGTATCCCAGAAGCCATTATTGCTAAAGAGGACACCGGGCTTGACAGTACCAGTAGTCAGGTCCATATGGATGGCTTGCCCTGACTCGTTCACTTCATAAAAAGTCTGTGGGAAGAGGAAGAGTCTGTAAAGGCAGTGGTCAAAGAAGGTTCGGTCAGCTTCTCCTGTCTCTAGTATGTCAAAACGATGGAGGAGATTTTCCCAGTCCGCCTGGGCACTTGCTTTACAGCTGCCAAAGTCCTTTTGAGGTAGATTAAGCAGAGCTTGAGAAGGCGAGATGAAAGAAGTTGCTAGCTGAATCTCAGCATGACTGCTTGCTAAGTCAATTCGCCAGTCTCCACCTTCTTGGCTGATGGCAAGAAAATCCGTGTTCATTTTCAGGGATGTGAACATCGTTAGTGGATTTTTGTTGGTCTCAGTTTTACCTTCTTGTCGCAGGGCAAGAGTTCGCTTATCTACTTGCTCTACTGTCAGTTCATCTACTGCGTGAAGATAGAGGGAGAGGGCTTTGCCTTGCTTTTGCTCCAAACGAATAGAAGCGCCATAGCAAGTCGGTGTGAGCTGGGTTTCAATCTGATAGCGCAGGGAGAAAATCTTCAGATAATGGGGGTGGAAGGAGGCTTTTTCGATATCATAAGAAGACTGGCGATGAAAGAGGCTGTCACCCCCAAGCTGGCCGGTGACAGGTGTCAGAAGGAGCCAAGAGTAGTCGCCAATCCAAGGACTGGGCTGATGGGTTAATCGAATCCCCTGAAAGATAGGCAGATGCGGATCGAAAAACCAAGCTCCCTCCTGGTCGCTGGTCTGAGGCACAAAGTAATTCATCCCAAAAGGAACGCCCGTGTAAGGCAGGGTATTTCCTCGAGAAAAGGCATGCTTGCTAGCAGTCCCAAAGCGGGTATCGATGGTTTCAAGTAGTGGTTTCATAGTCTTTCCTTTAGCTGTTTTTCTACATTATATCAGAAAAATGAGACCTTTAGAGATGGGGTTCGAAAGTAAGCAATTTTGTAGAAAAATGACTATCATTTGTGTATGTATTTTCTGTCTCAAAAACTATATACTGAACATGAAACTTGTTTGAAAGAGGAAAAATTAAAAATGGTTTATTCGAAAGAAATTGTTAGAGAATGGCTGGATGAAGTAGCAGAGCGGGCTAAGGACCATCCGGAGTGGGTGGATGTCTTTGAGCGTTGCTATACAGACACCTTGGACAATACAGTCGAGATTCTAGAAGATGGCTCAACTTTTGTCTTGACTGGGGATATTCCTGCTATGTGGCTTCGGGATTCGACAGCCCAACTCAGACCCTACCTGCATGTGGCAAAAAAAGATCCTCTCTTGCGTCAGACCATTGCAGGTTTGGTTAAGCGTCAGATGACCTTGATCCTCAAGGATCCCTATGCCAACTCCTTTAACATTGAGGAAAACTGGAAGGGCCACCACGAGACTGACCATACCGACCTTAATGGTTGGATTTGGGAACGCAAGTATGAGGTGGACTCGCTTTGCTATCCTTTGCAGTTGGCTTATCTCCTTTGGAAAGAGACTGGCGAGACCAGTCAGTTTGATGAGACTTTTGTCGCAGCGACCAAGGAAATTCTTCATCTATGGACAGTGGAGCAAGACCACAAGAATTCTCCTTATCGTTTTGTCCGTGATACGGACCGCAAGGAAGACACCTTGGTAAATGATGGATTTGGACCTGACTTTGCAGTGACAGGTATGACCTGGTCAGCTTTCCGACCGAGTGATGACTGCTGCCAGTATAGCTACTTGATTCCGTCCAATATGTTTGCAGTAGTTGTCTTGGGGTATGTGCAAGAAATCTTTGCAGAACTAGACCTAGCTGATAGCCATAACATCGTGGCAGACGCTAAGCGTCTCCAAGCAGAGATTCAAGAAGGCATCGAAAATTATGCCTACACCACCAATAGTAAGGGCGAAAAGATTTACGCCTTTGAAGTGGATGGTCTAGGAAATGCTAGCATCATGGATGATCCAAACGTCCCAAGTCTACTGGCTGCTCCCTATCTTGGTTACTGTGCGATTGACGATGAGGTTTACCAAGCAACTCGTCGGACCATTCTGAGCCCTGAAAATCCATACTTCTACCAAGGAGAATACGCTAGCGGTCTCGGAAGTTCTCATACCTTCTATCGCTATATCTGGCCAATCGCCCTTTCTATCCAAGGCTTGACAACAAGAGATAAGGCGGAGAAGAAATTCTTGCTCGATCAGCTCGTTGCCTGCAATGGTGGCACAGGTGTCATGCACGAAAGCTTCCACGTAGATGATCCAACGCTCTACTCCCGCGAATGGTTCTCCTGGGCCAACATGATGTTCTGTGAGTTAGTCTTGGATTACTTGGATATCCGCTAAGGAGCTCACTTTAGTTTCACCGATTCGTGTCAGAATCACACCTTTACATTTAAAACGTTAAAATTTAAATTTAGAATGAGGTTTTACTTCATGGAAAATGTTGTTGTACATATTATCTCACATAGTCACTGGGACCGTGAGTGGTACTTGCCTTTTGAAAGCCACCGTATGCAGTTGGTGGAATTGTTTGACAATCTCTTTGATCTCTTTGAAAATGACCCTGAGTTCAAGAGTTTCCACTTAGATGGACAAACCATTGTCCTCGATGACTATTTGGAAATTCGCCCTGAAAATCGCGACAAAGTCCAAGGTTACATCGACCAAGGCAAACTCAAAATTGGTCCCTTTTACATCTTGCAGGATGATTACTTGATTTCAAGTGAAGCCAACGTCCGCAATACCTTGATTGGTCAAGCTGAATGTGCAAAATGGGGCAAATCCACTCAGATTGGTTACTTCCCAGATACCTTTGGAAATATGGGACAAGCGCCTCAAATCCTTCAAAAATCAGGCATTCATGTAGCAGCCTTTGGGCGTGGTGTCAAGCCGATTGGATTTGACAACCAAGTTCTCGAAGATGAGCAGTTTACTTCCCAGTTTTCAGAAATGTACTGGCAGGGTGCGGACGGAAGCCGCGTCCTCGGTATCCTCTTTGCCAACTGGTACAGTAACGGGAATGAAATCCCAGTTGATAAGGACGAGGCCCTAACTTTCTGGAAACAAAAATTGTCAGACGTGCGTGACTACGCTTCGACCAACCAATGGTTGATGATGAACGGATGTGACCACCAGCCTGTACAGCGCAATCTGAGTGAAGCCATTCGTGTGGCTAATGAACTCTTCCCAGATGTGACCTTTGTGCATAGTTCATTTGACGACTATGTCCATGCAGTAGAAAGTGCTCTACCTGAGCAACTATCTACGGTTACAGGTGAGTTGACAAGTCAGGAAACAGATGGCTGGTACACACTTGCCAACACTTCTTCATCACGCATTTACCTCAAACAAGCCTTCCAAGAAAATAGCAACCTCCTAGAGCAAGTAGTGGAGCCATTGACCGTCATCACTGGTGGCCACAACCACAAGGACCAGTTGACCTATGCTTGGAAAGTCCTTCTACAAAATGCGCCCCATGATAGTATCTGTGGATGCAGTATTGACGAAGTTCACCGTGAGATGGAAACACGTTTTGCCAAGGTCAACCAAGTTGGAAATTTCGTTAAGACCAATCTTCTCAACGAATGGAAGGGCAAAATCGCAACTCATGAAGCCCAAAGCGACTATCTCTTTACCGTCATTAACACAGGCTTGCATGACAAGGTTGATACAGTCAGCACAGTGATTGATGTGGCGACTTGTGATTTCAAGGAATTGCACCCAACAGAAGGCTATAAGAAGATGGCAGCTTTGACCTTGCCAAACTACCGTGTCGAAGACTTGGAAGGACACGCTGTGGAAGCGAAAATCGAAGATCTGGGAGCTAATTTTGAGTATGATTTACCAAAAGACAAGTTCCGTCAGGCTCGTATCGCTCGACAAGTGCGCGTGACAGTACCTGTTCATCTGGCACCACTTTCTTGGACAACCTTCCAATTGCTCGAAGGAGAACAAGAACACCGTGACGGTATTTACCAAAATGGAGTGATTGATACGCCATTTGTAACGGTCAGTGTGGATGACAATATCACGGTCTACGACAAGACAACTCATGAAGCTTATGAAGATGTTATTCGCTTTGAAGACCGTGGTGACATTGGAAATGAGTATATTTACTTCCAACCAAAAGGAACAGAGCCTATCTACGCCGAGCTAAAAGGCTATGAGGTCTTGGAAAATACAGCTCGTTTTGTCAAGGTTTTGCTCAAGCATGAATTGACAATTCCAGTGAGTGCAGACGAAAAATTGGATGCAGAACAAAGAGGCATCATCGAGTTTATGACGCGTGAAGCTGGGCGCTCAGAAGAATGGACAACCCTTCCTATGAAAACAGAGATGACCGTCTTTGTTGACAATCCACAAATCCGCTTCAAGACTCGCTTTACCAACACCGCCAAGGACCACCGTATCCGTCTCTTGGTCAAGACTCATAACACGCGTCCAAGCAATGACTCTGAAAGCATCTATGAGGTGGTGACAAGACCAAACAAACCAGCGGCTTCATGGGAAAATCCTGAAAATCCTCAACACCAACAAGCCTTTGTCAGTCTGTATGATGATGAAAAAGGGGTGACAGTGGCTAATAAAGGATTGCACGAGTATGAAATCCTTGGAGACGACACCATTGCAGTGACCATTTTGCGTGCATCAGGTGAGCTAGGTGACTGGGGTTACTTCCCAACACCAGAAGCTCAGTGCTTGCGTGAGTTTGAAGTCGAGTTTGCTCTCGAATGCCACCAAGCACAAGAACGCTTCTCAGCCTTCCGTCGTGCCAAAGCCTTCCAAACACCATTCACTAGTCTTCAAGTTGCTAAACAAGAAGGAAGTGTTGCTGCGACTGGTAGCCTCTTGAGTCATGCGGTGCTCAGCTTGCCGCAAGTCTGCCCGACAGCCTTTAAAGTGGCGGAAAATGAAGAAGGATATGTCCTCCGTTACTACAATATGAGTCAAGAAAATGTGCGTATATCAGAACACCAACAAACCATTTTGGACTTGCTTGAGCGACCATATCCAGTTCATTCAGGACTTTTAGCACCACAAGAGATTCGCACAGAATTGATCAAAAAAGAAGACATTTAAGAGAGTTGAATCTTATCTAGAGTGAGAGATTGATCTTTCATTCAGCAGAATGTCAAACGAAGTAAATAACAAAAGAAAGGAGGGGCGAAAGAGTAAGAATAAACTACTGATTCGCCCCTTTTTTGGTGAAAATATGACGATTGCAACCATTGATATTGGAGGGACTGGGATTAAGTTTGCCAGTCTGACTCCTGATGGAAAGATACTAGATAAGACAAGTACACCGACACCAGAAACCCTAGAAGATTTACTGGCATGGCTAGACCAACGTCTGTCGGAGAAAGATTATAAGGGCATTGCCATGAGCGTTCCAGGCGCGGTCAATCAAGAAACAGGTGTCATTGAGGGAATCAGTGCTGTGCCTTACATCCATGGCTTTTCTTGGTATGAGACGCTTGCTCATCATCAGCTACCTGTCCATCTAGAAAATGATGCCAACTGTGTTGGACTTAGTGAACTGCTGGCTCACCCAGAGATTGAAAATGCAGCCTGTGTCGTGATTGGGACAGGAATTGGCGGAGCTATGATTATCAATGGCAAGCTTCACCGAGGTCGCCACGGCTTGGGGGGAGAGTTTGGCTACATGACAACTATTGCACCTGCTGAAAAACTCAACAACTGGTCGCAACTAGCGTCAACTGGAAATATGGTGCGCTACGTAATTGAGAAATCTGGTCAAACTGACTGGGACGGTCGCAAGATTTACCAAGAGGCCGTAGCAGGCAATGCTCTTTGTCAAGAAGCTATTTTGCGCATGAACCGTAATTTGGCTCAAGGCTTGCTCAATATTCAGTATCTCATCGACCCAGATGTCATTAGTCTGGGAGGCTCCATCAGTCAGAACCCAGACTTTATCCAAGGTGTCAAGAAGGCTGTCGATAACTTTGTCGAAACCTACGAAGAATACACGGTCGCACCTGTTATCCAAGCTTGCACCTATCATGCAGATGCCAATCTCTACGGTGCCCTTGTCAACTGGCTACAGGAGGAAAATCAGTGGTAACATTTACAGGACTTAGTCCCAAACAAACTCAGGCAATCGACTTGCTGACAAAGCATATTTCTTTACCAGATGTGGAGGTAACAGTCACTCAGTCTGACCAAGCCTCTATCTCTCTCAAGGGTGAGGGTGGACACTATCACCTGACTTATCGCAAACCCCATCAACTCTACCGCGCCTTGTCCTTGTTGGCAACAGCTCTAGGAGAAGGTGATAAGGTAGCGATTGAGGAGCAGGCGGCTTATGAAGATTTAGCCTACATGGCAGACTGTTCCCGAAATGCGGTGCTGAATGTCGCTTTTGCCAAGCAGATGATTGAGGTCTTGGCTCTCATGGGCTACTCAACCTTTGAGCTTTATATGGAAGACACCTACCAGATTGAGGGGCAGCCTTATTTTGGTTACTTCCGTGGCGCCTATTCAGCTGAAGAGTTGCAGGAAATCGAAGTCTATGCCCAGCAGTTTGATATGACCTTTGTGCCTTGTATCCAGACCCTGGCCCACTTGTCGGCCTTCGTCAAATGGGGTGTTAAGGAAGTGCAGGAACTCCGTGATGTAGAGGACATTCTCCTTATTGGCGAAGAAAAGGTTTATGATTTGATTGATGGCATGTTTGCGACGCTATCTAAACTACAAACTCGCAAGGTCAATATCGGCATGGACGAAGCCCACTTGGTTGGCTTGGGACGCTACCTTATCTTGAACGGCGTTGTAGACCGCAGTCTCCTCATGTGTCAACACTTGGAGCGCGTGCTGGATATTGCAGACAAGTATGGTTTCCACTGCCAAATGTGGAGTGATATGTTCTTTAAGCTCATGTCAGCTGATGGTCAGTACGACCGTGACGTGGAGATTCCAGAGGAAACTCGTGTCTACCTAGACCGTCTTAAAGATCGTGTAACCTTGGTTTACTGGGATTATTACCAAGACAGCGAAGAAAAATACAACCGTAACTTCCGCAATCACCATAAGATTAGTCAAGATATCGCCTTTGCAGGTGGTGCTTGGAAGTGGATTGGTTTTACGCCTCACAACCATTTCAGCCGTCTAGTGGCTATAGAGGCCAATAAAGCCTGTCGTGCTAATCAGATCAAAGAAGTCATCGTAACTGGTTGGGGGGACAATGGTGGCGAGACAGCCCAGTTTTCTATCCTACCAAGTTTGCAAATCTGGGCAGAACTCTGCTACCGCAATGACCTAGACCGTTTGTCTGCACATTTCAAGACCAATACAGGTCTATCAGTTGAGGATTTCATGCAGATTGACCTAGCCAATCTCTTGCCAGACCTACCAGGCAATCTCAGCGGTATCAATCCCAACCGCTATGTCTTTTATCAGGATGTTCTCTGTCCGATCCTTGATCAGCACATGACACCTGAACAGGACAAACCGCACTTCGCTCAGGCTGCTGAGACGCTTACTGACATTAAAGAAAAAGCTGGGAATTATGCCTATCTCTTTGAAACTCAGGCTCAGTTGAACCAGATTTTAAGCAGTAAAGTGGATGTGGGACGATGCATTCGTCAGGCCTACCAGGCGGGTGATAAAGAAAGTCTGAAAGAAATCGCAAGACAAGAATTACCAAAACTTAGAAGCCAAATCGAACACTTCCATGCCCTCTTTAGCCACCAATGGCTGAAAGAAAACAAGGTCTTTGGTTTGGATACGGTCGATATCCGTATGGGCGGACTCTTGCAACGCATCAAACGCGCAGAAAGCCGCATCGAGGCTTATCTGGAAGGACAGATTGACCGCATCGACGAGCTAGAAGTTGAAATCCTACCATTTACTGACTTCTACGCAGACAAGGATTTCGCAGCAACTACAGCTAACCAGTGGCACACCATTGCGACAGCATCGACGATTTATACGACTTAGGAGTAGAATATTGACAAACATCTTCTTTATAAAAAGAAGATGTTTTTGCTTAAATATAATATTTAAAAATAGATAAAATATAGAAAGTAGGGGATATTTGATAGAATAACATATTCAGCAATACATGTGCTTAAAAGCTATATGAATCAAGATTTTTATTAAATTAGGTGGGTAGATTTTAACTGCATCAGTTGAATTATCAAGGAGTAAAATGTATAATATAGAGCAGAGGTTTCCTATGCGTAGAGGTTGTAAAAGTCTATCTCTAATAAAATAATCATATGTCAAACTTAGAAAGGAATATAGAAAGTGAAGAGTTTTAAAATTTACAAGGGAAGACATGAAAAATTTTCTCTAAGAAAGAAAAATGTTGGACTTGTTTCGATTGCAATCGCTAGCTTGGCGATATATGGAGTAGCGCTTGGCACACCAACTGTACAAGCAGATGAAAACAACAATCTGAGCAGTCTAGTAGAGACTAGCTCGACAACTGATGTGAAATCAGAAAATAATAGTGATCAATCAGCAGTGGTGGAGTCAGAGAAAGTATCTTCAGCCACAGAAGTTAAGGAAACAGAAAAAGCTACTAGTCCAGCACCAACTGTTGAACAAGCAGAAAAGAAAGTGTCAGTTTCAAAAACTGCCCCTGAAGTGGAAGGAGCAGACAAAAAATCCGTAGCTCCTTCAAACTCGACAGCAGTCGTAAAAGAAACTCCAGCACCTGTTGAGTCTAAGCTGGTTGAAAAGTCTACTGATGGGCAAACAGCAGCTACTCCTCGTTCGACTGCTCCGGTACGTACGCGCAGAAGTTTGCAACAAAACCCAACTCAAATCTCGAATTTTTCAGTAACGGTTACGACTAAAGATGGAACTGTTATGCGTTCAGGTGATACAAAACCTTTGCCTGCTCAAGAAGTTCCCTTTGACAAGGTTCAAATGGACTTTAAAATAACACAAGATGGGACGCTGAAAAAAGGTGATGTTCTCCGTATTCCAGTTAAATTAACAAATAATGCCTATGGTGCCTATTATTCAAATCTTGGTTCTGGAACAGCAGAACGGATAGATGGTGTTGGAACAATTAAATTTGTGCATTCTGACCCCAATAATCTTGCCTATGAAATCACCTTAGACCAAAGCTTCCAAGATATGCCTCAAAATACTGAAAAGACGGTATCGGTCACTCAAAAAGCAGCGACTATTGGGAAATTTACAGCAAAATCAAGTTATGAAAATATTATTTTAGAAATAAATGGCAATAAGTTTACTTTTAAACCAACACCAAGAACATTTGAGAAAGCACAGGCGCCTTTTGCTGTTTATAATAGTGCAAGTAGCGATAGAGCAAATTCAATAAAAATAGGCACTTCAACTGGGGATGCAAATTATTATAATAATTTATTGTCAAGCGATGGTACCAACCCTGGACAAACAGGAATTCCAAATGGTGATATCATTTCTGTCCATCGTATAAAACCAGGTAATGGGTCAAAAATTGTTAGTATCAAACCAGACCTTAAAAGATATACTTCTACTTTAGCAATTAGTGAGGATGGAAAATATCTTGTTAAAGGAGATACTTCAACTTCTATTAGCATCAATTCAGATCCAGATAATAAGTTAATAAATCTACCTGCAAATTCAACAAATGATACTATTCTTAAAGCATTAAAGCAAGCAGGCAAAAATTCTTCAGTTGTTATTGATAATGGAGATGGGACCTACACAGTTGCTATTAATTTAGGAAAAATGACAGGAAATGGTGCTACTACCTATCATGATATTTGGCCAACTGACGACTATGCTCAAATGGGCGATCAATATCAGGAAATCAACAGAACAGAAGAAGTCAATAAAAAAGTTAGTGCTATTTTAAAGGATGCTAGTGTCATTCAAGGAACTGGGCATTCAACACGAATTACTTTTGCAGATTCCTCAATTAAGAATACTATAACGAATGAGTCAAGAAGTTATAGTTATAACGTTGATGACAATGGTAATGTAACTAAGCTTAAAGAAGAAACGATTTCTGCCACAACAACCCCATCCGTTGCGCGTGCTGAAGGTCAGAAGAAGATTACAATACACTATGTCGATACAAACGGCAAGGAAATTGAAACTCAGGACTATAAATATGGTTATCCAGCAGGAGGAACTGCCACTCCAACCCCTGATTATAACGCTAATCCAAAAACAATTACAGGCTACACACTTGTAACAGCTGATACAGCAATCGCGTCGTATGGTACACAGTTAAAGACTACTAAACAAATTCCATTCACTAGCAACGACCAAGAATTTTATTATGTCTATTCAGCCAAAAAATCTAGTGCCAAAGTTACGTATATTGACGATGATACTAACGGAGGAAAAGTTCTTGAAACGAAGGATTTGAATGGTTTTTATGGGCAGACTGATCCTTATCGAACAGCTGAAACCATTAAGACGTATACCGATCAAAATTATGAACTTGTTTCAGACAATTATCCAACAAATGGTGTAACCTATAATGAAACCCTTCAAACCTTTGAAGTTCATTTGAAACACAAAAAGACTTCAGTAACAGAAGAAAAGACGGTTAAGGAAACTATCCATTATACATACGAGGGCGGTGCACCAGCAGCTCCAGACCACACTAGCAGCTTAAAATTCACCAGAACAGCAACAACTGACCTTGTTACAAATGTTACAACTGGTGATTGGACAGCGGAAAATGGAACAAGTTTTGCGGCCGTAACATCACCAACAATCAAAGGTTACACTCCAGATTTAGCGGAGGTTCCAGCAGTTGACAATATTACGGCTAACAGTGACAATATCGAAAAGACAGTCGTTTATACGGCTAATCCAGCTAGTGCAAAGGTCACTTACATTGATGACACAACAGGGGAAACGCTTGAAACGAAGGATTTGAATGGTTTTTATGGGCAGACTGATCCTTATCGAACAGCTGAAACCATTAAGACGTATACTGATCGAAATTATGGACTCGTTTCAGATAATTATCCAGCAACTGGTGTAACCTATAATGAAAATCTTCAAACCTTTGAAGTTCATCTACATCATAAGGGAGCTGCAGTTCAAGAAACAAAGACAGTCACAGAGACCATCAAGTATGTTTATGAAGATAACACAGAGGCAGCGGATACGAAGGTTCAGACTTTGAAGTTCTATCGGATTAACAACAAGGATCTGGTGACTAATAAGATTGTCTATAAGGGTCCTTGGTTCCCGTCTACCGGAACCTTCCCAGAGGTAGTTTCTCCAAAGATTGATGGTTATACACCAGATAAGGCAACTGTAGCAGCCGTTGAACAGATTACGGGAGATAGCGCAGATATTGAAGAAACGGTTACCTATAAAGCAGATAAGCAAAAAGTAACCTATACCATCATTGACGACACTGCCCAAAAAACGCTGAAAGATAAGGAAGTACTTACCAGCGGAGGCTCTGATACTCCTCTTCCAGACAGTGCCCGAGAAAAATATGATTTAATGGTGAATGCTTATCTAGCTCAAGGTTATGAATTGGTTTCGAAAGACCAGCTTCCAGCTAAGTTCGACCTTGACAGTAGCCACGATCAAAATGTGGTTGTTCACTTGAAGCATGGCACAACTGATATCCAAGAAAGCAAGGATGTAAACTTGACTGTTCGTTATCACGGTGCCGGTGGACAAACACCGGCAGACCATGTGCAGACAGCGACTTGGACTCGTACAGTAACAAAAGATAAGATCACAGGCACAGAAGTTTCTGCCACAGCTTGGACAAGCGACAAAGCAAACTATGATGCTGTTCCGTCTCCAATGATTCCTGGTTATAGCGTGGATGTCGAGACGGTGCCGTCTGAAGCAGTTACTCAAGAGAATATTGTTAAGGATGTATATTACACAATCCAAACGCAAAAAGTTACTTACACAGTTGTAGATGAGACAACAGGTCAGACTCTGGAAAATCAAGTTGAATTGACAACAGGCGAGTCTGGTGCTGCTCTTCCAGCTGCAGCACAAACGAAATACGACACCGTAGTCGCAGGCTACTTAACACAAGGTTACGAAGTGGCTTCTAAGGATGAATTGCCAGCCCAATTTGACACCGACAGCAGCGTGGACCAAAACGTGGTCATTCGCTTGAAACACAAAGTGTCAACTTCTACAGAAACCAAAACTGTTACCCAAACGATTAACTACCTCTACGAGGATGACAATACACCAGCAGCTCCAGAGAAGAAAACGACCTTGACTTTCTCTAGAGAAATGAAAACAGATGAAGTGACTAAAACGACTACGCAAGGTGCTTGGACTCCATCGGTCGGCACCTTCCCAGAGGTAGTTTCTCCAACTGTTGATGGCTACACACCAGATAAGGCTAAAGTTGACGCAGAAAACGTAACTGCTGATCAGGCTGACATCAAGGTTACGGTTAAATACAAGGCCGACAAACAAAAAGTAACCTATACCATCATCGATGA
The DNA here is from genome assembly GCF_021497945.1 of Streptococcus oralis. Classification (NCBI taxonomy): domain Bacteria; kingdom Bacillati; phylum Bacillota; class Bacilli; order Lactobacillales; family Streptococcaceae; genus Streptococcus; species Streptococcus oralis. Next base: position 1,839,704 of record NZ_CP046524.1, on the reverse strand, counting down.
TACAACTAATACCACTTTGGAATATAAGAAAGAGCTTACAAGTGGGAACTCTGATACTCCTCTTCCAAATGGTACAGAAGCGAAGTATGATTCAATCGTGGACGCCTATCTAGCTCAAGGTTATGAATTGGTTTCAAAAGACCAGCTTCCAGCTAAGTTTGACCTCGATAGTAGTTATGACCAAAATGTAGTAGTTCATGTGAAACACAAAGTGTCAACTTCTACAGAAACCAAGACTGTAACGCAAACGATTAACTACGTCTACGAGGATGATAATACACCAGCAGCTCCAGAGAAGAAAACGACCTTGACTTTCACTAGAGAAGTGAAAACAGATGAAGTGACGAAGGATGTTACACCGGGGGCTTGGGCACCATCTACTGGCACCTTCCCAGAGGTAGTTTCTCCAACTGTTGATGGCTACACACCAGATAAGGCTAAAGTTGACGCAGAAAACGTAACTGCTGATCAGGCTGACATCAAGGTTACGGTTAAATACAAGGCCGACAAACAAAAAGTAACCTATACTATTATTGACGATACAACTAATACCACACTGGAAGATAAGCAAGAGCTTACAAGTGGGAACTCTGATACTCCTCTTCCAAATGGTACAGAAGCGAAGTATGATTCAATCGTGGACGCCTATCTAGCTCAAGGTTATGAATTGGTTTCAAAAGACCAGCTTCCAGCTAAGTTTGACCTCGATAGTAGTTATGACCAAAATGTAGTGGTTCACGTGAAACATGGTACAAGCTCTAGTCAAGAAAATAAAGCAGTGACTATGACTGTTCGCTACCATGGTGCCGGTGGTCAAACTCCAGCAGATAAGGTACAAACAGCGACTTGGACACGTACCGTAACGACAGACAAGGTGACTGGCTCTGTTGTGAACACGACAGATTGGACAAGCGACAAAGCCAACTATGACGCTGTCCCATCGCCAGTGATTCCAGGTTACACTGTGGATGTTGCGACTGTTCCATCAGAAGTGGTTACCCAAGAAAACATTGTCAAGAATGTGCATTATACTGCTCAGAATACAGCTCAAACCCAAAAGGTTACTTACACAGTTGTAGATGAGACAACCGGTCAGACTCTGGAAAAGCAAGTTGAATTGACAAACGGTGAGTCAGGTACTGCTCTTCCAGCTGCTGCTCAAACGAAATACGAAACTGTGATTGCAAGTTATTTGGCACAGGGTTACGAAGTGGTTTCCAAGGATGAATTGCCAGCTCAGTTTGATACCGACAGTAGCGTAGACCAAAACGTGGTGATTCGCTTGAAACACAAAACTGTTTCAGTTGAGGAAACCAAACAAGTAAGCATGACTGTTCGCTACCATGGTGCCGGTGGTCAAACCCCAGCAGACAAGGTACAAACAGCGACTTGGACACGTACCGTAACGACAGACAAGGTAACTGGCTCTGTTGTGAGCACGACGGATTGGACAAGCGACAAGGCAAACTACGACGCTGTCCCATCGCCAGTGATTCCAGGTTACACTGTGGATGTTGCGACTGTTCCATCAGAAGTGGTTACCCAAGAAAACATTGTTAAAGATGTTCATTATACTACGATCCCAGTAGCGCCAGAGGTCCCTCATACTCCTGATACTCCAGTTAAACCAGGGGCACCAACGACACCGTTCACACCAGAACGCCCAGCACCTACTCTTCCACGAACAGGTGAATCTCAGGTTGGTTCAAGCCTTGCGACGCTGACAGGTCTAGGCTTGCTTCTATCAGTTCTTGGCTTGGCAGGACGTCAGAAAAAAGAGGACGAATAACTTTTTATAAGTTGTAAAAAGTCAGGTCTTTCATTGAAGAAATACTAGAAATAGTTTAAAGATGAATGATTTAGTGGAAAATAAGCCCCGCAGGCAACCTCAGTTGGTTGACTTGTGGGGCTTTTCCCTTGTTTTGAAGAATAAGACTCAGAAAGGAGCTAGTGCAAATAGAGACTTTTGGTCACTGAAATAGAAACGAGGCGAAATCACTAAATAATTCCGCCTCGTTTCTATTTTAAATCTTGTACTAAGATTCTATCGTTCGATGTTTCTTACTGAAAAGACCCCCGCTAAAAGACCGAGAATAGCTGGGGCTACCGCAATAAGTGTTAGTGAAATCCATTCTGCTGTCATAAACCGTTCACCAAAAACGACAAATGGAATGAGCCAGTTAAAAATCCCTGTAAATGGGAAGAACCATTTATAGCAACCCCTTCTTTTACCAGCAGAAAAGCCACATAACAATTCGACACTAGGGGCCAAAAGGTAAAAACAAAGCAGGTTGTAGCCTATCTCATCCCCCTATAATCCTACTTAATCCCCACAATAGCACGAGGGGATAAAAGGCTAGGATTGTTATGGGAGGGGAGGAACGCTGTCTTAATAAATTGTTCGTGTTCAGTCTCCTGCCCAAAATCCTGTATAATCATTGTTTTAAGGATTTTTTCGACATGCGAAGTAAATTGCTAAAAGAACAGAGGTAGGAATATTCGCAATAAAAAAAGTTAAGATAAGCTGACCGAAAATGTCCCACCAGGTCATGCTGTTAGTATGGGCAAGAGAAAAGACCATCAATAAAGAAAAGGCATAAGTTATGCTCGGCAGGATTAAACCAAGCCACTTGCTTTCTTTTTTGGAGAGAAAGGTCTGTAATAGAATTCTTCCAGTCAGGATTGACAATATGATAAACGAAACGATTATAGTTCTCATTGACTTCAACTCCTTCATCATTTTGATATTCAGACGTCAATATTTTAGTCGAATCAAAGTGCTATATTTTATTATGAGTGTCGACATTTATGAACCAGTTTGATGAGCGCAGTTTTTTTCCTTGCTCATTCTAACTGAATACCCATTTCATATTGAAAATAACACTAAATAAAGCAAAAGTCAATCAAGATATTATTGTTTAAGAGAGACGGAGTAGCTGTTCTTGAAACTATCTCTAAGCCGTCTATATAAGATATTTTGAACTGACTATTATCCCTATTCTTTTCGGATCTATCTTTGAGAGCAAGGGATACAATAGAAAAAAGGCTTGGAAGTGGTATAATGAGGCTACAGAGATAGTTTGGAGGTATGACCATGAAAAAGTTACTACTGGTCCTAGGTGCTAGTATGCTAGTCTTATCTGCCTGCCACAGAGCGACAGAGGATGGCGTAACTAGTCCGTCAATACCAAGGGAGCAACAAACCAAGGAAACAACCAACTATTTTCACTATTTAGCAGATTCCTATCAAAAGGCTCTTTCGCACGAAAAAGAATCCAAGGATACAAGTGTTCAGTCACCTATGGCTGCTACAGTTGCAGCCGTGGAAGAACTCCAGTTATCTAATCCGACTGATCAAGCCTTGATTATGAAGAACTACTCAGATTTTCAGAAGCTAATCCAATACAACACCGAAAAGTGGGAAGAAGAGTTTGCAAGTTGGGCTTCTTCTATGGGGCAGTCCTATCATAGACTAGAGCATAGAAACTTTGATGAAAAGAATGATCTCATCAAAAAATTAGAAGCAACAACTGTCTCTCAGAAAAGTGTCAAATGGAATGTTTTTGGAGTATCGAGTGACAATGCCTATGATTACTTGGTTTTGGATGCCTACTATGACAATCAGGACAAACATTTCTACCTATTTACACTGAAGGATGGGCAAGCACAGGTTTTGCATAGCGATAAGACACTGGAAACTATCCCTTCTGCAAATTTTGAAGAGACTGAGAACACAGATTTAGCGCAACGTTTTAAGGAATTTCTATTAAAAACGAGTATAACTACAGAGAGCAAGCCAGATACAGATAATAGTTCTTTAATAGACAAGATAAAAACAGCCATGGAATTCTATTTGGATAGTAAAGGTGAAAGATTTAAGTCAACTAACTTAGCAACATATGGTCACTACTATGGACTAGCAGTGCCAGACCAGGTAATGCAATTTGGACAAGTAGATGGGGTGAATTATACTGTTAAATGGTATGGGTATAGTGCAGGTTCAGGTTCTGGGCGGTTTGAAATCCTAGCTTGCTATGTGAATGAAGCAGAGAAAGAGGTGATTCTCTTTGGCTACAAGGATGGTAATCCTGCTCTTTTACACACCGAAGGAAGACCAGAGATTGATAAAAATGAATCAGGGGCTATCATAAATGCCCAGGTTCATTTTGTCGAGTTTCATCACCCAATATTAGAACAAGTTTTCAATTAGTAAAGAGGAAATACATTTATCGCATGTAGAGTGTTTCTCGTGAAACCTATTTCTTATAAAAAACTTCTCCACATAAAATAATTTGTGGAGTTTTTTCTATAATTAGTAGTTTAACCTAGCCTTCAAATAGGAGTATACTAATAATGTAATCGTTATCAAACCTAAAAATTCGATGAAATCAGTTTTTAGGAATAAAATGGGAGGAAATTATGAAAAAGTTTTCAAAGACCTTAAGAGATAACTGGATCTTTCTCTTGATGGTTTTACCAGGGGCGCTTTGGTTGATTCTATTCTTCTACATCCCAGTATTTGGAAATGTGGTCGCCTTCAAAGACTACCATATGAGTGGTGAAGGATTTATCCACAGTATTATGAATAGTAAGTGGGTTGGTTTCGATAACTTTAAGTTCTTATTTAGTTCTAAAGATGCTTTTATTATCACTCGTAATACCGTTCTTTACAACCTTGGATTTATCTTTATCGGCTTGATTGTGTCGGTGGGTATTGCCATCATCCTCAGCGAGCTCCGCTCTAAGAGAATGGTTAAAATCTTCCAAACATCTATGTTGTTCCCTTACTTCTTGTCATGGGTTATCATCAGTTTCTTTACAGATGCTTTCCTAAACATCGACAAAGGGGTTATCAACCGTTTCTTGGAAACCATTGGTGTGAAGGGAATTAACTTCTATGCAGACTTGGGTATCTGGCCATATCTTCTCCTTTTCCTAGGTATCTGGAAAGGCTTTGGATATAGCAGTGTCATGTACTATGCGACTATCATGGGAGTTGACCCAACCTACTACGAAGCAGCAACAGTGGACGGGGCTAGCAAGTGGCAACGGATTCGCAATGTAACGATTCCACAGTTGACACCGCTGATAACTGTTTTGACTATCCTTGCAGTCGGAAACATCTTCCGTGCAGACTTCGGTCTTTTCTACCAAATCCCACACAATGCTGGTCAGCTCTATAATGTAACCAACGTACTAGACGTCTATGTCTATAATGGTTTGACTCAAACAGCGGATATTGGTATGGCATCAGCAGCTGGTCTTTATCAGTCAGTTGTCGGTTTGATTCTCGTTATCTTCTCAAATATACTTGCAAGACGAGTCGATCCAAATTCAGCACTATTCTAGAAAGGAGGAAAGCATGGCAGAAAAAATTAAAAAAGCAAAAATTGATAATGTCGGCATTCACTCCTTTAGTAAGAAGGCAGATATCTTCTTTAGTATTATTTCTGGATTGATTGCTCTCTCTTGTATCTTGCCCTTTATCTTTGTCATCATGATTTCCATCACAGATGAAAAGAGCATCCTCCAACATGGATATAGCTTCTTCCCATCACAGTTTGGATTAGATGGTTTCGAGTTTTTGGCTCAGTTTAAAGATAAGATTTTACAAGCGCTCTTTATCTCAGTATTTGTAACAGTAGTTGGAACCTTGACAAATGTCTTTATCACAACCACTTATGCCTACGCCATTTCTCGGACAACCTTTAAGTACCGCAGATTCTTTACGATTTTCGTCCTACTTAGTATGTTGTTCAACGCCGGTTTGGTTCCGGGCTATATCGTGGTAACTCGTTTGCTTCAACTGGGTGATACAGTTTGGGCCTTAATTGTTCCAATGCTTCTCTCACCATTTAACATCATCTTGATGCGTTCCTTCTTCAAGAAGACCATTCCAGAAGCCATTCTCGAGTCCGCTCGTATTGATGGTGCTAGTGAAGCCCGGATCTTCTTCCAAATCTGTTTACCATTATCGCTACCAGGTATCGCAACCATCACGCTTTTGACAGCTCTTGGTTTCTGGAACGACTGGTTCAACGCCCTTCTTTACATCAAGAGTGACAACTTGTATCCATTGCAGTATTTGCTTATGCAAATCCAACAAAATATGGACTACATTGCTAAAGCAGTCGGTCTTTCTGGTCAACTGGGTGTTGCTCTTCCAAAAGAAACAGGACGTATGGCCATGGTTGTGGTTGCAACCCTTCCGATTGCCATTCTGTATCCATTCTTCCAACGCTACTTTGTAAAAGGTTTGACCATCGGTGGTGTGAAAGAATAGGACTTACTGAGAAACACCGTTTCTCTTTTCCTAACTTCATCTTAGTGGCTGAAGTTACAAATCATTAAATCGTTTATAAGTTTAAAAATAAAAAAGGAGTTTTTATCATGAAAAACTGGAAAAAATATGCTTTTGCATCTGCTAGCGTAGTCGCTTTGGCTGCAAGTCTTGCTGCTTGTGGGAACCTTTCAGGTAACAACAAAAAAGCTGCTGACTCAGCTTCAGGAGAAAAACCTGTTCTTAAAATGTACCAAATCGGTGACAAACCAGACAACTTGGATGAATTGCTAGAAAATGCAAACAAAATCATCGAAGAAAAAGTTGGTGCTAAATTGGATATCCAATACCTTGGATGGGGTGACTACGGTAAGAAAATGTCAGTTATCACATCATCAGGTGAAAACTACGATATCGCTTTTGCAGATAACTACATTGTAAACGCTCAAAAAGGTGCTTATGCTGACTTGACAGAATTGTACAAGAAAGAAGGAGCAGATCTTTACAAAGCACTTGACCCAGCTTACATCAAAGGGAACACTGTAAACGGTAAGATCTATGCTGTTCCAGTTGCGGCCAACGTTGCATCTTCACAAAACTTTGCCTTCAACGGAACTCTTCTTGCTAAATACGGTATCGACATTTCAGGTGTAAACTCATACGAAACACTTGAACCAGTCTTGAAACAAATCAAAGAAAAAGCTCCAGATGTAGTACCATTTGCAGTTACTAAGAACTTTATCCCTTCTGAAAACTTTGACTACCCAGTAGCTAACGGACTTCCATTCGTTATCGACCTTGAAGGGGATACTACTAAGATCGTAAACCGTTACGACGTTCCTCGTTTCAAAGAGCACTTGAAGACTCTTCACAAATTCTACGAAGCAGGATACATTCCAAAAGACGTAGCAACAAGCGACACTTCATTTGACCTTCAACAAGACACTTGGTTCGTTCGTGAAGAAACAGTAGGACCAGCTGACTACGGTAACAGCTTGCTCTCTCGTGTAGCTAACAAAGATATCCAAATCAAACCATTCACTAACTTCATCAAGAAAAACCAAACAACTCAAGTTGCTAACTTTGTTATCTCAAACAACTCTAAGAACAAAGAAAAATCAATGGAAGTGTTGAACCTCTTGAACACTAACCCTGAACTCTTGAACGGACTTGTTTACGGTCCAGAAGGCAAGAACTGGGAGAAAATTGAAGGTAAAGAAAACCGTGTTCGCGTCCTTGAAGGATACAAAGGAAACACTCACATGGGTGGATGGAACACAGGTAACAACTGGATCCTTTACATCAACGAAAACGTAACAGATGAGCAAATTGCTCAATCTAAGAAAGATTTGGCTGATGCTAAAGAGTCTCCAGCTCTTGGATTCATCTTTAACACTGATAGCGTAAAATCTGAAATCTCTGCAATCACTAACACAATGCAACAATTCGATACAGCTATCAATACTGGTACTGTTGACCCAGATAAAGCTATTCCAGAATTGATGGAAAAACTGAAATCTGAAGGTGCATACCAAAAAGTATTGGATGAAATGCAAAAACAATACGACGAATTCTTGAAAAGCAAAAAATCATAAGATAAACTGATTTCGTGTATTCATTCCTAATTCCTAAAAATACAATCACTGCCTTCCCTAGTTTTCTAGGGAAGGTAGTGATTTTTGGATGCAAAAATGAAAGTAGCAATTCTGAGAGTTGAGGCGATTTGACACACATACCTCTATCTAACCTTGTCCTTTCCAGAATTACTGGTAGAGGAGCCGATAGAGTCTCCTCCTTATGATTTCCGGTCAAATAAATTGCATTCGTTTTCTCAAGTGGGTATACTAGTATAGTTGAATGAAAAATTCTGAAAATTTAAGAATAGAAAAGAGAACAAATCTTATGGCAAAAGATATTCGTGTCTTACTTTACTACCTTTATACTCCAATTGAAAATGCAGAGCAATTTGCTGCAGACCACTTGGCTTTCTGTAAATCAATCGGTCTCAAAGGCCGTATCCTAGTCGCTGACGAGGGAATTAACGGAACCGTTTCAGGTGACTACGAAACAACTCAAAAATATATGGACTACGTTCACAGCCTCCCAGGAATGGAAGACCTCTGGTTCAAGATTGACGAAGAAAATGAACAAGCCTTCAAGAAGATGTTTGTTCGCTACAAGAAAGAAATTGTCCACCTTGGTTTGGAAGACAACGACTTTGACAACGATATCAACCCACTTGAAACAACAGGTGCTTACTTGTCTCCAAAAGAGTTCAAAGAAGCCCTTCTTGATGAAGATACAGTGGTCCTTGACACACGTAACGATTATGAGTACGACCTAGGACATTTCCGTGGGGCTATCCGTCCAGACATCCGCAACTTCCGTGAGTTACCACAATGGGTCCGTGATAACAAGGAAAAATTCATGGACAAGCGTGTCGTGGTTTACTGTACAGGTGGCGTTCGCTGTGAGAAATTCTCAGGCTGGATGGTGCGTGAAGGCTACAAAGATGTCGGCCAATTGCACGGAGGAATAGCAACTTACGGTAAAGACCCAGAAGTTCAAGGTGAGCTTTGGGATGGGAAAATGTACGTCTTTGACGAGCGTATCGCCGTTGATGTTAACCATGTTAACCCAACCATCGTAGGGAAAGACTGGTTTGATGGAACACCATGTGAACGTTATGTCAACTGTGGAAATCCCTTCTGTAACCGTCGTATCCTAACATCAGAAGAAAATGAAGACAAGTACCTTCGTGGATGCTCACACGAGTGCCGTGTTCACCCACGAAACCGCTATGTTTCAGAAAATGAATTGACACAAGCAGAAGTAATCGAGCGCCTAGCAGCTATCGGTGAAAGCTTGGATCAAGTCGCTACTGTATAACATCAAACAGTCCTTAGGGGTTGTTTTTCTATGCTTTTTATCTAAAAATCTAAAGTTTGTTTCTGTATCTTTTAGGAAAATAGATTATACTGTATGTAAACGATTTCAAAGGAGGCCAGTTATGGCGAAAACATTTTTTATCCCAAATAAAGAAAGTATTCTAGGACAACAGGAGGTCTTGACTGCCAAGTCCATCTTGGCCTTGGTGGAGGGCTTGGAGTCGCATAGTTATGATGCAGTCTATCTCCGTCAGCCACTCAATCGTCTCGAGTATATCGAGTGTGGGATTGTAGGTCAGTCACAATTTCTCTTCAAAGTGAACTATGCGGATAGCCGAAAAGGCTATCAAGTGGTGATTCCAGACTTCCTTACCAGAGCGGACTGGGAGATTGTAGAGACTCTCCTCCAAGCCCTATCGAGTAAGTTGGGGCAAGTGGTAGAAGGGTTAGAAGACTTTGACTTTGAAACCTATTTCCGACAAACGGTCAAGCAATATTTAGCGGATAAGGCGGTTCGTTTAGTATATTGCCAAGGGCTCTTGTCCCCTATCTATTTCAACAAGGAATACCTCGAGAGCTTTTTGGCTGAGGATGGATTGGCACATTTTGAAGAGCTGGTCAAGAAGGTTCAAGGCTCTGATGCCTACCTTGCCAGTGTGAAATTTTACCCAGATGCTCAAGGCAAGGTGCACGGTATCTATCACCTAGCCCAGGGAGTCAAGACGATTTTGCCAAAGGAACCCTTTGTACCAGCTCCTTATACCGAGCAGCTGGCAGGCAAGGAGCTTGTTTGGGAGATTGACCTAGTGACGATTTTTGGTGATGGGTCCAAAGCAGAAGACTACGAATCCATCGCTCGCTTGGACTATGCAAGATTTCTAGAGTCACTACCAACAGCATTTTACCACCAACTAGATGCCAATCAATTAGAAGTACAAGCCATTTTGGGAAAAGATTTTGAAGAATTGGCAAGCATCGAGTAGGTCTTGTTTAAAAAAGAGTAAGCATAAAAATCCCTGTCATTAACAAATGGCAGGGATTTTGATTAAAAGAAGGTCAGGATGCGAAGGTAGTCCACTGTCAGTGCGAGCTCTGCAATGAAGAAGGGTAAGAGAATAGCGCCATCAAGTAAGACAGCTAGCAAGAATCGATAAAATGGGTCAAGGCTACTGGTCTTACTAGGCTTGCTAATCACAAAGAGATTGCCAAGGGCAAAGATGGTCATGCTTAGAAGAGTAAGGATGCCAGCAAATCGTAAGCCACCAAAAAGTGCAAAGAAACTTGCTAGAGCGGTTAGGACAAGTGGGATAGCAAAGAGTCTGCTATAACGATCGAAGGCTTCTTGGAATGTAAAGTCGCTCTCCTGGTCCAACACACGTCGGACAGTAAAACCTCCCAAAATGATGGAAAAGTAAAATAGAGCGCTAGCGACCAGAATCGAAAGTCCAGCAAAGAGATCTAAAGGTGGGAGCTGGTTAGGAGAACTATTAGCAATAGAGACCATATAGCCATAGTAGAGGCGTTTGACATGATAGATACTAAAGAAAAGGTTGATTGACGACAGCAAGGTGAGTAGGGCAAAGACACTGTAACGATGCTTTTGGTCCGTATTCTTGCTGGCAGTTGGTTCTTGGATGGCATCTAGCAGCCAAGACCAAAATAGTGAGATTTCTTCTTTGAATCTAGCAGTTTTGCGGGGATCGATATCTGGGATGTAAGGACTCTCTAAAGCTTTGCTGAGAATACTTTTCTCTTTTACAGAGTTTTCTTGGTTGCATTCCTCTTCAGCTTTCCCTTCTCCCTCTTCCTTCGTTTGGGTTTCCTCGATTATTTGAGGAGTTTCCTCCTCATGCGTTTTCGACTCTTTAGATAAGATAGGAGTTTCTTCGCTTGCTTGTGGTTCAGTCTCCACAGTTTCCGAAGTCTCTGGTTGGTCGGGTTGGATTTCCGATTTCGTCTGAGCTGATTTCTTCTCTAGGTCGGCGCTTTCAAACCATTCTTGTGTCATGGTGGAACCTCCTTTTTTATGGTACTTTTCTATCTTTAGACTAGCAGATGAAAGCGTTTTTGTCAATGGTTTCTAGATGGAGAAGAGTACTCTTCCTCCTTAGGTAGGTAGATATCCTGGTTGGCTTTTATAATCAGTAGGTCCTTGACATCGGCTTTTTCAGTTTTATAAGGGTTGGCAAGTTCATTCTCTTTTTGTTTAGGATGCTCTCTTTGTGCTTTACGATAGATACCGCCATGCTGAGAAGAAATATCTAGATTGATACGATCGAATTCTGTCTTAGAAAGAAAGAGTCTTAAGTCGTTATGAGAGTCTAGTTCTACCTTACCGCGGACCTTGATATTTTCAGCATAGATGTGTTCCCCTTCCGTCTTGACCTGGCTATCTGTCAATTCTGTATCAAAAATATTGATAATACTAGGTGTCGTTAGTGTACTGTTCTTGATGGAGCTTTCTGTTATTCTTAAGTGGTAGCCTTTTGTTTTGATTGTCGCATTTTCAAGGGTGGCTTGACGGATGGAGGTCTGTCCACGATTGACTGAGACGGTGATGGCTTGCAACCTTCTTCCTTTAGGTAGGGAGAGAATAACTTCATTAAAACGGTTGGAATAGCTGCTGGCGATATGAAGTAGGCCTTCGATTCCTGATCCGAGAAAACGATGTTGGGAGGCTTGTTTGTCAGTGACGCTCAGTGTTTTGTCACTCATGCCAGTAGTCAGATCGTGACGGCCAGACACGGAAGGATGATAGGTGATATGGATCTTGTCATCTACAGACTCTGTGATGGTTAGGCTGTGTTCTTCAAGGGTCAAATCAAGTTTTTCCACTTCGCTTCCAAAGGTAACTTCTTCGATACGATTGTCATAGACGGGGTCTTTTGACATGGCAAGCAAACTTTGAATACCATTGGACTGGGCGCCTACAATGATCATGATAAAACCAAGGATTGTAGAAACCACACCAAAGATGAGAAATCCTTTCGTCAATTTACGCATGTCTGTCACCTCTCTTTCCTTTTTTAAGAATCCATTGCACCAAGCGGACGATTAGGAGGCCAAAGAAACGGGCTACATAGGAGATACCTAGTAGAACAAGAGAAGAAGCACCGATAGCAAGCAAACCAGCCCCGAAAATCAAAATAAAGGCAGATTTGGCTTCGACTAGGACGCTAAAGCTCTCTACGATAAAGAGTCCACCTAGCAGGATACCCGTCACCGAAACGGTGAAAAAGGCTAGAATGACGGAGGCAGCCGCGATAATAATACCGATGATGGCCATGAGGATGCCGATCCCGACCGGAATTCCGATAGGAGCTACTAGCAGAGCCAGGAGGGCAATGTGTAGCAGTTGGCGGTCATTCTTTTGAGCAGGGGCTTCATTGACTTTTTTATCGAGAAGATCAGAGAGGACATCATGGGCAGCTTCTTTAGGTGTTCCCAGACTGGCAATGAGTTCCTCTTCGCCCTCTGGGCCAGCATCGTCAAATAGTTCCTTAAAGTAGTCCATAGCTTCGATGCGGTCAGCTTCAGGCAGTTTATTGAGATAGGTTTCTAACTGAGTCAGATAGTCAGTTCTTGTCATGGCGGATACTCCCTTCTATGATGCCGTTGACGGTGTCGGTATAGAGCGTCCACTCTTCCTTTAGAGTAACGAGCTGCTCTACGCCCCGATTAGTCAAGGAGTAGTATTTGCGCATACGCCCCTGAAACTCTCTAGAGTAGGTGGTCAGAAAGCCACTGGCTTCCAATTTTTTGAGAATGGGATAGAGCGTAGATTCTTTGATATTGGCGATGAGCTTAATGGTTTGACTAATCTCATAACCATAAGAATCCCCCTGCTCCAGTACAGCCAAGATGAGAAACTCGATCAAGGCAGAGGATGTTGGGAAGTACATGGGAAACCTCCTTTTCATTATATAAAAATTTTATATATACTCTTTTCAAATATATTGTATCTCAATATGAAAGCCCTGTCAAGAAATATGTGTAAAAATTTTACATATAAAAAACTCCTAGTAAAAACTAGAAGTTTAGAGAATCTTGTCAGGCTTTATCTAAATTTTATTGTGGATTTCTTATAGTTAATTTCCTTATCTAAAAGTTTTAATAGAGGAGTCACGTACTCAGGATTTGGAAACTTAGGGCCGAAAATGACTTCATCGATTTGAATTGAATTTTCACGTTCTACATAAAGTTTGCCTATCCCAGAGGTTTTATCAATTTTGATTTTATCATTACTTGGGTCTAGATTAGCATAGCGTAAGATACGCAGTTCATTCTCATATTTATAATCTACAGATTTGAATAAGTAACGAATTTCTTCGATACATTTAGCAATAGCATCTTGATAGTTCTCCTCCGTAACTTCTGAACCGATATCTAGTTTTTCTTTTAAACTATTCAACAATTTTTCTAATTCTTCTATTTCCGACTTCTCAAATAGTTCGGTTTGTTCAAGTTCTATATCTTCACCTATATTTTTAACATAGGCAATTCGGTAAAGATAATCGTTATTCCGTTTTGGTACATTCTCTTTTTCTTCATCTTTAATAGCTACAGTTGGTTTAATATTATTTAATTCATTTGGTGAGCCTTTTAAATCATACGATAGAGTAGAGTCTACCTTACTCATTGTCTCTACTAAGGGGATGGCCTCTTTACGCCAAGAAACATCATTAAAGGAAGTAAATCTAGAAAAATCATCTTCACGAAGTACCAAACAAACGCCTTTGGCATCATCACCATACTGGGACCACATGGCCAAATCATCTGTTTTGTTTGTAAAACTCATTAAAAACCAAGAACTTGGTTCCAAGATGTCTCGCCTATCTAAGCCCAATATCTGTTCTATGACGATTCCTTCTTCAGGATCATTCATATAATTAGCATTATACAATCGAGTTTTCCCAGATACCGAAAAAGTACTTTTCTTCTTTTCATTCTCCTCTTGATCTAACATAATTTGGAGAGTGCTTCCCTTGGTGTAATGGCCAAATTGAAGCTTCTTATTATCTTCTTTCAAACCAAGTTTAAATTTGATTTCTTGAACGATCCTATAGATATCTATTAATTGATTGAGTTTACCTTTATCTTTAACATCTTTATAGTATTCAATCCAACCGTTTAAAATATCATATTTTGTATTTAAAACTAGTTTACGACCTGAAGCAAGTTTAAGGTTTAAAGCACGAATTAGTAATTCTCTGTCCGTGTTAATATTAGAATTTAAACACAGCTTATCTAAAACTTTTGTGAGACTAGTAGTTGGAATCTTATCTGTATCTAATTTTATATCAGGGTTTTTTTGTAGTATTTCCACTAGAATATTAAGAATTTCAACGCTAGAGAAATTTTTTAGGATATCTAATATTATATTAACTGTATTCTCTATTTGCTCGATATCATCTTTCAGGTTTGAAAGATTGAAAAGAGCATTGGCATAATCTAAAGAAATGTCCTCAGAATGTTTGAAAAGCTCAAAGATTTCTTTGACAGAATTAACAGTGTTTATTCGCTCCTCAACATTTTCTTGTATAGCTGATAAATTGACTAGAACGATACTATAAAGTGATGCAATGTCTTCAGACTGTTTGAAGCGGTCAAAAATTTCTTTGACAGAATTAACAGTGTTCCAACGCTCCTCAACATTCACTTGTTCAACCGACAAATAGCCCAGAGCAAAAGCATAACGTAAAGCAATGTCTTCAGATTGATTGAAGCGGTCAAAAATTTCTTTGACAGAATTAGCAGTGTTCCAACGCTCCTTAACACTTTTTTGTTTGCGTGACATATAGACTAAAGCCTTAGCATATTGTAAAGCAATGGTTTCAGATTGATTGAAGCGGTCAAAAATTTCTTTGACAGAATTAGCAGTGTTCCAACGCTCCTCAACATTTTCTTGTATAGCTGATAAATTGACCAGAAGAATACCATAAAGTGATGCAATGCCTTCAGACTGTTTGAAGCGGTCAAAAATTTCTTTGACAGAATTAACAGTGTTCCAACGCTCCTCAACATTCACTTGTTCAACCGACAAATAGCCCAGAGCAAAAGCATAACGTAAAGCAATGTCTTCAGATTGATTGAAGCGGTCAAAAATTTCTTTGACAGAATTAGCGGTGTTCCAACGCTCCTCAACATTTTCTTGTATAGCTGACAAATTGACTAAAGCCATAGCGTAATGTAAAGCAATGTCTTCAGAATGATTGAAGCGATCAAAAATTTCTTTGACAGAATTAGCGGTGTTCCAACGCTCCTCAACATTTTTTTGTTCAACTGACAAATTGACTAAAGCCTTAGCATACTGTAAAGCAATGGTTTCAGAATGATTGAAGCGGTCAACAATTTGTTTGACAGAATTAGCAGTGTTCCAACGCCCCTCAACATTTTCTTGTTTTGCTGACAAATTGACTAAAGCCATAGCATAATGTAAAGCAATGTCTTCAGATTGATTGAAGCGATCAAAAATTTCTTTGACAGAATTAGCAGTGTTCCAACGCTCCTCAACACTTTCTTGTTTAGCTGACAAATTGACTAAAGCCTTAGCATACTGTAAAGCAATGGTTTCAGAATGATTGAAGCGATCAAAAATTTCTTTGACAGAATTAGCAGTGTTCCAACGCTCCTCAACATTTTTTTGTTCAACCGATAAATTGAAAAGAACCAAAGCATAACCTAAAGCAATGTCTTCTGATTCAGGATGTCCCTCATAAATTATTTTTGCTTTTTCAGCTAGAGTTTCACAGGTATCCTTATTTGTCTCTTTGGCTGATAAGTCAAGGAGCTTACCTAACTCTGCTATGCTTTGTTCCAAATTGTATTTCTGTTCATCCATTCTGTGTACCTCGTTTAAAATAGTAGCTATCTTATAAACTAATGCATTTTTCGTATGAGAATTAGTTTTTATACATCTTATTATATCAAAAATGCCATTTTTCTGCTAACAGGTGGAGGTGCTTTTGTTGGTATAAGCACCAAAAAAACCAGACAGAGTCTGGCTTTGCATTGTTTATATCTGAGGAGTATTTTAGAATAATTAAAGGATCTTATCCGCCCGATCCACCATAAAGAGTGAGATAGTCAAGATGATATCGATGGCTAGAAGGGCAAGGACAGCTGGAATCCAAGATTGGAAAAGGTCAAAGCTATAACCAAACAAGGTAGGACCAAAGGCCGCCAAGATGTAACCCCCTGTTTGCGCCAGACCTGAGAGTTGCGCAGTCTTTTCAGGCGAGCTGGTCTTAAGTGAGAAGCAGACCATGAGATAAGGAAAGAGGGCGCTACATGCCGTCCCAATTAAGAGGTGAGCGACTAGCCAGTAGAGGAAGTTGTCGCTTGGATACAAGAGCATGGCAATTCCTATCATACCAGCGATAGAGATAATTGCCAGCATGATTTGACGGTGACCGTCTGACAAACGAGTTGTTAGACTTGGGATGGTCATGGAAAAAGGAATGCTGATCAGCGAGAAGATAGAAGCTAGAAGAGCCGCATCGCTATTAGAAAGACCAGCACTAATAGCCATCGTTGGCAACCAGGTCATACTTGTATAAAAGAGCAAGGACTGAAGCCCGCCAAAGATAATGATAGCCCAGACATCTTTACTTTTTAGAATATTTTCTTTGACTTGCTTTTCTTGCTGCCTTTCTAGATAGTGGTTGTGGCGATGATTTGGCAACCAGACTAGCAGAGTGACCAGACATAGAAGGCTGAGAACGAGGATGAGGCCTTTCCAAGAACTAGCTTGGGTGATAGGGACCGAAAGATAAGAAGCGATGGCCGTTGAAATCCCCATGGCAGTGACATAGAGAGTTGTTAGGAAACTAATTTTTCGAGGTTGATTTGCCTGGATCATACTTGGGAGGAGTACATTGAAAATGGCGATGCTCGCACCGATAATCAGAGTTCCTAGATAGAGAAGGGGAAGATTGAAGATACGAATGACAGAGCCAATAGTTAAGAGGAGAAGACAGTAAGTAAAGAGATGCTCTAGTCCGATTTTTTGTGCCAAGCGGCTTGCAAAAGCCGAGAAAAGAGCAAACATCAAGAGAGGGAGACTGGTTAAAATCCCAAGAGAACTAACCTCAACTCCTAGTCCCTGAGCGATATCTCCTAAAATAGTTGGTAAAGCAGTAAAAGGAGAACGTAAAACAGTCCCGATTAAGACAATTCCTAGAACAAAAAAGAGTGATTGTTTTTTCATAAAAACCTCGATAAGATGATTTTAATAACAGCTTATTTTAAGGTTTTTTCCTTATAATGTCAAGGAGAGGACTGCTAAGAAAGCTAGAATGATTTAACTGAAAATAGAGTGAAAAGGGACAGATTTCTTTACTAGAATTTTTCTTGATTTGAGATAAAAATAGGAAACTAGGAAATTTTGTGATAAAATAGTGGAAGGAAATCTATAAATTGGAGAAAAACTGTGTCTGAAAAGCAAAAAATCAGCGTTTTGATGTCGGTCTATGTAAAGGAAAATCCGACGTTTTTAAGAGATGCTATCAAGAGTATTCAAAACCAGACCTTGAAACCAAGTGAGCTTGTTCTTGTTGAGGACGGGCCGCTCACGCCCGAACTCTATCAAGTGCTAGATGAAGTGGAAGCGCAGTCAGAGATTCCAGTTAAGCGTTGCCCCTTAGAGCAAAATCAAGGTTTAGGTTTGGCTCTTCGATACGGTGTTTTACAGTGTCAGTACGATATCATCGCTCGCATGGATACAGATGATATAGCGGTAGCTGACCGCTTTGAAAAACAAGTCCAACTAATGGAACGGGAAAATCTGGATCTCTTAGGTGGACATATTGCAGAATTTATTGACAACCCTGACGAGATTGTTTCTTACCGTCGTGTTCCTACTCAGCACGCAGACATTGCAGCTTACCAAAGAATGAGAAGTGCTTTTAACCACATGACAGTCATGTTCAAGAAGGATATGGTTCTCAAGGCAGGCAACTACGAAGATGGGCTTTATATGGAGGATGATCTCCTCTGGCTCAATATGATTGCCGCAGGTGCCAAGACTGGAAACCTCGATCAGATCTTGTGTCAGGTTCGTGTCGGTGCAGGGATGTTTGAACGTCGTGGTGGTTTGCGCTACCTCAAACTCTATCGTCAGGCTCGTCAGCGCATGCTTGAAAGAGGGCAAATTTCCTACATGGAATATGCGAAAAGCATTGCCATTCAGGCGATTGTGGCACTTTGTCCAGGTTTTGTACGTCAGTTTATTTTTGTGAAATTATTAAGAAAAAATAAATAGTATTGTAAAAGATAAAATAGACAAAAAATGTTATAATGACAGTATATTTATTTGCATTCTTTTAAGAAAGAGTAAATTCCTATGAATAAAAAACTAACAGATTATGTGATTGATCTGGTTGAAATTTTAAATAAACAGCAAAAGCAGGTGTTCTGGGGTGTATTTGATATTATTAGTATGGTGGTTTCCATCATCGTGTCTTACATTCTCTTTTATGGCTTGATTAACCCAGCGCCTGTGGACTATGTTATCTATACTGGTTTGGCTTTCCTCTTCTATCAAATCATGATTGGATTTTGGGGGCTCAATGCGAGTATTAGTCGCTATAGTAAAATCACAGATTTCTTAAAAATCTTTTTTGGCGTAACCGTCAGCAGCATTGTCTCTTACGGACTTTGCTACGCTTTTCTTCCTCTATTTTCTATCCGATTCATCATACTCTTTATCTTATTGAGTACCTTCCTGATCTTGCTTCCTCGTATCACTTGGCAATTGATTTACTCCAAACGCAAAAAAGGCAGTGGAGATGGAGAACACCGTCGTACCTTCTTGATTGGTGCTGGTGATGGTGGGGCCCTCTTTATGAACAGCTACCAACACCCAACTAGTGACCTCGAGTTGGTGGGAATTTTGGACAATGATGAAAAGAAAAAAGGGCAAAAACTAGGTGGAATTTCCGTTTTGGGTTCTTATGATAATCTGCCTGAATTGGCCAAACGCCACCAAATCGAGCGCGTCATCGTAGCGATTCCTTCGCTTGACCCATCAGAGTACGAACGCATCTTGCAGATGTGTAATAAACTCGGTATCAAATGTTACAAGATGCCCAAGGTTGAAACAGTTGTTCAGGGACTTCACCAACCAGGGAGCGGTTTCCAGAAAATTGATATCACAGACCTTTTGGGGCGTCAGGAAATCCGTCTCGACGAATCCCGTCTTGGTGCAGAGCTTACAGGCAAGACCATCTTGGTGACAGGAGCCGGCGGTTCGATTGGTTCAGAGATTTGTCGTCAGGTCAGTCGCTTCAATCCTGAACGCGTGATTTTGCTGGGGCATGGCGAAAATTCCATCTATCTCGTTTATCATGAATTGATCCGTACATTCCAAGGGATTGATTATGTTCCTGTTATTGCAGATATTCAGGACTATGACCGTCTTCTACAAGTGTTTGAACAGTACAAACCGGCCATCGTTTACCATGCTGCAGCCCACAAACATGTTCCGATGATGGAACGCAATCCAAAAGAAGCTTTCAAGAACAATATCCTCGGAACCTACAATGTTGCCAAGGCTGTTGATGCAGCCAAAGTACCTAAGATGGTCATGATTTCGACTGACAAGGCAGTCAATCCACCAAATGTTATGGGTGCGACTAAGCGCGTGGCAGAATTGATTGTCACTGGCTTTAACCAACGTAGTAAATCAACCTACTGTGCAGTCCGTTTTGGGAATGTTCTGGGTAGTCGTGGTAGTGTGATTCCTGTCTTTGAACGTCAGATTGCTGAAGGCGGTCCTGTAACGGTGACAGACTTCCGTATGACACGTTACTTTATGACCATTCCAGAGGCCAGTCGTCTGGTAATCCATGCTGGCGCTTATGCCAAGGACGGAGAAGTCTTTATCCTCGATATGGGTAAACCAGTTAAGATCTATGACTTGGCTAAGAAAATGGTCCTTCTAAGCGGGCACACAGAAAGTGAAATTCCAATCGTTGAGGTCGGTATCCGCCCAGGTGAAAAACTCTATGAGGAACTCTTGGTTTCGACCGAATTGGTTGATAACCAAGTTATGGACAAGATTTTCGTTGGTAAGGTAAACGTCATGCCGCTAGAAGCCATCGATCAAAAGATTGAAGAGTTCCGTTCACTCAGCGGAGATGAGCTCAAAGAAGCCATCATTTCCTTTGCAAATGAGACAACCCATGCTGAGTAAGAGTGTCTAACAAATTAATTATAAATAAAAGGCCAAGGTTCTGTTTGTACAGGACCTTGGCCTTTTTACTCTGTAATTTCAAATTGTTGTATTATTTATAGTTGCTTAATGATATCATCAATGGTATGGGCAATCCAGTCAGGTTGATAGCTGAGCAAATCAGCCTCTTCTCCAAATCCCCAAGTAACAGCAAACTTTTTAATACCAGTTTCTTGGGCTCCAATCATATCAAACTTGGTATCCCCGATGATGAGGACTTGGTCCGCAGGGAGTTGATGCGTTTGCAAGGCGTAACGGATGACATCCGCCTTGTGTGGCGTTTCAGGACTAGAGCCGTAAATGCCATCAAAGAAATGATGGATTCCCAGATTTTTAGTCATATCATGAGCAGTAGGAGTATTCTTTGTTGTAGTGATGTAGAGAGGGTAGTTTTGCGAAAGCTCTTGAAGCAATTCCGTTATTCGGGGGAAGAGTTGGGCTTCGTGGATGCCTTTTTCCTTGTAGTAAGAGCGGTATATCTGGACGGCCTCCGAGATTTGTTCCTTGGGAAGGCAGGTCGCAAAGCTACTTTCAAGTGGCGGGCCCATGAAACCACGAATGGTTTTGGCATCAGGACTCGGAACTCCTAGCTCTTTAAAGGTATGGGTAAAGGCATTGTGGATCCCGATGGAACTGTCAACCAGGGTTCCGTCTAGATCAAAAAAGATTGCTGAGATAGAGGGCATAGTTTCTCCTAATAGATATAGATAAGCTTATTCTCCGAAGATTTCTTTTTGTAGGCGGCGACCAGTAGGTGTGGCGGCGAGTCCACCCTCGGCCGTTTCACGAAAGGCAGTTGGAAGACTTGATCCGACTTGGTACATGGCATCGATAACTTCATCGACAGGGATCTTAGATTCGATACCTGCCAAGGCCATATCAGCCGCGATAAAGGCAAAGCTAGCTCCCATGGCATTTCGTTTGACACAGGGAACTTCAACCAAACCAGCAACAGGGTCACAGATGAGACCTAGCATATTTTTAATGACAAAGGCGATGGCTTGGCTAGCCTGATAGGGCGTTCCACCTGCGGCCAAAGTCAAGGCTGCGGCACTCATGGCGGAGGCAGAGCCGACTTCGGCCTGACAGCCACCTTCAGCACCCGAGATAGAGGCATTGTTTGCGATAACCAATCCAAAGGCACCAGCAGCAAAGAGGAAATCTAACTGTTCTTCGTGGCTGAGGTCAAGTTTTTGGATAGCAGCAGTGAGAACGGCTGGCAGACAGCCAGCACTTCCTGCGGTTGGAGTGGCACAGACCAAGCCCATCTTCGCATTGTGTTCATTGACCGCGATGGCATTACGGGCTGCTGATAGGATGGTAAAGTCCGACAAGGCCTTGCCACTTTTGAGATGGCGGTCTAGTTTGGCCGCGTCTCCACCCGTTAGGCCACTACGGGATTTATTTTTACTGAGACCGAGCTCGACAGAGGCTTTCATGACTTCTAGATTGCGTTCCATGAGGAGGAGAACTTCTGGCCGTTCCCGACCGGTTAGTTGATATTCTGTCGCAATCATGAGTTCTGCGACATTTCCTTGGAAGTCTAGATCCGCCTGCTCGACCAATTCTTTGATAGAATAAAACATGTTTCCTCCTACTTAAAGAAATTGACATTGTGGAGATGAGGGATTTTTCGGATTTCTTCAATCGCCTCTTCGCAACTTCGACTATCGACTTCGATAATCATAATGGCTTTTTCTCCAGCTTTTTCTCGAGTCACATTCATCTGAGCGATGTTGATATCGAAACGAGAGAGGGCTTCAGTAACATGGGCAATCATACCTGGAACATCTTGATGCACGATGATAATGGTTGGTGTGTTCATGTTGAGAGAGACAGCAAAGCCGTTAAGCTCCGTAACTTGGATATTTCCTCCACCGATGGAAATTCCTGTCACACTGATGGATTTGTGTTCATTCTTCACAGTAATTTTAGTGGTGTTAGGATGAGGAGCGTTGCTATCTTTCTGAATGGTCCAGACAATCTTGATACCACGTTTATGGGCAATCTCAAGGCTATTTGGAATATCGGGATCGTCCGTATCCATACCTAATATACCAGCGACGAGAGCAAGGTCGGTTCCATGACCACGGTAGGTTTTGGCAAATGAATTAAATAATTGGAATTCGACTTCTGTCGGCGTATCGTCAAAGATGGAAGAGACGATTTTCCCGATGCGAACAGCTCCAGCTGTGTGGCTACTTGATGGGCCAATCATGACAGGTCCGATAATGTCAAAGACAGATTGAAAACGAAGTGAGTGCATCTGTTTCCCCTTACAAAGATTCTTATATCTATTATATCAAAGAATGGACCTCCGCGCTTATTTCCCTTATCAAAAGCTTAAAATGATTAAAGATAGTATAAAATAAGGTCTTTTGTGACAAAAACCTCCTTAAAACGGTAAATATAAAACATTTTTGTAATATTTCTACATAAAACCGTTAAACAACGGTAACATTTAAAAGGTATCATAGATATATCCAATGGAAGGAGAATTTTTAGATATGTCATTAACAACTAAAAAAATTAAAACAACTATCGCAGGAGTAGCAACTTTGCTTGCTTTCTTTGCTCCATCACTTGCATCTGCCCAAGAAACTGTAACTTACACAGTTAAATCAGGTGATACTCTTTCAGAAATCGCTGAGAAGTACAACACAACTGTTGAAAAATTGGCAGCAAAAAACAACATCAAAGATATTCACCTTATCTATGTTGACCAAGTTTTGGTTATCGAAGGAACAGCTTCAACTGTAGCTCCAGCAGCAACAACGGAAGAAACAGCTCCAGTAGCTACAGAAACAGTTGAAGAAGCTCCAGCAGCAACAACAACTTATGAAGCGCCAGCTGCACCTGCAACTCCAGCTCCAGCAGCAGAAAGCAACACTGCAGCAGCTTCTACTGTAAGTGGTTCTGAAGCAGAAGCCAAAGA
This sequence comes from Streptococcus oralis, assembly GCF_021497945.1. Taxonomy (NCBI): domain Bacteria; kingdom Bacillati; phylum Bacillota; class Bacilli; order Lactobacillales; family Streptococcaceae; genus Streptococcus; species Streptococcus oralis. The sequence goes on along the minus strand of NZ_CP046524.1, from coordinate 1,816,368 downwards.
ATGGATTGCTCAAAAAGAATCAGGCGGTAGCTACACTGCTACAAACGGACGTTACATCGGACGTTACCAATTGACAGATTCATACTTGAACGGTGACTACTCAGCTGAAAACCAAGAACGTGTAGCAGATGCCTACGTTGCAGGACGTTACGGTTCATGGACAGCTGCCAAGAACTTCTGGCTTAACAACGGTTGGTATTAAGAATAAAAGAGTCCTTTAGGGCTCTTTTTTGTTTCTCTATAACAAAAAGCGTAACAATCTTCTCAGTAATGCTCTATTTGTATAATTCCAACGAAATTCTTCAAATTGTTTTAAAACTCAAATAGTATAAATAATCTTATTGTGTGTAAAAATATATCATATAGTAAGCTTTTTCTTGATTTAAATGAAATAAAATGCAGTTTTTCCTTGACAAACGAAAGCGAGAGGAGTATTATTTATACAATAATAAAGTATAAAAATAAAAGGAGGCTCTTCTATGAATAAAGTGAAGAAGGTGTTGATGACGATGTTTGGTTTGCTTATGTTTCCCTTATTATTTGCTTGTAGTAACACTCAATCCCAAGGTGTTGAAGCCATTAAGGCTAAAGGAAAATTGGTGGTGGCCCTAAATCCAGAGTTTGCTCCATTTGAATACCAGAAATTGGTCGATGGGAAAAATCAGATTGTAGGTTCAGACGTTGAGCTAGCCAAAGCCATCGCAAAAGAACTAGGTGTAGAAGTGGAGTTCTCTCCAATGAGTTTTGACAATGTACTGGCTAGTCTTGATTCAGGAAAGGCAGATCTTGCCATATCAGGTGTTTCTAAAACGGAAGAGAGAAGTCAAGTTTACGATTTTTCAATTCCCTACTACACTTCGAAAAATAAGGTTATCGTAAGAAAATCTGAATTAACGAATTACCAATCAGTCAAGGATTTGGCTCAGAAAAAGGTTGGAGCGCAGAAAGGCTCTATCCAGGAAACTCTGGCCAAAGAAACCTTGCAGAATGCTTCTCTCGTTTCACTTCCTAAAAATGGAAATTTGATAACAGATTTGAAATCAGGGCAACTGGATGCAGTTATCTTTGAGGAACCAGTGGCGAAAGGCTTTGTAGAGAATAATCCAGACCTAGCCATCGCTGAGTTTGATTTTGACAATGACAAAGAAGATTCCTACGCTGTTGCGATGAAAAAAGACAGTAAAGAATTAAAAGAGGCGGTTGACAAAACCATCCAGAAGTTGAAGGATTCTGGGGAGTTGGACAAATTGATTGACGATGCTTTTAAAGCCTCTATCGAAAAATAGAAAGAAGGATGAGAAATGAGTAAGGAAAAAGTCATTTTAGCCTATTCAGGTGGATTGGATACATCAGTTGCTATTACATGGTTAAAAAAAGACTATGATGTGATTGCTGTTTGTATGGATGTGGGTGAAGGAAAAGATCTGGAATTCATCCACGATAAAGCTCTCAAGGTTGGGGCTGTTGAGTCTTATGTCATTGATGTTAAGGAAGAATTTGCTAATGACTATGTTTTAGTGGCCCTTCAGGCTCATGCCTACTATGAACAGAAGTATCCCTTGGTATCTGCTCTGAGTCGCCCTCTTATTTCAAAAAAACTAGTTGAGATAGCTCATCAGACGGGGGCAACCACAATTGCTCATGGTTGTACAGGTAAGGGAAACGACCAAGTTCGGTTTGAAGTCTCTATTGCGGCTTTGGATCCCAATTTAAAAGTAGTTGCGCCTGTTCGTGAGTGGAAATGGTCTCGTGAAGAAGAAATCCAATATGCCAAAGAAAACGGTGTTCCAGTTCCTGCTGACCTTGACAATCCTTACTCTGTCGATCAAAATCTTTGGGGACGTGCAAATGAATGTGGTGTCTTGGAAAACCCTTGGAACCAAGCGCCAGAAGAAGCATTTGGAATCACATCTTCGCCGGAAGAGGCACCAGACAGTCCAGAATTTATTGACATTGAGTTTAGCTGCGGGGTGCCCATCTCCCTCAATGGTGAGAAGATGAAAGTAGCGGATTTGATTCAAAAGCTAAATGAAATTGCGGGCAAACATGGTGTCGGTCGTATTGACCATGTGGAAAATCGCCTAGTCGGTATTAAGTCAAGAGAGATTTATGAGTGCCCAGGCGCTGTGACTTTATTGGCAGCTCATAAGGAGATTGAAGACTTGACTCTTGTGAGAGAAGTGGCTCATTTCAAACCTATTATCGAAAATGAGTTGTCCAATCTCATCTATAATGCTTTGTGGTTTAGCCCAGCAACTCAGGCTTTGATTGCCTATATCAAGGAGACACAGAAAGTTGTCAATGGAACTGCAAAAGTTAAACTCTATAAGGGGAACGCCCAGGTAGTGGCTCGGAAATCACCAAATTCTCTTTACGATGAAAATTTGGCGACTTATACTAGTGCGGATACTTTTGACCAAGATGCGGCTGTTGGATTTATCAAGCTTTGGGGGCTTCCGACTAAGGTTTATTCAGAAGTTCAGAAAAATGTTGAGTAGTGACGCGATAGAAAGGGACGACAGGATATGCCGAAAAATACAAAATTATGGGGTGGTCGATTTGAAGGCACTGTGGAAGATTGGGTAGAACAGTTCGGTGCGAGTATTTCTTTTGACCACCAGCTGGCAAAATTTGATTTGATGGGTTCCCTAGCTCATGTTCAAATGCTAGGACAGACTGGCATTTTAAGCTTGGAAGAGGCAGAGCAGATCCAAGATGGTCTGCAAGCTTTGTTGCGAGATTTAGAGGCAGGAGAGCTTCATTTTGATATTGCAAATGAAGATATTCATATGAATATGGAAGTGTTGCTGACAGAGAAAATTGGTCCTCTGGCTGGGAAACTACACACGGCTCGTTCTCGGAATGACCAAGTCGCAACGGATATGCACTTATATCTAAAGGAGCAGCTTGGCCATGTCTTGGATAAGTTGGCGAATCTGAACAGTGTTTTGCTGGATTTGGCTGAAAAACATGTGGAAACCATCATGCCAGGTTATACTCATTTGCAACATGCCCAACCGATTAGTTTTGCCCATCATCTCATGGCTTATTATAATATGTTCCAAAGGGATAGCGAGCGCTTTGCATTTAACTTGAAACATACGGACCTATCTCCACTGGGTGCGGCTGCCTTAGCGGGGACAACTTTTCCAATCGATCGTCAATTATCGAGTGATTTATTGGGTTTCCAACAACCCTATACCAATTCCTTGGACGCAGTGAGTGACCGTGATTTTATCTTAGAATTTCTGTCAAATGCCAGCATTTTGATGATGCATATGAGTCGTTTTTGTGAGGAAATCATCAATTGGTGCAGTTTTGAGTATCAGTACATTAGCTTGTCTGATAGCTTTTCAACGGGTTCATCTATCATGCCCCAGAAGAAAAATCCTGATATGGCGGAATTGATTCGAGGGAAGACAGGCCGAGTTTACGGGAACTTGCTTGGGCTATTGACCGTCATGAAGTCTTTGCCTCTGGCTTACAATAAGGATTTGCAAGAGGACAAGGAAGGCATGTTTGATACAGTAGAAACGATTTTAAATTCTCTGGATGTGTTGGCAGGTATGCTATCGAGCATGCAGGTTAATAAGGCCAAAATGCAGCAATCCACAGAGAATGATTTTTCGAATGCGACCGAACTGGCAGATTATTTGGCTGAAAAAGGACTCCCTTTTAGAGAAGCGCATGAAATTGTAGGGAAATTGGTTCTAGACTCTATCAAGCATGGTAAAAACATCCAAGATTGGGATTTGGAGGAGTTGCAAGCCTACCATCCCTTGATTGAAGAGGATATTTATATCTACTTGCGTCCAGAAACCGCTGTTCGGAGACGGAATTCCTTAGGAGGAACCGGCTTTGAGCAAGTGAAATACCAGATAGAACAAGCGAAGAAAGAACTTAAAGGGGAAAATTGATTCGTTTGCAAAGGAAGAAAGAGAGGTTGAGATGATTTATCAGCCTCTTTCTTGTCTTCTCCAACCAAGCGTGTTATAATGAATACTGCTCAAGCGACCTTCAATCGTTAAAGCACACACGACCTTCAATCGTGAATAAACGAATAGATGGGAGACTTACCATGAGTGATAACTCTAAAACACGTGTTGTTGTGGGGATGAGTGGTGGTGTTGATTCGTCGGTGACGGCTCTCTTGCTCAAGGAGCAGGGCTACGATGTGATCGGTATCTTCATGAAGAACTGGGATGACACAGATGAAAACGGCGTCTGTACGGCGACCGAAGATTACAAGGATGTGGCTGCGGTGGCAGACCAGATCGGCATTCCTTACTACTCTGTCAATTTTGAAAAAGAGTACTGGGACCGCGTCTTTGAGTATTTCCTAGCGGAATACCGTGCAGGACGCACGCCAAATCCAGACGTTATGTGTAACAAGGAAATCAAGTTCAAGGCCTTTTTGGACTATGCTATGACCTTAGGCGCAGACTATGTAGCGACGGGGCATTATGCTCGAGTGGCGCGTGATGAGGATGGCATCGTTCACATGCTTCGTGGCGTGGACAATGGCAAGGACCAGACCTATTTCCTCAGTCAACTTTCGCAAGAACAACTCCAAAAAACCATGTTCCCCTTGGGACATTTGGAAAAGCCTGAAGTTCGCAGACTAGCTGAAGAAGCAGGACTTGCGACTGCTAAGAAGAAAGACTCGACAGGGATTTGCTTTATCGGAGAAAAGAACTTTAAAAACTTTCTCAGCAACTATCTGCCAGCCCAGCCTGGTCGCATGATGACTGTGGATGGTCGCGATATGGGTGAGCATGCAGGCCTGATGTACTATACGATTGGTCAGCGTGGCGGTCTCGGTATCGGTGGGCAACACGGTGGTGACAATGCCCCTTGGTTCGTTGTCGGAAAAGACCTAAGCAAGAATATCCTCTATGTCGGCCAAGGTTTCTACCATGACTCGCTCATGTCAACCAGCCTAGAGGCCAGTCAGGTTCACTTTACTCGTGACATGCCAGAGGAATTTACGCTAGACTGTACGGCTAAATTCCGCTACCGTCAGCCTGATTCTAAGGTGACAGTACATGTCAAAGGAGATAAGGCAGAAGTTATCTTTGCGGAACCGCAACGCGCCATCACACCAGGACAGGCAGTTGTCTTTTACGATGGCGAAGAGTGCCTAGGTGGTGGCCTGATTGACAATGCTTATCGAGATGGACAAGTTTGTCAGTACATTTAGATTGACAAATTTTCTCAATTTGCTACAATAATAAAAGCAATAGAAATGATGGTCAAAGCTCATGGATGTTGCAGGCTTTTTTGTCCTGCACTTCTTACGAGTTTTGACTGTTTTTGTGTCGTTTAAGGGAAAGGACAAAAATGACTCAACAAGACTTTCGGACAACAGTGGGAGACACGGTCTTTGGTGTTCGGGCGGCAGCCTTGATTCTCCAAAATGGCAAGCTCCTAGTTACCAAAGATAAGGGCAAGTATTACACTATTGGCGGTGCGATTCAAGTTAATGAAATCACGGAAGACGCGGTAGTTCGTGAAGTGAGGGAAGAATTAGGTGTCCGAGCTCAAGCTGGACAGCTAGCTTTTGTGGTTGAAAATCGTTTTGAACAAGACGGTGTTTCCTATCACAACATCGAGTTTCATTACCTGGTGAACTTGCTGGAGGACGCCCCATTGACCATGCAGGAAGACGAAAAAATGCAGCCTTGTGAGTGGATTGACTTGGATGAACTCCAGAATATCCAGCTAGTTCCAACCTTTTTAAAAACAGCCCTGCCAGATTGGGACGGCCAACTAAGACACATTCATCTTGAGGAATAGGAGAGAAAATGACTTATAATTTTACGGAAGAATACGATATTATTGTAATCGGTGCGGGACACGCTGGGGTGGAGGCATCTCTAGCTGCTAGCCGTATGGGCTGTAGGGTCTTGCTTGCGACCATCAACATTGAAATGCTGGCTTTCATGCCTTGTAACCCTTCTATCGGTGGTTCTGCCAAGGGGATTGTCGTGCGTGAAGTCGATGCCCTCGGTGGCGAGATGGCTAAAACCATTGACAAGACTTACATCCAGATGAAGATGCTCAACACTGGGAAGGGGCCAGCTGTCCGTGCCCTTCGTGCGCAAGCTGACAAAGAGCTTTACTCTAAGGAGATGCGCAAGACAGTTGAAAATCAAGAGAATCTCACCCTTCGTCAAACCATGATTGATGAGATTTTGGTCGAAGATGGAAAGGTTGTTGGTGTGCGTACAGCTACTCATCAAGAATATGCTGCTAAAGCTGTTATCGTGACGACAGGGACTGCACTCCGTGGGGAAATCATCATCGGAGACCTCAAGTATTCGTCAGGTCCTAACCACAGTCTGGCTTCGATTAACCTTGCTGACAATCTCAAGGAACTGGGACTCGAAATTGGTCGTTTCAAGACAGGAACCCCTCCACGTGTCAAGGCTTCCTCTATCAATTACGATGTGACAGAGATTCAGCCAGGAGATGAAGCGCCAAATCACTTCTCCTACACTTCACGTGATGAGGACTATGTCAAGGACCAGGTGCCATGCTGGTTGACCTACACCAACGGTACCAGTCATGAGATTATCCAAAACAACCTCCACCGTGCGCCTATGTTTACAGGTGTGGTCAAGGGAGTGGGACCTCGTTACTGTCCGTCAATTGAAGACAAGATTGTGCGCTTTGCAGACAAGGAACGTCACCAACTCTTCCTTGAGCCAGAAGGGCGCAATACAGAGGAAGTCTATGTCCAGGGTCTTTCAACCAGTCTACCTGAGGATGTCCAACGTGATTTGGTTCATTCCATCAAAGGTTTGGAAAATGCTGAAATGATGCGTACTGGTTATGCCATTGAGTACGACATGGTCTTGCCACACCAGTTGCGTGCGACTCTGGAAACCAAGAAAATCTCAGGACTCTTTACTGCTGGTCAGACAAATGGAACGTCAGGTTACGAAGAAGCTGCTGGCCAAGGGATTATCGCTGGTATCAATGCGGCTCTAAAAATACAAGGCAAACCTGAGTTGATTTTGAAGCGCAGCGACGGTTATATCGGAGTGATGATTGACGACTTGGTAACTAAGGGAACCATTGAACCTTACCGTCTCTTGACCAGTCGTGCAGAATACCGTCTCATCCTCCGTCATGACAATGCCGATATGCGTTTGACAGAGATGGGGCGCGAGATTGGCCTTGTGGACGATGAACGCTGGGCCCGCTTTGAAATCAAGAAAAATCAACTTGACAATGAGATGAAGCGCCTAGACAGTATCAAACTCAAGCCAGTCAAAGAAACCAATGCTAAGGTTGAGGAAATGGGCTTCAAGCCGTTGACAGATGCGGTTACAGCCAAGGAATTCCTTCGCCGTCCAGAAGTTTCTTACCAAGATGTGGTGGCCTTCATAGGGCCAGCTGCCGAGGACTTGGATGACAAGATTATCGAATTGATTGAAACAGAGATCAAGTACGAAGGCTATATTTCCAAAGCCATGGATCAGGTTGCCAAGATGAAACGCATGGAAGAAAAACGCATTCCAGCTAATATTGACTGGGATGATATTGACTCCATTGCAACAGAAGCCCGCCAGAAGTTCAAACTCATCAATCCAGAAACCATCGGTCAAGCCAGCCGTATTTCGGGAGTAAATCCAGCAGATATTTCTATTTTGATGGTGTATTTGGAAGGTAAAAATCGCAGTATTTCTAAAACTCTTCAAAAATCAAAATGATACGTCGTCGGCTTCGGCTCACCTAACTTAAGTTATGCTTTCGCCTAGCCTTCTAGTCTGATTTCGATTTTTATTGAGTTTTAATCTCAAAAGAAAGCATAGAGAAAAACAGCTCCGAAGACGGGGCTGTTTTGTTAATGGACTCTAGTTTTTTATTGCATATTTAAATATTTGATTAAAAGAAATCTTTTATGCTACCGATAAATTATTATTAAAACATTTAAAATGATGAGTAAATATAATTTTGATAGAAGAAATGTTGACTTGAGATTGATAGTTGTAAAAGTAATGATAGTGATGGGGAATATTGACTATAGGAGAATCTGTTACTTATTATTATTTATAGAACTATATTTATAAATAAATTTGACATTAAAATTATTTTATGATAAAATGAAATCGTTAACAAAAGTATTTAGCTAAACTAGAAAGGAGGAGTTTGTCAGTAGTTGTTTTACTGAATACTCTACTCGTCTTTTTGTTTTAAAATAAAGTATTGTGGAAGGAGCTGATTAAAATTAGAAAAATAAATCCAGATATCTTATTTCTATGTGGTGTTTTGGTCATATGTTGCTCTTTTTTGCTTTTCCATATAAATCCTTACCATGCAGTTGATGACGAGCTAATGTTAAAAATACAATCTATATTTTGGAGTTTGTTGTGGCGTCCAGTTCCGTCTTTAGGAATGGTGGTAGGGGTGATTATGATTTTTAAGAGTTTGAAAAAATAATATCATTTTATTTTTAGTCTTCGATTTTCTAGTTAGAATGGAGATTGGATATGAACAGACTTAAGTCGATATTCTTATTGTTGTTTAGCTTGCTCACTTTTGGAATATTTTTAGACGTCAAAGCAGATACTATTCCAAGTCCTGATTTTGAAGTGATATCAGAGTTGGTATTAAAAGAAAATAAAACTGGAGTAATTTATGAGTTTGAAAATTTAGAAACTAGAGAACAATTTTTAAAATCTAGAAATATAACGCCTTCTAATGCAAGCTCATTCCGTTCTTATGGAGTAAGTAGTGTTCGTAGAACATACCTCAGCTCTTACCGTGATACAGCGGTTTCTGGAAGAGTTTCTTATACTGTTTATGGGGGGAGCTCAGGAGCTAGTGTGTCAATATCATCAGGACAAAGTTTTTCTTCTTCTGAGTATGGAATAGGTTTTACTTATGGAAGCGCAGCTACTCATTTTGTTCCGCCTTATAAATATGGTTATATAGTTTTGAAAGCTTCTTTTACAGTTAATATTTATAAATTGGAGGTTAAATATCAAGGAACTAATGAATGGCGTCCAGCTGGACGGATTAAGACATTTAGTAACACAAATGTTTGGACCGAGTTGAGAACTTACAGTTAACTACTTTATAAAAATAAAAGAAAAAATATAACAGACTAGAATAACGAAGATGTGGTGCATAAGCACATCAAATTCCTGAGGAACTGACAGTCCTCAGGAATTTTTACTTAAATAAAGCTCACACAATAATGAAGCACACCCCAAAAAGTAAGAGCAAAATCCAACTTTTGGGGTGTGCTTCATGGGTGAGGGATGATTTATTCTTCTTCATCTGGTGTGAGGATCATAGGGATAATAATCGGTTCACGTTCTGTATTTTCATAGAGGAAAGGACGAATAGCGTTGACAATGGCACCATTGACAGATTGCACGCTAGCATCTTTGTTCTTCAGCGCGATACGAATAGCATTGAAGAGGATGCGCTGGCTTTGGCGAATCAAGTCGCCAGACTCTCTCATGTAGACAAAGCCTCGGCTGAGGATGTCTGGGCCAGACAAGATCATTTTAGACTTGAAGTCAACAGTTGCGACTGCTAGAACGACACCATCTTCAGATAGATCACGACGGTCTTTGAGGACAGCAGCGCCGATTTCACCGATACGATTTCCATCAACATAGATATCTTGAGCATTGAAGTGACCTGCGATACGGGCTGAGTTAGCAGTAAGGGCAAGCACATCACCATTGCTCATGATAAAGATATTGTCCTTCTCGACACCCGTATCCACCGCTAGTCCAGCGTGGACTTTTTGCATACGGTATTCACCATGGACAGGCATGAAGTATTTGGGTTTAATCAAGCGGAGCATGAGTTTTTGCTCTTGCTGACCACCGTGTCCAGAGGTGTGGATATTGTTAATCTTACCGTGGATGACTTCGACACCAGCTTCAGAAATGATGTTAATCAGCTTGTTGACGCTAGTAGTGTTTCCTGGGATTGGGCTAGAAGAGAAGATAACGGTATCGCCGGGTTGGAGTTGCACCTGACGGTGGGTTCCGTTAGCGATACGAGAGAGGGCTGCCATCGGCTCGCCCTGGCTACCTGTACAGAGAATCAGAACCTCGCCTGCAGGGTAGTCTTTGATTTCATTTGGCTCAATAAAGGTTCCCTTAGGAGCTTTGATGTAGCCAAGCTCGATTCCGTTGACAATGGCCTTTTCCATCGAACGACCAAAGACTGCAATCTTGCGTCCAGTCTTAACAGCGGCATCCGTTGCTTGCTGGAGACGGAAGATATTGGAGGCAAAGGATGCAAAGATGATACGTCCTTCGATGCCTTGGATAATCTTCATGATGGACTGACCAACGACTTTTTCAGAGTTGGTAAAGGTTGGCACTTCTGCATTTGTCGAGTCCGAGAGGAGACAGAGAACGCCTTCTTCCCCAAGAGCAGCCATACGGTGCAAGTCCGCTGGTTCACCAACTGGTGTAAAGTCGAACTTGAAGTCACCCGTACAGACGATTTTTCCTTGAGGGGTATGAATGACAATCCCCAAAGGCTCTGGAATAGAGTGAGTGGTTCTAAAGAAAGTTGCCTTGAGATTTTTAAAGGTTAACTCAGTGTTATGGTTGATTTCGTAAAGTTTGGCGTTACGCAAGAGACCGTGTTCTTCGAGTTTTCCACGGATCAAAGCCAGGGCAAGCGGTCCAGCGTAGATAGGGACATTTGCTTGTTTGAGCAGGAAAGGAATCCCACCAATGTGGTCCTCGTGTCCGTGTGTGATCAAAACAGCCTTGACGCGGTCAATATTGTCTACGATGTAAGAGTAGTCGGGGATAACATAGTCAATACCCAGCAAGTCATCTTCTGGGAATTTAATCCCAGCATCGACGATGATAATCTCGTCTTGGTATTCAATTCCGTATGTGTTTTTTCCGATTTCTCCCAGACCACCGATGGCAAAAACGCCGACTTCTTCAGGTTTAAGAGTATAGGCCATATTAGAACTCCGTGATTTCGAAGACGCCAGTTTCTTTTTCGTAATCTAGCAATTTGTCAGACAAGAGTTCGATATACTCGATGTTGTACTCTGGGCGGTTTTCTTCGACAAGTTGGCGAGCAGCGATACGGCCCTCAAGTTCTGAGCTGGCATCGATGTCTAGGTAAAGTGAGCGTGTTGTTTCACGACGTGGGCTACGTTCTTTTGTTTCTTGATAAAAAACTTTGTAAATCATATAGTTCCTTTCTATTTACAGGTCAGCTTATTCCAAACTTTTAGTAGAGATTTGCTTGATTTCATTCCATTTTGTGTCTAGATTGACCTTGATTCGTTACAATTATTTCAATTATACCACAAAATGAAAAATTAGTAAAAGACGGAAATAGAGAAAGTCGGGAGGGGAAGCAGGAGCAAAAAGACAGGTAGGATTTGGTTGGAGAGCGCTTAGGTGTTATAATGGAAATAGAAAGGGAAGTTTATGGATGGGAATATTCCCTATAGCTTTTAAAACAAGGAGGATTAAGGATGTTTAGTTTGTTTGAATTTGCAATCGGGGTTCGCCTCCTGATGTTTATAGTTTTTGTAGCCTGTGTATACGGTGGAAATCTTATTTTTACGTATCTGGAACACCGCAAAACAAAATTCCTTTGGAAGCTTGCTTTTGTGACACTCTATTCAATTTTTCTCCTCCTTGTCACCTATGTTGTCTGGCTCGTTTTTCATTTTGGTTTAAATGTTTGATCTCAATTATTCATCTAAATATACAGAAAATCCACCTCGTCTTGATAGATGGGGCGGATTTTTCTATTTTCAGGTGATATCCTTATGTTCACGATGATCTCTCGTATCGAAAATCGAGTTGAAACATAAAAAGAAAACAATACAAACCGATAAATCAACTGGTAAGGAGATCCTAGTTATGTTTAAATCATTTAGAAGATAGAGCAGGCTATAGCCGAAGAAGAGAAAAAAGTTTACCCTTCTAAAAATGTAATTTTTATCTAGCATGACTTATCCAAACTTTTTACGAAGATCTTTCCCGATAGTGTAAGCAGCCATAAATAAAGCTATACCAACACCTACGCCAAAACCACCCTTAATTCCTTGCAATTCTTTATTAGAAATTGCACAATACTTATTCAAACCTTTAATCATACTAACCTCCTAAAAAATAACCAGCTGCCAAACCAGAACCTACAAGTGCTGTTCCACCTGCAATAGCTTTCCAAGATACTGCTACTCCAAAGATAACTAAGGGAGCGAGACCACCATCAATATCTGATAATTCGTTTTCAGATAACGATAAAAATTGATTGTCAAGAACGTCAAAATTTGTCATTGAACTTTCCTCCTTTTTTCTTGTTCACTTATATATTCGGGAAAGATAGGAAAAAGCTGCAACTTTTTTAAAATTTTTTTGCCTTCCTCTTTGTCTAAGTGGCAAGGCTTTTTGTTTGGGAAGAAAGAAAATTCCCATGCATCGCCTTTTGTAGTATAATAGTAAACAGACAAAAAGATAGGAATGTGTTATGAAAGTATTAGCTTTTGATACGTCCAGCAAGGCTCTGTCTCTCGCTATTTTAGAGGACAAGCAAGTTCTTGCCGAGACTATGATCAATATCAAGAAAAATCACAGTATTACCCTCATGCCTGCCATTGATTTTTTGATGGCAAGTTTGGATTGGACACCCAAGAATTTGGATCGCATCGTGGTGGCAGAGGGACCTGGTAGCTACACAGGTTTGCGAATCGCGGTAGCAACTGCCAAGACTCTAGCCCATACCCTGAACATCGAGTTAGTGGGGATGTCCAGCCTCTTGGCTCTGGTGCCACGCCAACAAGAAGGATTGGTGGTTTCTATCATGGATGCACGTCGCAACAATGTTTATGCAGGGTTTTATGAAAATGCTCAGCCTGTCTTGCCAGAAGCACACCTGTCCTTTGCGGAAGTGCTAGAGCAGGTCAAGGATGCTGAACAGGTAACCTTTGTCGGAGAAGTTGGCCCCTTTGTGGAACAGATCCAAGAACAGCTACCACAAGCTAGCTACCAAGAAACCCTGCCAAATGCAGCTAATCTAGCTCTTTGGGCCTGGGATAAGGAAGCAGACTCCTTGCACGACTTTGTGCCCAATTACCTCAAACGTGTTGAAGCCGAGGAAAACTGGCTCAAGAACCACACCGAGTCTGGCGAGTCCTACATTAAACGCCTATGATAAAGATCAAACGAATCCAACAGCAACCTGACTTGGCTCAAGCTATCTATGCTGTTATGGTAGATGTTTACCCAGTCAGCCCTTGGACGCTGGAACAAATCCAATCAGACCTGTCCCAAGATCAGACTTGGTATGCTCTGGCTTATGATGGGGGAGAAGTGAGTGGATTTCTAGCCGTTCAGGAGAATCTCTTTGAAGCCGAAGTCCTACAAATCGCTGTCAAACAAGCCTATCAAGGTCAGGGAATTGCGTCAGCCTTGTTTGCGACACTGCCGACTGACAAGGAAATTTTCCTCGAAGTTAGAAAGTCAAATCACCGAGCGCAAGCATTTTACAAGAAAGAAAAGATGGCGGTCATCGCTGAGCGAAAGGCCTACTACCATGACCCAGCCGAGGACGCCATCATCATGAAGAGAGAAGTAGATGAAGGATAGATATATTTTAGCATTTGAGACATCCTGTGATGAGACCAGTGTCGCCGTACTGAAAAATGACGATGAGCTCTTGTCCAATGTCATTGCGAGTCAAATTGAGAGTCACAAACGTTTTGGGGGCGTAGTGCCAGAAGTGGCCAGTCGTCACCATGTCGAGGTTATTACAGCCTGCATCGAGGAGGCATTAGCAGAAGCAGGGATTACCGAAGAGGATGTAACAGCTGTTGCGGTCACCTACGGACCAGGATTAGTCGGAGCACTGCTAGTTGGTTTGTCAGCTGCCAAGGCCTTTGCTTGGGCTTACGGCCTTCCGCTGATCCCCGTGAATCACATGGCTGGGCACCTCATGGCAGCTCAGAGTGTGGAGCCGTTGGAGTTTCCCTTGTTAGCCCTCTTAGTCAGTGGTGGGCACACAGAGTTGGTCTATGTTTCTGAGGCTGGGGATTACAAGATTGTTGGGGAAACGCGGGATGATGCGGTTGGTGAGGCCTATGATAAGGTAGGCCGTGTCATGGGTTTGACCTATCCAGCAGGTCGCGAGATTGATGAGCTAGCTCATCAGGGACAGGATATTTATGATTTTCCTCGTGCTATGATTAAGGAAGATAATCTGGAGTTTTCCTTCTCAGGTTTGAAGTCTGCCTTTATCAATCTTCACCATAATGCTGAGCAAAAGGGAGAAAGCTTGTCCAAGGAAGACCTGTCAGCATCTTTCCAAGCAGCAGTCATGGATATTCTTATGGCAAAAACCAAGAAAGCCTTGGAAAAATACCCTGTTAAAACCCTAGTCGTAGCCGGTGGCGTGGCAGCTAATAAAGGTCTCAGAGAACGCCTAGCAGCTGAAATCACCGATGTCAAGGTCATCATCCCACCCCTACGCCTTTGCGGAGACAATGCAGGTATGATTGCTTATGCCAGCGTCAGCGAGTGGAACAAAGAAAATTTTGCAGGCCTGGACCTCAACGCCAAACCAAGCCTCGCCTTTGATACTATGGAATAAAGAGTCAGCTTCGAGCTGGCTTTTTTGCTAAAATATTTTATAATATGTTAAAAAAGTAAAATTTTTTACGAATAGAATAGTAAAGGGAATTTTTAAAGGGGAGTTTGGCCATGATTGAAAAACAGGAATTGGGAGAATTTTACAAGGAATTACGCTTGGCGCGAAAACTCAAGCAGTCAGATGTAGCTTGTGATGGACTGACAGCATCTCAGCTATCCAAGTTTGAATTAGGGCAGTCTATGCTGTCTGCGGATAAGCTGATTCTAGCTATCCAAGGGATTAATGTGACCTTCGATGAGTTTGGGCACAAGCTCAACAACTATCAAGAATCCCCACATATGCGATTTGGTCGAAAGGTTGTGGATCGCTTTGCCCATCAAGATATAGCGGGTTTAGAGCAACTGTTGGAGGAAATCGAGCAGGAACAGATAGCGCAGACCTATCGTCGTTTGAATGCCGTCGTGATTAAAAATGCTATCCATTCCTTGGATAAAAGCTATCTGCTCGAAGAGGAGGATCGTGAGTTTTTGACCACCTACCTTTATGCTATCGAGTCTTGGACCTGGTTTGAACTCTATATATTTTGTAACACTATGCCCTTCTTGAGTAATCAAGATCTGATCTTTTTATCAACCTCCTTACTCGAAAAATCCAAGGAATTTAAAGAATTGGCACACAATAGACTGTATATGAAAAGTGGCTATCTGAATATCATATCAGAGCTCATGGAGCGTAAGCTTTTCTCTTACATCCCAATCTTTGAGTCCGAGTTGGAGAGCATGCTCCGTCCATACGATGTTTTTGAGAAATTATTGTGGCAGTTTTTAAAGAAGATGAGCATTTTCCTTCAAACCAAAGGAAGCAATCAAAAAGAGATTGAACACTTTATCCAATCTCTGCAAATATTAGAGAATCCCCAATTAACAGCCCTTTTTGAATTGCGTTTGCAGCAATACAAAGAGCTTATCGATTAGTCAACAATCGCAAATGAGAGATTTCTATGAGAAAAAATGTCAAATATGCGATTTTTTAAAATAAGCCAGTTTTCGTGTTATACTGTCCTTGTAAGACATTTGAAGCAAATCCTAGGTCGCAGAAGTGGTTTACAAGTAAAAATAATTGAAGGAGTGTAAATGATGTTAAATTTACAATTTGCAGAAACAATGGAATTGACAGAAGCTGAGTTGGAGAAGGTTTACGGAGGAGATTTTGTGTATGTTGCCAATATCCCAGGCGGTGGAGGTTGGGGAGGTATAGGAACACCTTGGTCAATTACTAATTTCTGGGAGAAATATTTTAACCATGATTCTTCCACTGTTAATCGCCGCCGTTATTGATATTCAAAGCCCTTGCCTTTTCTTGGGTAGGGGCTGTTTTTATTACATAGTATAGGAGAAAATAGGATGAAAAAGATAATCTCACGCTACTACTTGTTTATAGCTATTCTACTTGTCATTGCTGACCAGTTCTTGATTCGTCTGGTCTTACACAGCGACCTTGTTGCTGGTCTATCTGATTTTGCCTATTATTTGTCAGATATGTTGTTGAATTTTCTAGTGGTTCTGCTTGCTATTATTGTTATGGTTTGGTCAGGGAAATGGCAGAAAATCAACAGTAGAAAATTTAAAGGAATCTATCTTTTCTATTCCTTCTTAGCTCTTCTTGCTTTTGTTATTTGGAATTTCGTCACATTTTATCTTTTCCCATCTACCAGAAATGAAATTGCTTATCAACTGGATGTTCCTACTTTTACGGGAGCAACGGCATTTTTGATGTATTTTTTCTATCCTGTAATTGCAGGTCCCATTTTTGAAGAGATGATTTATCGTGGGTTGGTGATGACCGCTCTGGAAAAAGGAAAGAAATGGGGACTGGATGTGCTCGGTTCGGCTGCTTTGTTTGGAATCTTGCACATTAGTAACCACGGTTGGGTCTTGACAGACTTTTTCGTATATATGGGTGGCGGTCTCATATTTGCAGTCTTATTTAGAGTGACAAAGTCCATTTATTGGCCTATTGGACTACACATAGTCTACAATGGCATTGGTCAAATTCTCCCCTTGTTATTTTAGAGTTTTTCAATAATCCTAATTAGCAAAAGAGAACACTGGCTATGACATAAAAATTCCCGAGTCAGTTTGTGGTATTGGACCAAGCCCTTACGGAGCTTTTGATTGGATGAAAGGACTCTGGGTAGGTTTGGCTGAAAGACGACGTAAATAAAACTTAAAAGGATCAACTATGAAAGGGAAAGAAACGAAATTTTACCTAGGGACCATTTTGGTACTTATGTCTTATTACTTGATTTTTAATTTAGTAGTGAGATTAGAGTTTATGGATCAATTATCAGATTTTGGATTTTATGGGATTCAAATTTTATTGATAGTAATTGAAGGAATTGCTGCTACTGTGGTTCTTGTTAAGAGTCAACGTTGGAAAGAGTACGGTCGCTTCCAGTTTCGTTGGTCCTATCTGGGTATTTTCTTTCTTTCCTTTATATTGATGTTTTTGTGGGTAAATATAACGACTCGGATCTTTCCCAGCACGCAAAATGGGAGTGCAATTGTGAAAGAAGCAGCTAATTTGACAGGAATTAGTTACTTTGTAACGCGCATTCTCTATGGCAGTCTCATTGCTCCGATAGTTGAAGAATTGGTCTTTCGTGGGCTTCTGATGACAGCACTATCTAAATTGAAAAAGTACTATATAGATGTTATCGCTTCCTCCACTCTCTTTAGTCTTATTCATGTTTTGCAATATGGATGGGTGTTAACAGACTTCATCATTTATGCTGGAGCAGGTCTGCTACTCTGTATGTTCTTTCGTTATACTCGTTCAGTTTATTGGTCAATAGCGCTCCACATCTTGTGGAATAGCTTCTTAATTACTGTCAGTTTACTGGTGTTTGGGTATTAGGTTTAGCAGAAATATTTACATCACATAGATAAGGCTGGCGCTCCAGTCTTTTTCTTTATCTAAAATATCTAATAATAGTCCTTGTTCAATTCCTTGTTACCTTAAATGAAAAAGTAATTTTAAAATCAATCACGGAATCCAACTCTATCAAAGTTTGTCAATCCTAGCCTTTTCTTGTATAGTAGATATATGAAAAATACAAAAATAATCAGTAGTTTGCTTGCTATTGGAGCCTTACTCCTGCTTTTATCAGCTTGCCAGAATATCAAAAAGACACAACTGGTCTTGTTTGAATCCCTTTCGTTCGGTATGTCTCCTAAATCTTTTGAAGAAGTATTTGGAGAAGCTGATAAAGTGGTTGAGGAAACAGAAATGGCTTATCGGGACACTTGGCGTGCAGAAGATCCGTATTTCTATAAAACAGGTCGTCTTTTCTATCACTATGAGCAGATTACTTTGAAAGGCTATCCAGGCCGAGCGACCTTTACATTTTCAAAATCGCATCACTTGGAAACAGTAGCGGCTTATTTTCCCGTTGCCTCAAAAGCTGAGCAGGAAGCATTGCTCAATAACTTATCCCAGACTGTAAAAAAAGAACTGGAAGAACTCCCAGATTACCAGTCCATGGCAACTGATACAGTTGGCCTCTATGATGACGGTTATCGCTACAAGGTCAAGTTGAAGGGACAACAGTGGGAACTCTGGGTTGATGTCTATCCAACAGAAAATAAATATGCTACAGACACAGAAACCGATAAGTATACTATCCGAGTGGATCAATTTCTCATGTATCCATGATGCTTCCTCTTCAGCACTTTTTGCTGGCACTTAGTTTCGATTCCGAAACTTTTTTCTCTTCTTTGAATATGTTATAATAGTCCGTGCTGTGGCTGTGATGATGAACAGCCTCAATTGGAGAGAATACGAGGAGAAGGATGAAAGAAAAAGGATTTTGGGAAGGTGCTCAGGCGGCCATGCCGACTGCCCTTGGCTATGTCAGCATTGGCCTGGCTTGTGGGATTATTGGCGCACCCTATGTGACACCTGTTGAGATGGGCTTGATGAGCCTCTTTGTTTATGCTGGGAGCGCCCAGTTTGCCATGTTGGCACTGATTGCGGTCCAAGCACCTGTAGCAGCCATTGCCATGACAGTCTTTTTAATCAATTTACGACTCTTTTTGCTGAGCTTGCATGCGTCGACCTATTTCCGTCATACCAGTCTCTGGCAAAATATCGGTATGTCTAGTCTCTTGACAGATGAGACTTACGGGGTTTTGATGGGAGAATTAGCCCATACAGACAAGGTCAATCCTATGTGGATGCATGGGAATAATCTCAACAGTTATGTAGCTTGGTTTGTTGGGACAGTTGTTGGGACAGCTCTAGGTGGTTTACTGCCAAATCCAGAAATCTTTGGCCTTGATTTTGCCCTTGTGGGAATGTTTATCGGGATTTTTGCTTCGCAGTTCCAGATTATGCAAAGACGGATTCCTGTCCGCAATCTGCTGAAAATCCTAGCAGTTGTTACGGTGTCTTTCTTTTTGCTCTTGACATTGGTGTCTCAGTCTCTAGCTGTTCTATTTGCGACGCTACTTGGATGTACAATGGGGGTGGTCTTAGATGGTCAGTAAATATCTTTTATTAGCCGTTATCTTTTCGGGCCTAGTGACTTGGATACCTCGTATGATTCCCTTCATCTTGGTTAAGTACAAGGGTTTGCCAGCTATCGTTGAGCGTTTTTTGAAATTTTTGCCTGTTTCCATTATCTTTGCCTTGATCCTTTCAAGTGTGGTGTCAGGTAAGGTTGGGAGCCTACCTCAGATCAAGTGGCTGGACTTTTTGGCTGTTTTTCCAACGGCTTTTGTAGCCTTTCGCTACCGCAATCTAGTGGGTACAGTTCTTTTTGGAGTAGTCTTGGTTGCAGTCTTGCGTCTGGTCTTTTAGTCAGCCATAAAAAAAACCTATCACCGAGATAGATATCATATAATAGCGAAAAAAATTATTTTCTGATAAGATAGTAAGGTATTCTATTTTGGAGGAAATGACATGAAAAAAATCGTCAAATATTCATCTCTTGCTGCTCTAGGGCTTGTTGCCGCAGGTCTACTAGCAGCTTGCTCAGGTGGTGAGAAGAAAGATGCTACAACTAGTGAAGCAACATCTGGTAAGAAAGAAATTATCGTTGCAACCAATGCTTCACCAAAACCATTTAACTACGAAGAAAATGGCGAGTTGACTGGTTATGAGATTGAAGTAGTCCGTGCTATCTTTAAAGACTCTGACAAGTATGATGTTAAGTTTGAAAAGACAGAATGGTCAGGTATCTTTGCAGGCCTTGACGCAGATCGTTACCAAATGGCGGTTAACAATATCAGCTATACAAAAGAACGTGCAGAAAAATACCTCTACGCAGCACCAATTGCTAAAAATCCTAACGTTCTTGTTGTGAAAAAGGACGACAACAGCATCAAGTCTCTTGATGATATCGGTGGAAAATCAACTGAAGTCGTTCAAGGAACAACCTCAGCTAAACAATTGGAAGAATACAACAAACAACACGCAGATAATCCAACTATCCTTAACTATACAAAGGCTGACTTCCAACAAATTATGTCTCGTCTAAGTGATGGACAATTTGACTACAAGATTTTTGACAAAATCGGTGTAGAGACAGTTATCAAAAACCAAGGTTTGGATAATTTGAAAGTCATCGAACTTCCAAGCGACCAACAACCTTACGTATACCCACTTCTTGCAAAAGGCCAAGATGAGTTGAAGGAATTTGTGGATAAACGCATCCAAGAACTATACAAAGACGGAACTCTTGAAAAATTATCTCAACAGTTCTTTGGCGGTTCTTACCTACCAGCAGAAGCTGATATTAAATAAGTTTGTAAATCATCCATTCTCTCGTAGGTGGATGATTTTGCAACTTCTAGACTTATAGTTTCAAACTATATGTCTGCCTATCTAATAACAATTTGCGAAATCAAATAAAGTATGAGATACTATTACGGTATTATTTTTAAAGGAGAAAGAATCATGAAAATTAAAAAATGGTTAGGCGTAGCAGCTATTGCTACAGTAGCAGGCCTTACACTTGCAGCTTGCGGAAATTCAGACAAGAAAGCAGACAATACAACTACAGTTAAAATTGCGACTGTTAACCGTAGTGGCTCAGAGGAAGCACGTTGGGACAAAGTCCAAGAATTAGTTGAAAAAGACGGCATTAAATTGGAATTCACAGAGTTTACAGATTACTCACAACCAAACAAGGCAACTGCTGATGGTGAAGTAGACTTGAACGCTTTCCAACACTATAACTTCTTGAACAACTGGAACAAAGAAAACGGAAAAGATCTTGTAGCGATTGCAGAGACTTATATCTCACCAATCCGCCTTTACTCAGGTAAAAATGGAGAAGAAAACAAGTACACTAAAGTGGAAGAAATCCCAGATAACGGTGAAATCGCAGTACCAAACGATGCTACTAACGAAAGCCGTGCTCTTTACCTTCTTCAATCAGCTGGTTTGATCAAGTTGGATGTTTCAGGAACTGAACTTGCTACAATCGCAAACATCAAAGAAAATCCAAAGAACTTGAAGATTACTGAATTGGATGCTACTCAAACAGCTCGTTCATTGTCATCAGTTGACGCTGCCGTTGTAAACAATACCTTCGTTACAGAAGCAAAATTGGACTACAAGAAAGCACTCTTCAAAGAGCAAGCTGATGAAAACTCAAAACAATGGTACAACATCATTGTTGCGAAAAAAGATTGGGAATCATCACCTAAGGCTGATGCCATCAAGAAAATTATCGCAGCTTACCACACTGATGAAGTGAAAAAAGTTATCGAAGAAACATCAGACGGTTTGGACCAACCAGTTTGGTAATAAGACATAGGGAGGTGGGAGAGTTTCCACCTCTTGCTTTTGTCTAGACTGTTGGTTTTGAAGAAGATAATCTAGTCGTCCGTCCATAGATACAAGTCCTCAGTAGAAAGGGAGAGAAAAATGGTTTTTCCTAGCGAACAAGAACAGATTGAAAAATTTGAAAAGGATCATGTAGCCCAGCATTACTTTGAAGTTTTGCGTACCTTGATTTCTAAGAAATCGGTCTTTGCCCAGCAGGTTGGACTCAAGGAAGTCGCAAATTATCTGGGTGAGATTTTCAAGCGTGTGGGAGCTGAAGTCGAGATTGATGAGAGCTACACGGCGCCTTTTGTCATGGCGCATTTCAAGAGTTCGCGTCCAGATGCTAAGACCTTGATCTTCTATAACCACTATGACACCGTACCAGCGGACGGAGATCAGATCTGGACAGAGGATCCCTTTACACTTTCTGTTCGAAATGGCTTTATGTATGGGCGTGGGGTTGATGACGACAAAGGCCACATCACGGCTCGTTTGAGTGCTCTGAGAAAGTATATGCAGCACCATGATGACCTGCCAGTCAATATCAGTTTTATCATGGAGGGGGCGGAGGAATCGGCTTCGACAGACCTAGATAAGTATTTAGAGAAACACGCAGACAAGCTCCGTGGAGCAGATTTGCTAGTCTGGGAGCAAGGAACCAAAAATGCCTTGGAGCAGTTAGAAATTTCTGGTGGAAACAAGGGAATCGTGACCTTTGATGCCAAGGTGAAAAGTGCGGATGTGGACATTCACTCGAGTTATGGAGGTGTCGTGGAGTCAGCACCATGGTATCTTATCCAGGCCTTAAGTAGCCTACGCGCTGCAGATGGCCGTATCTTAGTAGAAGACTTGTACGAGGATGTTCAAGAGCCAAATGAACGAGAACTAGCCTTGGTGGATACCTATGCACAGGGCAACCCTGGGGAAATCAGTCGCATTTACGGCTTGGAATTGCCTCTCTTACAAGAGGAGCGCGCTGCCTTTCTCAAACGATTCTTTTTTGAGCCTGCACTCAATATAGAGGGAATCCAGTCAGGTTATCAAGGTCAGGGTGTTAAGACTATTTTGCCAGCAGAAGCTAATGCCAAGCTAGAAGTTCGTCTGGTTCCTGGCTTAGAACCACATGATGTTCTGGAAAAAATTCGGAAACAGCTAGACAAAAATGGTTTTGATAAGGTAGAATTATATTATACCTTGGGAGAGATGAGTTATCGAAGCGATATGAGTGAGCCAGCCATTCTCAATGTCATCGAGTTGGCCAAGAAATTCTATTCACAGGGCGTATCGGTCTTGCCGACTACAGCGGGGACAGGACCTATGCATACGGTCTTTGACGCCCTAGAGGTACCTATGGTAGCCTTCGGTTTAGGGAATGCCAATAGCCGAGACCACGGTGGAGATGAAAACGTGCGAATCGCCGATTACTACACCCATATTGAATTAGTAGAGGAGCTGATTAGAAGCTATGAGTAGAGATATTATCAAGTTAGATCAGATCGATGTGACTTTTCACCAAAAGAAGAGAACCATCACAGCAGTCAAGGATGTGACCATTCACATCCAAGAAGGGGATATCTACGGAATCGTTGGATATTCTGGAGCAGGAAAATCCACTCTAGTCCGGGTGATTAACCTCCTGCAAAAACCATCTGCAGGCAAAATTACTATTGACGACGATGTGATTTTTGATGGTAAGGTGACCTTGACGGCAGAGCAGTTGCGTCGCAAACGTCAAGATATCGGGATGATTTTCCAGCATTTCAACCTCATGAGTCAAAAAACAGCAGAGGAAAATGTGGCTTTTGCCCTCAAACATTCTGGACTCAGCAAGGAAGAAAAGAAAGCAAAAGTAGCTAAGTTGTTAGACTTGGTTGGCCTTGCAGATCGTGCTGAAAACTACCCTTCACAACTATCTGGAGGACAAAAACAGCGTGTGGCCATTGCGCGTGCCTTGGCCAATGATCCGAAAATTTTGATTTCAGACGAGTCAACCTCTGCCCTCGACCCTAAGACAACCAAGCAGATTTTGGCCTTGTTGCAAGATTTGAACCAAAAATTAGGCTTGACCGTTGTCCTGATTACACACGAAATGCAGATTGTCAAAGACATTGCTAATCGTGTAGCAGTCATGCAGGATGGTCGTTTGATTGAAGAAGGTAGTGTCCTTGAAATCTTCTCAAATCCTAAACAACCTTTGACCCAAGACTTTATCTCAACAGCTACAGGTATTGATGAAGCCATGGTCAAGATTGAGAAGCAAGAAATCGTAGAACATTTATCTGAGAACAGTATTTTAGTGCAGCTCAAGTATGCGGGGGCTTCGACAGACGAACCACTTTTAAATGAATTGTACAAGCATTACCAAGTAACGGCTAATATCCTTTATGGAAATATCGAAATTCTCGATGGCACTCCTGTTGGAGAATTGGTTGTGGTCTTGTCAGGGGAAAAAGCAGCGCTAGTAGGTGCTCAAGATGCCATCCGTCAGGCTGGCGTCCAGCTAAAAGTATTGAAGGGAGGACAGTAAAATGACAGACTTGATTCAAACTTATCTACCAAATGTCTATAAGATGGGCTGGGCTGGTCAGGCAGGCTGGGGAACAGCCATCTACCTAACTCTTTATATGACAGTTCTTTCTTTCATCATCGGAGGGTTCTTGGGGTTGGTAGCAGGTCTTTTCCTCGTCTTGACAGCGCCAGGCGGTGTCTTGGAAAATAAGGTTATCTTCTGGATTTTAGACAAGATTACCTCTATTTTCCGCGCGGTACCATTTATCATCCTCTTGGCAATCATGTCGCCACTCTCTCACTTGATTGTTAAAACAAGTATCGGGCCAAATGCAGCCCTTGTCCCCCTTTCTTTTGCAGTCTTTGCCTTCTTTGCCCGTCAGGTGCAGGTTGTCTTGGCTGAGCTGGATGGCGGTGTCATTGAGGCGGCTCAAGCGAGCGGAGCGACCTTCTGGGATATCGTGGGTGTTTACCTATCAGAAGGTTTGCCAGATTTGATTCGTGTGACGACTGTGACTTTGATTTCCCTTGTTGGGGAAACAGCCATGGCGGGAGCAGTTGGTGCTGGTGGTATCGGTAACGTGGCCATTGCTTATGGATTTAACCGTTACAATCACGATGTGACCATCTTGGCAACCATCATTATCATCTTGATTATCTTTACGATCCAGTTCTTGGGAGATTTCTTGACCAAGAAACTAAGTCATAAATAATGGAAGGAGTTCAAAGGGACTCCTTTTTGTTTTCTCACCGAAATGCAAGAAGGATAAAGCTTCTTTTTAGAAATATGCTATAATAAATAAAGGTCCTCAATTAGCAAATCAAAAAGTTTGCTGTAGAAGAGATGATAATGTAAAGGAGTTTGTCTGGTATGAATTATTTCGAGGGGAATGAGTTTTTCCTTCTCTTGTTTGTAGTTTTACTGATTGGTTTTGTGGTAAACTTTTTTGAAAAACGTAAAGACTACTATATTTTGGCGCTCTCCCTCTTATTTGCAGGAGCTATCTATGGTAAGAGCCGAGCGATGATTGTCTATTTACTCGCCTTTATCGTTTACCAGTATTTTCTGGTTTTTCTAGCGCAGCGGATAGAGGCAAAGTGGCTGAAACCACTGGTTTTCCTTTCCATTCTTCCTTTGGTGATCAATAAAGTCTTTGCCCTGACTTCTCTGCATTTGTTGGCCTTTATTGGAATTTCTTACATGTCCTTTAAGACCATTCAGATCATGTTAGAGATATCGGATGGCTTAATCAAAGAAAAAATCACTGTAAAAGATTATCTACAGTTTTTGCTCTTTTTCCCAACAGTTAGTGCTGGTCCGATTGATCGGAGTAGGAGATTTTTAAAAGAGATAAACGAGGTCATGCCCCGAAAAGAGTATCTAGAGTTAGCAGGGGACGGTGTGTATCGTATCGTTCTAGGCCTCCTTTACAAGATTGTTTTATCAACCTATGTTTACCAGATGTTACTCGCTCTAAATAATACTGGCACAGTCGTTTATTCAATCAAGTATATGTACCTCTATACCTTGTATCTGTTCTTTGACTTTGCAGGCTACAGTCTAATGGCCGTTGGAAGTAGTAACATTCTAGGTATTCAGACACCGATGAACTTTAACAAACCTTTCTTGAGTGTCGATATCAAAGATTTCTGGACCAGATGGCATATCACCTTGTCGACCTGGTTGAGAGATTTTGTATTTTCAAGAGTATTGATGCAGGTTATCAGGAAAAAATGGTTTAAAAATAGACTACACAATGCAACCTATGCCTATATAATTAATATGTTAGTCATGGGTTTTTGGCATGGTCTTAGTGTTAGTTACATTGTCTATGGTTTTTATCATGGTGTCTTGATGGCTGGATTTGAAGTGTATCAAAAGAAAAGCAATTTTTATAAAAAAAATAAAAACAAAAACTGGTATAAGCTACTAAGTTGGTTTGTGACCATGAATTTGGTTATGATTGGTTTCTTTATCTTTTCGGGTGAACCCTATAAAATCTTACTGACGACTTTAAAGAGATAAGAGATTGAGAAGAAATCGGACAGATCGAAGGGATAGGATAAAACGAGATGATTAAATTAAAAGCATTTTTACTATCGCTTGTGCTCGTAATTGCGACGCTTGCCCTTTTAAATGTGACGTATGTCAAGAAGATTGATGATTATTATAAAGTCAAGGATAACAGTATTCGTTATAACACCTCGTATGAAAAGTATAAAAGTAGAGATATTCTAACAAGCAATATCACCCCCAATACACTGGTTCTAATGGGTTCCTCAGAGTTGGTTGCGACGATAAATGAAGACTATCATCCAAATAAAATTTTTAACTACAACGATTTTAATATCATGCAGATTGGGACTAGTTATTCTCAAAACATCATTCAGGCTACGACCTTGGGCTCTATTGAAGGATCAATGAGTAAGCGAAAAGTAGCTATAGTAGAGTCGGTTCAGTGGTTTGAAAAAGATGGGACCCATCAAGATGCCTTTTTGAACAAGGCTTCTCAGGAACATATTTTTCACATGCTAGATAATGACAAGATTAGTAAAGAAACGAAAGAAAAACTAATCAATCGCATTATCGAGATTACCAAAGGAAACAAGCAACAAAACGACATCTACAAAAAATATAAAAGTTATTTCATAGATGGAAAAGGAACCATTGTTGATAAAAAACTATTAGAGTTAGATAACGCGATGTATTCCTTTAAGCTCAAACGAAAATTTTATGAAAATCATGAGAAATCAGATTATCCTTCACTAGGAGACAAAACCCCAGACTATGATTGGGAAAAGATGACGGCTCAGTTTGTGGAAGAGGTCAAAAGGAAAACAGACAATAATGACTATGCTGTTGATAATAACTACTACAATACTTACTTAAAAGATCGCTATGCATCGCTAAAAGATTCCAATAAAGATTTGAGCTACCTAGAGTCACCTGAATATTCAGATATGGAACTTTTCTTGACGGTTGCTAAAGAATTGGGCATTGAAGTTGAGGTTATTATTTTCCCAGTAAACGGGAAATGGAACGACTACACTGGTGTCTCAAGAGAGATGCGAGAAAAAACTTATAAAAAAATAGAAGATGTCGCAAAAAGCCATGGTGCAACCGTATTAAACTATGGAAACAGAGAGTATGATGATTACTTTTTATTTGACGTGATGCACGTTGGAGTGAAAGGATGGATGGAAGTTGAAAAAGAACTTTACAAATTTGCAAACCAAGCTAACTAACACTCATCGATTAATCTTGTGGACACTTTTTTTCTATACGGTTATCTTGAGCATCGTGATTTACTGTTTTGTGACCGATTTTTCGAATATTCAAGAATTTATCTATAGTGAATTCTAAGATTGTATACAAAAAGGCCCTGGAACTAGGCATAGCTAGTCTTCAGGGCTTTTATCTTATAGTTTATCAGCTATTTTTTGACTTAGAAATTGCCCAACCAAAGCCCCAACCAAAGCCCCAATCAAGGCACCTACGAGGATGCTCGAAACAAAGAGAAGGATTTTGTCCAACTCTGGAGCGACCATGATACGGTCAATGTATTCTTGGGATTTCCCACGTGCAAGTAAGGTGGCCACGTAAGCTTTGGGACGGATCCACATGAGGAAGATAGGGCCACTTGTGCTAAAAGCAAAGACGAGGAAGGAGAGGGTGTTTTTGATTCGATCTCTGTAGTTTCCGAGACGAGCGATGGCATCTGCTGCAAGACCACAGGCGAGTCCTGGGAGAAAGGCACCAGCGCCATGCTTGCTAGCTAGGAAGAAAAGTGCCATAAAAAGTCCTAGAGTGGTGATAGCGCCAAAACGAGGGACCTTCGTCAAAAGAAGCATGTAGACACTGCCACCGACAAGGGCAGAAAAGGCCGGCGCGTAGAACATATTGCCTGTTTGATCGACCAGGTGTCCTAGGAAGACTCCAATCCCTAGACAGAGGAAATAAAGGACGGCGGCCAAGAGGGTGGTTAAGATATTTTTCTTCATGAGAATCTCCTTGATGCGAATTAACAAAACCAATTGTATCACGCTTTTTGAGGATTGTAAATGGGAGTTCTATATTTTTGAAAACGTTTGAAATATGATATAATAGTTACATCGTTAGTTTAAGGAGAGTAGCATGGGAAAATTTCTAGAATTCGTCTTTAATCGTATCTTTTTGGGAATGATTGCGACGGCTTATTTCTGGCTATTAACACTTGCAGGAGGAGTAGTCTTTGGTTTGGCACCAGCTAGTGCAACTCTTATGAGTTTGTATGCGGAGCATGGGTATACCTATCGAGCATACCATTTGAAGGAAGCTTGGGAATTGTATAAGAGTAATTTTGTCAAGAGCAATCTGGCTTTCTATAGTTTTGTGTTTGTTGATCTTGTCCTAGTTTATGGTTTGTATCTTCTAGTTCAATTGCCCCACCAGACGATTTTCCACCTTTTGGCGACCTTCCTCAACGTCCTTGTAGTTGCTCTTGTCTTTCTAGCCTACACTGTTTCCTTGAAACTTCAGGTGTACTTTGATTTATCCTACCAAAATACCTTGAAACTGTCCCTTATCGGGATTTTTATGAGCCTACCTGCGATTGCCAAGGTTTTACTCGGGTCCGCTCTCCTTGTAGGAGTTGGTTATTATATGCCTGCCTTGCTCTTTTTTGTAGGAATTGGAATGTGGCATTTCTTTATCAGTGATATGTTGGAACCTATTTATGAAAGTATCCATGAAAAATTGGCGACAAAATAAAATGAAGCCGTTCTGGCTCCACTCGCTCTTGCGCATCTATACCTTGGTGATGATTGCCATCATTGCAAGCTTTGCGGTCATGCTCTCCTATGCTGACTGGAGTTCCCGTGAAAAAGAAGCCCAACGAGTAGCTCAACGTGTGACGACTCGGACAGTGAGTGAGGTTGAATATTACCATAGAGAGTCGACTCAGCTAGCGCAGGAACTGGTTGAAAATCGAGCACGGATTGAAGGGATTTACAAGTATTTTAGTCTGAGTACATCGGATTATTTTTACTGGCTGTTGCAACGTAAAGCGTCTCCCTATGTCTCAGTATCCTTGTATGAAAATATTGATGATTTGTATGTAAGAAATGACTTTGTGACAGGTGTTGCAATTGTTTTGCAAGACTACAAGGAAGTCTACGTTTCTACTAGGGAGAAACGTAGCGGGGAGAAAATTCTTGCTGAGGATTTCAAACCAGCAGCCAATAGTTTTGCCATACCAGTACTTGATCCTAACTCCGATCAGTCTCTAGGTGTTATCTACATTTCTTTATCGCAGGATGTACTTTACCAAGCAATTGATAATACTCGCGGTCTGATTCCTGTGGCCGTGACGATCACCTCCCCTTTTGATACTGAATTGTTTCATATAGGGGAAAATGTAGTAGCTGAACGGGAAAATTGGATTGTCGGTTTGACATCACACGGCTATCAAGTCCAATCAGCAGTTCCAAAGAATTTTGTTCTTACAGGAGCTTTGACGAGTTCTGCTATCATTGTTGGTTTGAGTGGTCTCTTTATTATTATTTTATATGTGACCTTGAGGCAGACCTTCTCCAATTACCAAAGGCAGGTTGTGGACTTGGTGGAGTCTATCCAGGTTATTGCCCAAGGAGAAGAAGGCCTTCGAATTGACACCTCTGAAAAAGACCAAGAATTGCTTCTCATTGCAGAAACAACCAATGATATGTTGGATCGCCTGGAAAAAAATATCCACGATATCTATCAGCTAGAGCTCAGTCAAAAAGATGCCAATATGCGGGCCTTACAAGCTCAAATCAATCCTCACTTTATGTACAATACCTTAGAGTTTCTGCGCATGTATGCCGTCATGGAAAGCCAAGATGAACTGGCGGATATTATCTATGAATTTAGCAGTTTACTACGCAATAATATCTCCGACGAGCGGGAAACGACGCTGAAGCAAGAATTAGAATTTTGTCGCAAATACAGCTATCTCTGTATGGTGCGTTATCCAAAGTCAGTTGCCTATGGTTTTAAGATCGCACCCGAATTAGAAAATATGAGGATTCCCAAGTTTACGCTCCAACCATTGGTAGAAAACTACTTTGCCCACGGTATTGACCACCGCCGAACAGACAATGTGATCAGTATCAAGGTTTTGAAGGGTGAAGGTTTTGTTGAAATCTTAGTGGTAGACAATGGTCGCGGGATGACTGCTGAAAAATTAGCTAGCTTGCAAGAGAAATTAGCTCAGCGAAGTTTTGAGCACGAGACAAGCTATAGTGGAGAGCGACAATCAATTGGAATAGTCAATGTACACGAACGCTTTGTCCTCTATTTTGGGGATCGCTACCAAATCAGTGTAGAGTCAGCTGAGCAAGAAGGTGTTCGTTACCGTATTACTATTCAAAATGAATAGAAAGGAAGGGAAATGTATAAAGTTTTATTAGTAGACGACGAGTATATGGTGACAGAGGGGCTCAAGCGATTAATCCCCTTTGAAAAATGGGATATGCAAGTCGTCGCAACAGCCAATCATGCTGATGATGCTTTAGACTATGTCAAGGAAAATCCAGTAGATGTGATTATTTCCGATGTCAACATGCCAGATAAGACCGGACTTGAGATGATTAGGGAAATGAAAGAGCTACTTCCAGATACCTATTATATCTTGCTGTCAGGTTATCAGGAGTTTGACTACGTCAAAAAAGCTATGAACCTTAGTGTCGTGGATTATCTGGTCAAGCCAGTAGATAAGGTGGAGTTGAGTCATCTATTAGAAAAAATTGCGAGACAGCTTCAGGAAAAGGTGGAGCAAAGCCAAACTCTCAGCCAAGAATTGGATGAGGCAGGATTTACCAACTATTTAGCAGGTAAAGACAGCTGGTGGATAGGTCTTTCAAAGGAAAAACAAGGATCTTTCACTATTCCTTACTATGTTTTAGGTCAAGACTGGCAGATTTTTATCTCTGATCAACCACTAGATGGAATCGTAGTAACGCCTTTTGAAGCACCCTACCAACAAGCCTTTGAAAAATGGAAGATCAACGCAGAAAAAGCCCTCTTTTACGGTTCTGTTAATCTAGAAAAATCCGAGAGTTTATTTGCTTATTACGAACCGATTTATCGCGTGATTATCCAAGGAAATATCAATCAAATCATTGAAGAATTGACCCTACTGGAGAAGGTTGTCTTAGAGAACACACCGCGCGTGGCCATTACCAAACAGCTCTTCACCCAGTTTGTTATGGATGTCTTCCACTTGTTTGAGCACTTAAAAGCGGATGATATGACCGAGATTGTCAAAGCCATCCATGCTATTAACTCCTTTAAAGAATTGGTTGCCTACATCAAAGAAACCTTGACTAAGTTCTTTGGCCAGTACCGCATGAATGAAAACGTGGTCAGTGTTCTGGAGGTGATTGGGCGTGATTATCAGAAAGAGCTCTCGCTTAAGGATATTAGCAAGGATCTCTTTATCAATCCTGTCTATCTCGGTCAGCTAATCAAAAGAGAAACCAACTCAACCTTCGCAGAATTGCTCAACAAACAGCGGATTAAGGCAGCGCAACAGCTCTTGCTTTCAACCAATGATAGTATTGAAGATGTTTGCTATGCTGTTGGTTACAGCAATGTTGGATATTTCTACAAGGTTTTCCGTAAATTGTGCGGAAAATCACCAAAAGCATACCGTAAACAAGTCGAGACAGGCCTGTAAGAATTGTATTTCTGTACGAAAAATGCTATAATGTCCAAAAGGATTTTTAGGAGGATAATATGAAAAAGAAACCAATTTATCTCTGGATTTTGTTAGTCCTATCAGCACTTATTTCTGCTTCGTCATTATTTGGCATCTTGGGCCCAGTCCCTAGCAAAGAAGTTCTTCGTGCGAGTCTATCTAATAGTGGGTCCCTTACTGCTCAGCAAATAGAAGACACGGTTAACTATACCTACCAAGTAACAGCGGCATCGCACTCAATTTTTAATGTAGTTTTGATTGTTTTATCTGCTATTTTAGTTGTGATAGCCTTTGTGTTCTTAGTTCGTAAAAACGTCCAATTTGCAAACTATGCTTATCTTGGCTATCTTTTGCTAGCGATTGTTGGTTTGGTCTATTCTTTTATGAACATTCAAGATGCAGTTCAATTAATCAAAGATGATACTCTAGGCTTAGGAATAGGTGCATTAGCAAAAGGAACCGTTATTTTGTTCATGATTATCAATGTCCTCTTTTTAGCTTTAGTCTTTTACAAGATGTGGCGCCAGCAAAAAGATTTGGCTGAAGAAGCCGAAGCAGAGGAAGTTGCCTAAGTATTGACAAAAGAGAACTATCAAGTTACAATCTTGGTAGTTCTTTTAATATCCAAAAATAAAAATCGAGGTCAATATGAAAAAAATATCCTTAGTTTATATCAGTTTGAGCGGGAATACGGAGAGTTTTGTAACCCGACTCAAGGACTATCTCTTGTCCCAGTACGAAGGGATTGAGGTCCAAAAAATCCATATCAAGGACCTAGTCAAGGAAGGTCAAGAATTCTTTGAAATGGAACATCCCTATATCGCTTTCTTGCCGACCTATCTAGAAGGTGGGAATGGTGTCGATAACGGCGATGTCGAGATTTTAACAACTCCACTGGGCGACTTTATCGCCTATGGAGACAATGCTAGTAAGTGTTTTGGGGTAGTTGGTTCTGGTAATCGTAATTTTAACAATCAATACTGTCTGACAGCCAAGCAGTATAGTCAGCGCTTTGGTTTCCCAGTTTTGGCTGATTTTGAAATGCGTGGTATGCTGGGAGATATTAAAAAGGTCGCAGCGATTATCGCGGACTTATATGGATTGGATTCAGAAAGTTAGAATAGTTCAAGTAGGCAGTTGGATTTTCTCAACTGCTTTTTGTGTATGCAAAAAGCACCCCATAAGGATGCCATTTATAAACTATCCTGCTTTTCCGATAGCAAGTGCATAGATAAAGAAGATAGCGAAGCCAAAGAGGAAAATCAATCCTGCGATAGCGAGGAGTTTTAGCCAAGAAGGAAGATTTTTATTTTCACCTGTGACCAACACATAGTTCAAAAGGGCAAAGAATGGTGTTGTAAGAAAAGATCCAATCATGGCGAAGCGGAGCATGGTTGAAACTTGACCGGCAAAGAACTTGATGATGACGATACCAATGATAGCTGTGATGGTCATCCAGATGTTCAAAGATTTACGATTATCCTCTTTTTGATTTGCTAAGAGTTGAAGGGAGGCCTGATTGACACGTGAATAGCCATCGATGACAGTAATTACTGTCCCAAAGATACAGAGGAAAGCGATGAAGGTAATCAAATATCGAGACCATTCGCCAAGGACAGAGGCATACATGCCCACAAATTGAGAAATGTATTTGGCTGAAGCGGCTTCAACTGCCTGTCCTGTAGGATATTGAATGAGTGCTCCTAGTGCCACAAAGAATACAGCTAGGATAGCAGTTCCAATGTAACCAACGTTAAAGTCGAAAAGAGCATCTTCTGTATTAAAGTTAACGGTTTTTTTCTTTTCGGCTGACCAAAGTGAGTTGATAGCTGAGATTTCAATAGGGGCAGGCATCCAGCCTAAGAGGGAAACGATAAAAGGGAGGGCCGCCATTTGCCAAGGTGTCTTTTCGACAAAATCAGAGCTGTATTCTGGATGCTTAATTGCTGCAATGATAACTGCAAGAACTGTTGCAATGGTCAAAGCAGACATAATCCATTTTGCCATACCATCCAATAGTTTGTAGCCACCAAAGAGTAGCATGGCCCAAATGACTGCAACAAGGATAAGGGACCATTGAGTGATGCTAAGACCAATCATTGGAAAGGCGCTAGCGATGATGGCTGAGCAAAGGATAGCGACTCCAGCTGTATTGACCATAGCAGAGAAGACATTGAGGACAAAGAAAATCCAGAGATAGAGTTTCCCTTTTTCGGCATAGCCTTCGACCAAGGTTTTACCAGTGTCGGCAGTATATTCGGCACCAAAACGGAAAAATGGATATTTAAAAACATTGGCCAAGATAACCAAGAGGAGTAGTGACCACCCATAAGAACCACCAGCTTGAGTAGAGGATACGATATGAGAACCTCCAACAGCAGCAGAAGCCATTAGGATTCCTGGTCCCATTGCCTTTAGTTTGCTTGCCCAGGTTGACTGGTTTGATAACGTAACTTGTGACATAATAAACACTCCTAATTTTGAATTTTCAGAATAATCTGAATAGATAGCTACTATTCTACAAAAAACTTAAAAGAAATGCAAGACTATTTTGAAAAAATATAGAAAATTACAGAAAAATCATATGAAAGATATGATTATCACAAGGAAATGGTATTGATGGGAGTAAAAAATCCGAGAAAAAAGCTTCTCGGATTCCCTTATTTCAGTTGCTCAGTGATTTCCTTAGAAAGCAGGAGTCCTAAACGGTAACCTTTATTGATGTAGTCAATCACATCATTGATATTTTCCGTTGTTTGGATCCGTTCGCGTATGTCTGTTTTGAAAGCTTCGTCCCTCAGAAGCTGTTCCTGAAGGAGTTGTCGAAGTTTTTCTTTTTCGTATTTATTGATGAGAAAAAGAACGACAAGGCTGATAAGAACTAAGATATAAGCATACTGGCTCATAAAATCTCTCCCGATTTGATAAAAAAGTTGATGACATAAGAAAAGCGAAAGAAATTTTCGCTTTTCAACTAAGTGATTAGACTAGCAGAACAGGTATCCGACAGATAAAACAAGACGGTCTTGACCTTTAACTGAAAAGTCTGTCCAATTCTAATGAAGACTAGTAAAGCGCCAAGCAAAAGTCCGTATAGGATTTGGCGTTAGTTATTTAGATCGCTTTGCAAGTAAGTAACTTGAAGATTACGACGTCTTTCAGTAGACATCGAAAACATTTCTATCGAAAGACTGGTAAAGCGTTTAGGCAATTCGTACGGGTTACGACGTTCTGGGACATAAATCGATAATATTTATGTCCCAGAACTAGTGAAGCGCCAAGCCAAATCACCATAGTTACGACGTCATGACCTCTAAATCGATTATATTTAGGGGTCATGACTAGTGAAGCAGTTAGCTAGTCCGCATAAAAGCGGCTAGCGTCTAACAATTAGGAACTTTAGTTCCAATTGTTAGTACTGAATCACATCTTCTCTGGTGCTTCTACTCCAAGCAAACGAAGGGCTTCTTTGAGAACAACAGCTGTTGCGTAGCTGAGGGCTAGGCGACTGTCGCGCTCTGGACTTTCATCCAAGATACGAGTGTGGGCATAGTATTTATTGAAGGCTTGAGCCAAGCTGATTGCATACTTGGCAATGAGCGATGGATCATAGTTAACAGATGCGCGTTTGATGACACGGGCAAAGTCTTGGAGAAGTTTGATAATTTCCCAGCTTTCAGCATCATTTAGACTGTAACTTGCTTGAGCATTTGGTTGGAAGCCTGCTTTTCTAAGTAGAGACTGAATACGAGCGTAAGCGTATTGGATGTATGGACCAGTCTCTCCTTCAAAGGAAACCATAGCTTCGAGGTCAAAGTCGTAACCATTTCGGCGGTCAGTCTTGAGGTCGTAGAATTTAACAGCTCCCACTCCGACAGCTTGAGCAACCTGTTCCTTGTTTTCGAGATCAGGATTTTTCGCTTCAATTTGTGCTTTAGCACGACTGATAGCTTCCTGAAGGGTAGGTTCGAGCAGGATGATATTTCCCTTACGAGTAGAGAGCTTTTGACGATTTTTGGTTACCAGACCGAAGTCTACGTGAATCATATCATCGCTCCAGTCAAATCCCATTTTTTTCAAGACGGCTTTTAACTGTTTAAAGTGGTTAGACTGTTCTTGACCAACTGCGTAGACATTTTTAACAAAATTGTAAGTACGTGCACGGTAGATAGCTGTCGCAATGTCACGTGTGATGTAGAGGGTTGCACCGTCAGATTTCTTAATCATAGCAGGTGGAAGTTCAACATCATCGAGGTTGACAATGCTAGCTCCGCGTGACTCCTCTAGCAAACCTTTTTCTTCAAGGATTTGCACGGCTTCGTCCATCTTGTCATTATAGAAGGCCTCCCCGTTTAAGCTATCAAATTCAACATTCAACAGTTTGTAAATGCGGTTGAACTCAACCAAACTTTCATCACGGAACCACTGCCAAAGTTGAGTTGCTTCTGGATCGCCATCTTCCAATTTTTTAAACCAGAGACGTCCTTCATCATCAAGAGCTGGGTCATCTTCGATTTCAGCATTGATGCGAACGTACAATTTTAACAATTCGTCAATTGGATTAGCTTCTACGGCTTCCTTACTTCCCCATTTTTTATAAGCAACCATGAGAAGACCAAACTGTTTACCCCAGTCTCCAAGGTGGTTGATTTTAATAGTGTTGTAGCCCATTTTCTTAAAGATATTAGAAAGAGCATCTCCGATAACAGTTGAACGTAAGTGACCTACTGAGAAAGGTTTTGCGATGTTTGGACTTGATAGGTCAATCGTGATATTTTGCTCTTGGCCTTCCGTTTGTTGAGCGTAGTCAGATCCTTTTTCGATGATCTCTTTGATAACTGCTCCAGAAATGGCAGATTTATCAAGGAAGAAGTTGACGTAAGGACCAGTTGCAACAACTTTTTCAAAGGCTTGGCTGTTGATTTTTTCAGCGATTTCAGCAGCAATTATTTGAGGGGCTTTGCGTTCGACTTTTGCAAGTGAGAAAGCAGGAAAAGCGATATCTCCCATGTCAGAGTTTTTTGGTTGTTCTAGTAAATTTAAAATAGCCTCTTGATCTAGGCTATCAATGACGCTAGCCAATTCACTAGCAATCAGTTTTTTTGTACTCATAAGTAGGCTCCTTTTGGACTTTTATTCTATTTTATCATAAATTTAGTGAAAGAAGAAAGATTTTTTTGAATTATTCAGTTTTTTTGGTATAATTATATCTAAAAATAAACCCGAAATCGGTTATAAATATTCATGTAAGAGGTTGATATGAGAAAAAAAGAACGGCACCAGTTGATTAAAAAGATGATCACTGAGGAAAAACTAGCTACACAAAAGGATATCCAAGATCGCCTAGAAGTTCGGAATGTCTTTGTGACGCAAACGACCTTGTCTCGCGACCTGCGCGAGATCGGCTTGATCAAGGTTAAGAAAAATGGTATGGTGTATTATGTGCTAGCGAATGAAACAGAAAAGATTGATTTGGTAGAGTTTTTGTCGCATCATCTAGAAGGGGTTGCGAGAGCAGAGTTTACTTTGGTACTTCATACCAAGCTGGGAGAAGCGGCCGTGTTAGCAAATATTGTTGATGAAAATAAGGACGAGGCGATTTTAGGGACGGTTGCTGGTGCCAATACCTTACTGGTTATTTGTCGAGACCAGCATGTTGCCAAGCTCATGGAAGAGCGTTTGCTAGATTTGATGAAGGATAAATAGGGTTTTGGGACTTGTTCCCAAGCCTTATTTTTGACAAGGAGAGAGCCAATATGACGACAGAAAAACTATCACCTGGTATGCAGCAGTATGTGGATATTAAAAAGCAATATCCAGATGCTTTTTTGCTCTTTCGGATGGGTGATTTTTATGAGCTGTTTTATGAAGATGCGGTCAATGCGGCGCAGATTTTAGAGATTTCACTGACCAGTCGTAATAAAAATGCAGAAAATCCGATACCCATGGCAGGCGTTCCCTATCATTCTGCCCAGCAGTATATCGATGTTCTGATTGAGCAGGGCTATAAGGTAGCCATAGCCGAGCAGATGGAGGATCCCAAACAAGCGGTTGGGGTTGTCAAGCGAGAGGTGGTTCAGGTCATCACCCCCGGTACAGTGGTTGATAGTAGTAAGCCCGATAGTCAGAACAATTTCTTGGTTGCCTTAGATCGTGATGGCAATCAATTTGGCTTGGCTTATATGGATCTAGTGACAGGTGATTTTTATGTGACAGGTTTATTGGATTTTACTCTCGTTTGTGGGGAAATCCGTAACCTCAAGGCTCGAGAAGTGGTGCTGGGTTATGACTTGTCTGAGGAAGAAGAACAAATCCTCAGCCGTCAGATGAATCTGGTACTTTCTTATGAAAAAGAAGCCTTTGAGGACCTTCATTTACTGGATTCACGACTGGCAGCTGTGGAGCAAGCGGCAGCTAGTAAGCTCCTCCAGTATGTTCACCGGACCCAGATGCGGGAATTGAACCACCTCAAACCTGTTATCCGCTATGAAATCAAAGATTTCTTGCAGATGGATTATGCTACTAAGGCTAGTTTGGATTTGGTTGAGAATGCCCGTTCAGGCAAGAAGCAAGGCAGTCTTTTCTGGCTTTTGGATGAAACCAAAACGGCTATGGGTATGCGGCTCTTACGTTCTTGGATTCATCGTCCCTTGATTGATAAGGAGCGAATCGTCCAGCGTCAAGAGGTGGTGCAGGTCTTTCTTGACCACTTCTTTGAGCGTAGTGATTTAACGGACAGTCTCAAAGGTGTTTATGATATCGAACGCTTGGCTAGTCGGGTTTCTTTTGGCAAGACCAATCCCAAGGATCTCTTGCAGTTAGCTACTACATTGTCTAGTGTGCCACGTATTCGAGCAATATTAGAAGGGATGGAGCAACCTGCTCTAGCCTATCTCATCGAACAGTTGGATGGAATCCCTGAGTTGGAGAGCTTGATTAGCGCAGCGATTGCTCCTGAGGCTCCTCATGTGATTACGGAAGGTGGCATTATCCGAACGGGATTTGATGAGACTTTGGATAAATACCGTCGAGTGCTCAGAGAAGGGACCAGTTGGATTGCAGAGATTGAGGCTAAGGAGAGAGAAAACTCTGGTATCAGCACGCTCAAGATTGACTACAATAAAAAAGATGGCTACTATTTCCATGTGACCAATTCGCAACTGGGGAATGTGCCAGCCCACTTTTTCCGCAAGGCAACGCTGAAAAACTCGGAACGCTTTGGGACTGAGGAATTGGCCCGTATCGAGGGGGATATGTTGGAGGCGCGTGAGAAGTCAGCCAACCTAGAGTACGAAATTTTTATGCGTATCCGAGAGGAAGTCAGTAAGTATATCCAGCGTTTGCAGGCTCTAGCCCAAGGAATTGCGACGATTGATGTTTTGCAAAGTCTGGCGGTTGTAGCTGAAACCCAGCATTTGATTCGACCTGAGTTCGGTGACGACTCACAAATCGCTATCCAGAAAGGTCGCCATGCTGTCGTCGAAAAGGTCATGGGAGCGCAGACCTATATTCCAAATACGATTCAGATGTCAGAAGATACCAGCATTCAACTGATTACGGGACCCAACATGAGCGGGAAGTCCACCTATATGCGCCAACTAGCCATGATGGCGGTTATGGCCCAGATGGGTTCCTATGTTCCTGCTGAGAGCGCCTACTTACCGATTTTTGATGCCATCTTTACCCGTATCGGAGCGGCAGATGACTTGGTTTCAGGTCAATCAACCTTCATGGTGGAGATGATGGAGGCCAACAATGCCATTTCGCATGCGACCAAGAATTCCTTGATTCTCTTTGATGAGTTAGGTCGAGGAACTGCGACTTATGATGGGATGGCTCTTGCCCAGTCCATCATCGAATACATTCATGAACATATCGGAGCCAAAACCCTCTTTGCGACCCACTACCATGAGTTGACCAGTCTGGAGTCTAGCTTGGAACACTTGGTCAATGTTCATGTGGCAACCTTGGAGCAGGATGGGCAGGTTACCTTCCTTCACAAGATCGAACCAGGACCAGCTGACAAATCCTACGGTATCCATGTTGCTAAGATTGCTGGTTTACCAGCAGAACTTTTAGCAAGGGCGGATAAGATTTTGACCCAGCTAGAGAATCAAGGAACAGAAAGTCCAGCTCCAATGAGGCAAACAAGTGCCGTTACGGAACAGATTTCACTCTTTGATACGCCAGCAGAACATCCTATCCTAGCAGAATTAGCTCAGCTGGATGTGTACAATATGACGCCTATGCAAGCTATGAATGTCTTAGTTGAGTTCAAACAAAAATTATAAAAAAATCCCACTCATGCATTTGTGAGTGGGTTTTTCTCTATTACTTTTTATGGGCCAAAAGTTGATTGATGTGGTCTACTTTTTTAGCTTCTCTTTTATAGAGAATAGCCCAGATGATGAGGTAGACAATCGCAAACTCTGGAATGAGCTGGAGATAGAAGGTCCAGTGGAAGGGGAACCAACCAGCCAGAGTTGCCAGTGGAACAAAGCCAGCCAGCATGAGGAAGAAATGGGAAAGTGTGGCACGGAGCAAGCTCCAGTCACGGCTGAATAAGCGACTGCCAAAGCTAAAGAG
Organism: Streptococcus oralis; assembly: GCF_021497945.1. Taxonomy (NCBI): domain Bacteria; kingdom Bacillati; phylum Bacillota; class Bacilli; order Lactobacillales; family Streptococcaceae; genus Streptococcus; species Streptococcus oralis. The sequence goes on along the minus strand of NZ_CP046524.1, from coordinate 1,776,115 downwards.
AATACCGATGGATGACCAGATGATCGTGCAGTAGAGTAAGACAAGGGCACCGTGAACTTGATGTTGAAGCATCACTTGGCCGATTAGAGAATCGGAACTCAGTGGGGCGTAGGTACTTGGTGCATAAATGAGTGAAAAGATGATAGAGAGGATGAGGCCGATGAGGACACCAGCAGCTGCGTCGTGAAAGATTTGTTTTTTCATAGTTCTAATTTCTCCTTGATGGTTTTTAGGTAACGGCGTGAAGAGTAGGTGAAGCTTTCGTTTTTTAAGAAAATTTCAACCAGACCGTTGGGCGTGAGCTTGAGATGAGAGATGGAATCGATATTGACGATTTCAGATTGGGAAATTTGGATAAAAGTGGTCGGCAGAATTTCAAGAACCTGATAGAGTCGCAAATCAATGCTGTAGGTCTGACTTGCCGTTTCTGCTAGAACCTTCCGATTCTCTATATAAAAGCGCTGAATCTTACTAATCTTAACTAGATAGACCTGATCTTCAATCTTTCCTTTGATTTTTTCCTTTTGGTCAAGATTTTCTGCGAACTCGACGACTTTCTGGACTTTTTCGGTTGATTTAGGTGCTTGGACAATCAGCTTTTCCTCCTTGTAAGTCTCATTAATCTGTAGTTCTACTTTCATAAATTTCCCTCCTTACATTTCATACAAAATTGTGATCACTTCCTGTACACCTTTATTAAACACTATTTTACGACCCATGGCAAGGGACTTTGTCTATGTGGAGATATTTAGAGTCTATGTGGTATTTGCTTTTTCTGATAGCATCTGAAATATGGTATAATAGCACTAATCAATTTCTAGGAAAATAGATACAGAAAGGGGCTGAAAGATGTCTCATATTATTGAATTACCAGAGGTGCTGGCAAACCAGATTGCGGCAGGGGAGGTTATCGAACGTCCTGCTAGTGTGGTCAAAGAGTTGGTAGAAAATGCCATTGACGCCGGTTCTAGCCAGATTATCATTGAGATCGAGGAAGCTGGACTCAAGAAAATCCAAATCACTGATAATGGTCATGGAATTGCCCACGATGAGGTGGAATTGGCCTTGCGTCGCCATGCGACCAGTAAGATAAAAAATCAAGCAGACCTCTTTCGGATTCGGACGCTCGGCTTTCGAGGTGAAGCTCTGCCCTCTATCGCTTCTGTTAGTGTGCTGACTCTGTTGACGGCAGTAGATGGTGCGAGTCATGGGACCAAGCTCGTTGCGCGTGGGGGAGAAGTTGAGGAAGTCATCCCAGCGACTAGTCCTGTGGGGACCAAAGTTTGTGTGGAGGACCTCTTTTTCAACACACCTGCCCGCCTCAAGTATATGAAGAGCCAGCAAGCGGAGCTGTCTCATATCATTGATATTGTCAACCGTCTGGGCTTGGCCCATCCTGAGATTTCCTTCAGTTTGATTAGTGATGGCAAGGAAATGACGCGGACAGCAGGGACTGGTCAACTACGCCAAGCCATCGCAGGGATTTACGGTTTGGCGAGTGCCAAGAAGATGATTGAAATTGAGAACTCTGACTTAGATTTCGAAATTACAGGTTTTGTGTCTCTGCCTGAGTTAACCCGAGCAAATCGTAACTATATCAGCCTCTTCATCAATGGCCGTTATATCAAGAACTTCTTGCTCAATCGCGCTATTCTTGACGGTTATGGAAGCAAGCTTATGGTAGGTCGCTTTCCACTGGCTGTCATTCACATCCATATCGATCCTTATCTGGCTGATGTCAATGTCCATCCAACCAAACAAGAAGTGCGGATTTCCAAGGAAAAAGAGCTGATGGCGCTGGTTTCAGAAGCTATTTCTAACAGTCTCAAGGAGCAAGCCTTGATACCAGATGCCTTGGAGAATCTTGCCAAGTCGACCGTGCGCAATCGTCAAAAGGTGGAGCAAACTACTCTCCCGCTCAAAGAAAATACGCTCTACTATGAAAAAACAGAACTCTCAAGACCTAGTCAAGCTGAGGTTGCTGATCATCAGGTTGAATTAACTGAGGAAGGAAAAGATTTGACCTTATTTGCCAAGGAAACCTTGGACCAGTTGACCAAGCCAGGAAAGCTCCATTTTGCAGAGAGAAAGCCGGCTAGCTATGACCAACTAGATCATCCAGAGTTAGATCTTGCTAGCATCGATAAGGCTTATGACAAGCTGGAGCGAGAAGAAGCATCCAGCTTCCCAGAGTTGGAGTTTTTCGGACAGATGCATGGGACTTATCTCTTTGCCCAAGGGCGAGATGGACTTTACATCATAGATCAGCACGCTGCTCAGGAACGAGTCAAGTATGAGGAATACCGTGAGAGTATTGGTAATGTTGACCAGAGCCAGCAGCAACTCCTAGTGCCCTACATCTTTGAATTCCCAGCGGATGATGCCCTTCGTCTCAGGGAAAGAATGCCTCTCTTAGAGGAAGTGGGCGTCTTTCTAGCAGAGTATGGAGAAAATCAATTTATCCTGCGTGAACATCCTATTTGGATGGCAGAAGAAGAGATTGAGTCAGGCATCTATGAGATGTGCGACATGCTGCTCTTGACCAAGGAAGTTTCGATTAAGAAATACCGAGCAGAGCTGGCCATCATGATGTCTTGTAAGCGGTCGATCAAGGCCAACCATCGTATCGATGACCATTCAGCTCGACAGCTCCTTTATCAGCTCTCCCAATGTGACAATCCCTATAACTGTCCACATGGACGTCCTGTTTTGGTGCATTTTACCAAGTCAGACATGGAAAAAATGTTCCGACGCATTCAGGAAAATCATACGAGCCTACGAGAGTTGGGGAAATATTAAGAACACAAAAAGCCTTTGTTCTTTTAGAACAAGGCTTTTTAGTTTTTCTAAGGTAGGAACTTTGATTGGACTTGGGCAAGTTGACACGAGGTTTACACTTGCTTGACAAGACCAGTCCTATAGAAAGTGTTGTGAAAACTGAACTAGGTGATTCAAGGTTTCGTAGAGTTGTCTTGGTTTGAAGGATTCTCAAGACCAATCACTTTATCAAGATAACGTTGTTTGGTTTTGAGAGCCTTGTTGATAGCAACTGCTGAAGCAATCAAGAGAATGAAGATCAGCCAAATCCAGGCAGTGAATTCGGCTGGGAAACTAGAACCGGCTAAAAAGAGATAGATAGCCAGAGCCAATACGAAAATATAAATCACTTGCCAGAGACCAAAGGATTTAACCTCTTTATAGTATTTGTCCTTGTCTTCCTCCAAGCTCACTTCTGTGGAAGCTTTTTCAGAGTTTTCATCTAGTAGTAGATAGTCAGTTGTCACTTGAAAAATCTTACTTAATTCAATGATTTTTTCGATTTCAGGAAGGACTTGTCCAGATTCCCATTTTGAGATGCTTTGCCGAGAAACATTGATTTGTTCTGCTAGCTTTTCCTGGGACCAACCTTTTTCCTTTCTAAGCTCAAATAGTTTTTCTGCGAGTTTCATCATTCTACCCTCCTTTTCCTACCTCTATCCTAACAATTTTTACTTATAATGAGAATACAATCTCCTGTGCTATTTGTCAACCAGAGGTTGCACCTTTTGTTGCAGTCTGTCTTGGGGGAATATGGTATACTAGATAGGCAAAATAATGGAGAAAAATTATGTACGAATATTTAAAAGGAATCATTACTAAAATCACTGCTAAATATATTGTCCTAGAGGCCAATGGTATCGGTTATATCTTGCATGTAGCTAATCCCTATGCTTACTCAGGTCAGGTTAATCAAGAGACCCAAATTTATGTGCATCAAGTTGTCCGTGAGGACGCCCATCTGCTTTACGGTTTTCGATCAGAAGATGAGAAGAAGCTCTTTCTTAGTCTGATCTCGGTCTCAGGGATTGGTCCTGTATCAGCTCTTGCTATTATCGCAGCCGATGACAATGCTGGCTTGGTTCAGGCGATCGAGACTAAGAACATTACCTACTTGACTAAGTTCCCTAAAATTGGCAAGAAGACAGCTCAGCAGATGGTGCTAGACTTGGAAGGTAAGGTAGTTGTGGCTAGTGATGACCTTCCTGCCAAGGAGGCAGTGCAAACCAGCGCTGAAAACCAAGAACTGGAAGAAGCTATGGAAGCCATGTTGGCATTGGGCTACAAGGCAACTGAACTCAAGAAGATCAAGAAATTCTTTGAAGGAACGACAGATACAGCTGAGAACTATATCAAGTCAGCCCTTAAGATGTTGGTGAAATAGGAGAAGAGTATGCCAAAACGTTGTTCTTGGGTCAAGATGACCAATCCGCTCTACATCGCCTACCACGACCAGGAGTGGGGCCGACCCCTTCATGATGACCGTGCTCTTTTTGAGTTGCTTTGTTTGGAAACTTACCAGTCGGGTCTATCTTGGGAAACGGTACTAAACAAACGCCAAGGATTCCGAGAAGCATTTCATGGCTATCAAATTCAAGCGGTCGCGGAAATGACAGATGGGGAGTTGGAAGCCTTGTTAGAGAATCCAGCCATTATCCGAAATCGTGCCAAGCTCTTTGCGACGCGTGCCAACGCCCAAGCATTTTTACAAATCCAGAAAACCTTTGGCTCTTTTGACGCTTATCTCTGGTCCTTTGTTGAGGGAAAAACGATCGTGAATGATGTTCCTGACTATCACCTAGCGCCTGCTAAAACAGCCTTGTCTGAGAAATTAGCCAAAGATCTCAAAAAACGGGATTTCAAGTTCACAGGCCCAGTAGCCGTCTTATCTTTTCTTCAGGCTGCAGGCCTGGTTGATGACCACGAGAATGATTGTGAGTGGAAGGGGAGATAAATAATGTCTAATAAACATAAGGGAATCCTTATTTTTGCGATTCTCTATACAGTTCTCTTTGTGTTTGGTGGTGTTAAATTGCTGGCTTATTTGATGCCATCTGCCATTGCGAATTATCTAAAATATTTAGTCTATGCAGTATTAGCTCTATATGGCTCTTTCTTGTGCAAGGATAGATTGATTCAACAATGGAATGAGATTAGAAAGACTAAAAGAAAATTCTTCTTTGGCGTCTTAACAGGCTGGCTCTTTCTCATTCTGATGACGGTTGCCTTTGAATTTTTATCAGAGATGTTGAGGCAGTTTTTTGGGCTAGTCGGACAAGGTCTAAACCAGTCGAATATTCAAAGCACCTTTCAAGAACAACCGCTACTGATAGCAGTTTTCGCCTGCATCATTGGACCATTTGTGGAAGAACTCTTTTTCCGTCAGGTGTTATTGCATTGGTTAGGAAAATATCTGTCAAGTTGGCTGAGTATTTTTCTGGTAGGCCTTGTTTCTTCCCTGACACATATGCATAGCTTGTCTTTATCAGAGTGGATCAGTGCAGTTAGTTATTTAGGTGGTGGCCTTGCCTTTTCTATTATTTATGTGAAAGGGAAAGAAAATATTTACTATCCCTTGGTCGTTCATATGTTGGGGAATAGCCTTTCTTTCATCATTTTAGCTATCAGTAGTATGTGATGAAAATGCTAGTAATGATACTGAGAAAAAGCTGAGAGGAATTTCTCAGCTTTTTTTGTTATAGTCAAAGCAAATGACTTGCTTCTTTGCATCCACATAAGCATGGACGCCAAAGGGCACAATGGCTCTTGGAGTTGCGTGGCCGACATTCAGATTATAGACAATCGGGATATTGCTGTCAATGATATCCAATAGTGCTTCCTTATAGTCGTCATAGAAGGTTTCATCCATTGGCTTTCCAACCAAGAGTCCCCTGATGACCTCAAATACCCCAGTTTCTTTCAAAGTCAGCAACATCTTTTTGAAGTCATCAGGCTCAGGCTTTTCTTCGCTTGTTTCTAACAAGAGAATCTTTCCTTCCCAGTCGGATAAGTCAGGAAAAAGTTTGTATTTTTGGCAGAGCTCCGTGCTGTCTGCGTATCGAGAATTGTCAAAGATATCATAGAGAGATTCAAGGCAACCACCGAGGATTTCCCCCTCGAACTGGGCATTTCCTTGTAACAAGTCAAAACCTGTATTTACATGGCTGGTACGAGCTGTTCCCAGGGCCTTGATACTAAAGTCAGTCCGTTCCTCATACCAAAGGTCGCTAGGGTGGATTTCTGAGATTCTTCCTGTCTCGATCAATTCTTTAAAGTAGTGGAGGCTATAGGGCAACATCTCCTCGTCCAATTCACAAATATCTGCTAGAAAGGATTGCCCATAAAAAGTCTTGACCCCTAGTTTATGCAACATGAGGTGATTGATGGTTGTATCTGAGAAGCCAAGAAAAATCTTTTGTTTGATAACCTTCTGTAGTTGGTTATTTTCAAAAAGGTAGGGCAATAAACGATAGGTATCGTCTCCACCGATGGCACATAGGATCATGTCAATGCTATCGTCCGAAAAGGCCTGCATCAAATCTGCTGCACGCGCTTCAGGATGGTCCTTGATAAAGTCTAAACCTTTTAGCGAATGGGGCAAAAAAATAGGATTGAGTCCTAAATCCTTGAGACGTTGGACACCCAAATCGACTTCGTGTTTGACAAAATCCTCTCCGATAACACCGCTAGACAAACTGACGATACCAATAGTAGAAACCATATCTCATCCTCCTAGAAATAGATTGAGCCTATTTTATCATAAAAGATGAGAGAAAACTATGGCGAATGTCAGAAGAATGCTTTTAAATCAAGAAAGTAGTAAAAAGCAACCGCCTGAGCAGTTGCTTATTTATTATCTTAGTAACGTGATGGGCCTGCGCTTGCACTTCGGATATTGAAACGTTTCTTGAGATAGAAGCGAAGGGCGAGAAGAGCCGCTCCCAGGATAGCCAAAGGCAATGGAGCAAGGACTGGATTGAGGTTGGCTGGTAGGAAGCTTGTTGCAAAGAAGACAACCAACCAAAGGACCATAGAGGCCAGAATGACGAGGATTGATTTCCAGAAAGGAGGACGTTGGCTACGGTCTGTGTCTGGTCCATAATACTGGTAGACAAAGTAGTACATCAAGTAGAAGGCAAGTCCTCCTACAAGTCCAACCAACAAGAGGGTAATCAAACCATAGCCAATAGCCTGATCTGTAGAGAAGAAGGTAGTCAGAGCGCTAACCAATGCAAAGAGACTGGTGATAAAAAGGGCTGAGTCCATAATCATGAGTTTTGGATCGTCATTTTCTTTTGGATGCTCTTTTTCATATTGCTCCTTGACAGTGAAGCTATGAGCCCAGTGGGTTGGAGCGCCATAGAGGGAACGAGCTGTCGTTCCTTTGGCTTGTTCTTCAAGGATTTTAGGAATAACTTCCTCAAAGATAGTCTTGATTTCAGCATCTGTTTTGCCATCTTTGAGAAATTGTTGGGTAGCGATGTGGATAAACTCTTGGTTTTTCTTGGTTAGTTTTTGTAAATCAATCTGAGACATAGGGATTCCTCTTAGAACCATTTTTTATGGATGAGATAGAGAGTGAGCGAAACACTCATAGCAAAGGCGATAAAGACGATTAACCAGAAAGCGTGGGGCTCGCCATTAAGTGGGATTTCATTATCCTTAAAGTTCATCCCATAGGCAGAGAAGATCATAGTTGGGACAGACATGACGATGGTCACGAGAGCCAGGGTCTTCATGATGTTGTTCTGGTTGTTGGAAATGATAGAGGCGAAAGTCTCTGTCATAGAGTGAAGGACGTTTCCATAGATATCTGCCATCTCGATGGCCTGTTGGGTTTCGATCAGGGTATCTTCGAGCAGGTCTTGGTCCTCTAGGTATTTCTTGATATTGCTAGTTGCGCTGGTCAATTTCTTAATCACGCGCTCATTTGTCTTAAGTGAGGCTTTGAAATAGACGATGGTCTTTTCCAATTCCATGAGCTCAATCAGTTCTTCGTTTCGAGTAGACTTGTGAAGTTGACTTTCGATTTGTTCACTCTTACGGTCGATCGAACGAAGGGCTGTTAGGTAGAGCTCTGCGTTGCGATAGAGAATCTGGAAGATAAAGCGTGAACGCATGAAAGTGTAAAAGTTACGTAGTCTACGGTTGATAAAGACATCAAGAACTGGGAGGGCTTCCAAGCAGGTAGTGATAATAGTCTCCTCGGTGATGATAATCCCCAGCGGAATCGTTACGTAGTAGGTGCGGTTGTTTCTTTCCTCTGTGATGGGAACGTCTACGATGATCAAAGTATACTCATCTTCGATGGTAATACGGGACATTTCTTCCGCATCGAGCGGTGCTCGGAGGTCGGTGATGTCGATATCGAAGGCGTTGGCGATTTCCAAAGATTCATTTTGTGTAGGATTGACGAGATTGATCCAAGTACCCGGTTCGAGCGTGTCGATCTCTTTAAATTCAGTTGTTGTTGAGAGAAAAACTTGTTTCATATCCCCTGTCCTTTCCTACTATTCAGTGTTTGGTTTTTTGCACCGTACTATTATACTACAAAATTAGTTTTTTTGGTAATAGAATCTCACATTTTTTGGTATAATGGAAAGCAACAATGGACTAGAAAGAATGAACATGCAAGATAAGATTGTGATTCATGGGGCACGCGCCCATAATTTAAAAAATATCGATGTGGAGATTCCGCGTGACAAGCTGGTCGTGGTTACGGGTTTGTCGGGTTCTGGCAAGTCCAGTCTGGCCTTTGATACCCTCTATGCTGAGGGACAAAGGCGCTATGTAGAGAGTCTATCAGCCTATGCTCGTCAGTTTTTGGGCAACATGGAAAAACCAGATGTAGATGCCATTGACGGCCTCAGCCCAGCTATTTCCATCGACCAGAAAACTACCAGTAAAAACCCGCGCTCGACCGTGGGAACAACAACTGAAATCAATGACTATCTGCGTCTCCTCTACGCACGTGTGGGGACGCCGTACTGTATTAACGGGCATGGGGCAATCAAGGCCTCTTCTGTTGAGCAAATCGTTGATAAGGTCTTAGAATTGCCAGAACGCCAACGTCTGCAAATTTTAGCTCCTGTCATTCGTAAGAAAAAAGGACAACATAAGAGTGTCATTGAAAAGGTTCAGAAAGACGGTTATGTCCGCGTCCGAGTGGATGGGGAGGTCTATGATGTGACCGAAGTGCCAGAGTTGTCCAAGAGCAAGCAACACAATATTGATGTCGTGGTTGACCGTATTGTCATCAAGGAGGGCATTCGTAGCCGTCTCTTTGATTCCATTGAGGCTGCCCTTCGTATCGCAGAAGGCTATGTGATTATCGACACTATGGACGATTCTGAGCTGCTCTTCTCTGAGCATTATGCCTGTCCAGTTTGTGGTTTTACCGTACCAGAGTTAGAGCCTCGTCTCTTCTCCTTTAATGCTCCTTTTGGTTCTTGTAGTGAGTGTGACGGTTTGGGCATCAAGCTGGAGGTGGATACTGACTTGGTAGTGCCAGATGCCAGCAAAACGCTACGTGAGGGGGCTTTGGCACCTTGGAATCCTATCTCATCTAACTACTATCCAAATATGCTAGAGCAGGCCATGACAGCCTTTGGAGTGGATATGGATAAGCCCTTTGAGGACTTGTTAGAAGAAGATAAGAACTTGATTCTCTACGGCTCGGATGGCAAGGAATTTCATTTCCACTATGAAAATGAATTTGGTGGTGTGCGCGATATCGACATTCCTTTTGAGGGAGTTGTCAATAATATCAAACGTCGTTACCATGAGACTAACAGTGATTACACGCGCACCCAGATGCGTCTCTACATGAATGAGCTGACCTGCGGGACTTGTCACGGCTACCGTCTCAATGACCAGGCCTTGTCTGTCCGTGTGGGTGGTGAGCAAGGGCTACATATCGGTGAAATCTCAGACCTGTCTATCGCAGACCACTTGGAATTAGTGAGCCAGCTGACCTTGTCAGAAAATGAAGCCATCATTGCTCGGCCCATTCTCAAGGAAATCAAGGATCGCTTGACCTTCCTCAATAACGTGGGACTCAACTATCTGACCCTATCACGCTCGGCAGGAACTCTTTCAGGTGGTGAGAGCCAGCGTATTCGCTTGGCAACCCAGATTGGTTCCAATCTATCAGGTGTCCTCTATATTCTAGACGAGCCGTCGATTGGTCTCCACCAGAGGGATAATGACCGCCTGATTGCCAGTCTGAAAAAGATGCGCGATTTGGGCAATACTCTCATCGTGGTGGAACATGATGAAGATACCATGCGAGAGGCAGATTATCTGATTGACGTCGGTCCTGGTGCGGGAGCCTTTGGTGGAGAGATCGTCGCTGCAGGCACGCCCAAACAGGTGGCTCGCAACAGCAAGTCTATCACAGGCCAGTACTTGTCAGGAAAACGTGCCATTCCAGTACCAGCAGAGCGCCGTGCTGGGAATGGTCGCTTTATCGAAGTGACAGGAGCGCGTGAGAACAACTTGCAAAATATCACTGCTCGTTTCCCATTAGGAAAATTCATCGCAGTGACGGGGGTATCAGGTTCAGGGAAATCAACCTTAATCAACAGCATCCTCAAAAAAGCCATTGCCCAGAAGCTCAACCGTAATTCAGACAAACCTGGTAAGTTTAAGACTATTACAGGTATTGAGCATGTAGACCGCTTGATTGACATTGACCAGAGCCCTATCGGACGGACGCCGAGGTCTAACCCAGCTACTTATACGGGAGTTTTTGACGATATACGTGACCTCTTTGCCCAGACAAATGAAGCTAAGATACGAGGCTACAAGAAGGGCCGTTTCAGTTTCAACGTCAAGGGTGGTCGTTGTGAAGCCTGCTCAGGTGACGGGATTATCAAGATCGAGATGCACTTCTTACCAGATGTTTATGTGGCTTGTGAAGTCTGCCACGGAACTCGCTACAACAGTGAAACTCTAGAAGTCCACTACAAGGAAAAAAATATTTCGCAGGTTTTGGACATGACCGTCAACGATGCGGTGGAATTCTTCCAACACATTCCCAAGATTCAACGCAAACTTCAGACCATCAAGGATGTGGGGCTGGGCTATGTAACGTTAGGGCAACCAGCTACGACCCTTTCTGGGGGAGAAGCCCAGCGTATGAAGCTGGCTAGTGAACTCCACAAACGCTCGACAGGAAAATCCTTCTACATTCTGGATGAGCCAACGACAGGCCTTCATACAGAGGACATTGCTCGCTTGCTTAAAGTCTTGGCTCGCTTTGTTGACGATGGCAATACCGTCCTCGTCATCGAGCACAATCTAGACGTCATCAAGACAGCAGACCATATTATCGACTTGGGACCTGAGGGCGGTGTTGGTGGTGGAACCATCATCGCAACAGGAACTCCAGAAGAAGTAGCGGCTAATGAAGCCAGCTACACAGGACACTATTTGAAAGGAAAGTTACATCATGAATAAACGTGTACAAGCATTTCTAGCTAAAATGCAAGAAAAAGAACTAGATGGCATCATTATCAATAACCTTAAAAATGTCTACTATTTGACAGGATTTTGGGGCTCAAATGGAACAGTCTTCATCAGCCGTGACCGCCAAGTCTTAGTGACAGACTCTCGCTATATCATTGCAGCCAAGCAAGAAGTAACAGGTTTTGAAATTGTGGCTGACCGTGATGAATTGGCTGTCATTGCAGGCATTGTTAAGGATATGGGCTTGTCTCGCATCGGTTTTGAGGACGAGATTTCGGTATCTTACTATCATCGTATGCAGGCTGCCTTTGCAGGAATTGACTTGCTTCCGCAAACTCAGTTTGTAGAAGCGCTCCGTATGATTAAGGATGAGAAAGAGATTGCGACCATTCGCAAGGCATGTTCTATCTCAGACCAAGCCTTCCGAGATGCGCTTGACTTTATCAAACCTGGAAAGACTGAGATTGAAATTGCCAACTTCCTTGACTTTCGCATGCGTGAATTGGGAGCATCCGGCTTGTCCTTTGATACCATTTTAGCAAGTGGTATCAACTCCTCCAAACCCCATGCCCACCCAATGCACAAGCCAGTAGAACTAGGCGAAGCAATCACCATGGACTTCGGCTGTCTCTACGACCACTATGTCAGTGATATGACACGGACCATCTACCTCGGTCATGTCAGTGACGAGCAAGCAGAGATTTACAATACGGTTCTAAAAGCCAACCAAGCCTTGATTGACCAGGCTAAGGCAGGATTAGGTTTCCGTGACTTTGACAAAATCCCTCGTGATATTATCGTAGAAGCGGGCTATGGCGACTACTTTACTCACGGTATTGGACACGGTATCGGACTGGATATTCACGAAGAACCCTACTTTAGCCAAACTTCCAAAGAAGTCATTAAATCTGGTATGGTCTTGACTGATGAACCAGGTATTTATATTGAAGGTAAATACGGCGTTCGTATTGAAGATGATATCTTAATTACAGATAACGGTTGCGAATTGTTGACTCTAGCGCCGAAGGAATTAATTGTTATTTAAGAAAATTAAGATAAATCATTGACTTTTATATTTTAAAGGTTTATACTGATAGACGAAAACGGTAGGTGAGGCTACCATAGGGATACGGATGACTACCGCAAAGCAGTGGAGACACTGCTCGTTGGTCAACAGTCCTGGTCGCGAAGGCCAAGACTAAGCTCATTACATCGCCCTATGGAGTTAAAGCTTGAACGAAAAAACAGATAATTAGTTTTTTAATCCTGCCATTTTATGGTGGGATTTTCTACTGTTTTAGAACAAGGAAAGGAGACAAACGATGCAAATTGACGATCATCCAGAACCGCACATACACAGCCAATCGCTGATTTGTGTCGTTCTGCCCTTATAAAGTGATTGGTCTCTGTGTATGAAACACATCATTCATACAGATAGGAGAAACCAATGAAAACTACAAAAGAAAGAGTAGCAACAGCTATTCACACACCCTTAAACGAAACTCTATCTTTTTATAAGACAAGTCTAATAGGCTTGACTGAGGAGCAGGTGGAGAAAAATCGTGACCTATATGGCGAAAACACCATTACCAAGGGTCAAGAAGACAGTATCCTCAAAAAGATTTACGAATCTATTATCAATCCATTTACAATCATCCTGCTGGTCATCGCTATGATTTCCATGGTGACAAATGTCTGGTTGGCGAAGCCTGGACAAGAAGATCCGACGACCTCTATCATCATCGTCGTTCTCGTTCTAATCTCTGGTGGCATACGCTTTGTCCAAGAATTGCGAAGTGACAAGGCTGCGACCAATCTATCAAAAATGATTGTGAACACTGCCACAGTTATTCGCGAAGGCCAGAGTTTAGAGGTTGCAATTGAAGATTTGGTCGTTGGAGATATAGTCAAGTTAAGTGCTGGGGATATGATACCAGCAGACCTCATTTTAATTGAATCACGCGATTTCTTTGTCCAACAGTCTGGTTTGACAGGAGAAAGTGACTCAGTTGAAAAACTAGCCTTGTCAAAAATGAGTCAGTCAAACTTTGATAGTCTGCTAGAAGCAGAAGCGCTCGCCTTTATGGGAACCAATGTGATATCAGGAAGTGCTAAGGCTTTGATTCTAGCGGTCGGTGATGACACCATGATGGGGGAAATAGAGCAGACTCTCAATACTTATGACGAGCCCACCTCTTTCGAACGGGATATGAACAGTATCTCTTGGCTCTTAATCCGTTTGATGTTGGTCATGGTTCCCATCGTATTTCTTTCCAATGGCTTGACGGATGGAGATTGGTTAGAGGCTGGCGTATTTGCTTTGAGCGTAGGAGTCGGGCTTACACCTGAGATGCTTCCCATGATCATCACGGCTAGTCTAGCAAAAGGCTCCATTATCATGGCCAAGGAAAAAGTTGTCATCAAAAAACTCAATGCCATACAAGATCTAGGTGCTATTGATATCCTGTGTACGGATAAAACTGGAACCCTTACCCAAGACGAAATTGTCCTTGAATATCCTTTGGATATACATGGAGATTTGGATTTATCTGTGTTGAGACGTGCCTATCTCAATTCCTATTTTCAAACTGGTTTGAAAAATTTAATGGACAGAGCGATCATTAAACGTACGGAAAAAGAAGCTAAAGAACACGCACTCTTGCAAAATCTAGATCAAACCTTTCAAAAAATAGATGAATTGCCCTTTGATTTTGAACGCAGACGGATGAGTGTCATCGTCAAGGATGAGAACGAAGTTGTTAGTTTGGTAACCAAGGGTGCCCTAGAGGAAATGCTTGCGATTTCAACCCATGTGGAATATCAAGATCAGATTAGCCCTCTGACGGATGATATCCGAGTGGAAATCTTAAAAGAAGTGGACCAACTCAATCAACAGGGCTTACGAGTCTTGGGAGTCGCCTATAAAACAGGCTTAAAGGAAGGTTTTGCTTACTCTGTTGAAGATGAAAAGGAGATGATTCTAACAGGATATCTTGCCTTCCTAGATCCACCAAAACCATCTGCAGCCCCTGCTATCCAAGCTTTATTAGAGTATGGTGTTCAAACCAAGATCTTGACTGGGGATAATGAGAAGGTAACCCAAGCAGTATGCGAAAAAGTTGGTTTAGACGTTGATCAAATCTTGTTGGGTTCTGATATTGATGCCATGACGGATGAAGAGTTGGCCCAAGCAGTTGAGAAAGTGACTGTCTTTGCCAAACTCTCTCCGGATCAAAAAGCACGAATCATTTTACAAATCAAATCGAATGGACATTGTGTCGGCTATATGGGAGATGGGATCAATGATGCCCCTTCTATGAAAGTGGCAGATGTGGGGATTTCTGTTGATACAGCAGTAGATATTGCCAAAGAAACGGCTGATGTCATTTTGCTAGATAAGGATTTGATGGTGCTTGAAAAAGGGCTGGTTGAAGGGCGTAAGGTCTACGCTAATATGACCAAATATATCAAGATGACGGTCAGCTCTAATTTCGGGAACATTTTCTCTCTGTTAGTGTCTGGTATCTTTTTACCTTTCCTTCCTATGGCTCCAATTCACTTGATTGTGTTAAACCTAGTCTACGACCTTTCTTGCATTGCCTTGCCATTTGATAATGTGGATGAAGACTTTTTGAAACATCCTCATAAATGGGAAGCCAAGTCTATTACTCGCTTTATGATTTGGATGGGTCCGATTTCTTCGGCTTTCGATATTTTGACCTTTATCTTGCTCTATTTTGTCATTGTCCCAATGACGACAGGTCAAGCCTATGTTCACGGAGCAGAGTCTGCAACGGGCTTTATCATCTTGTTCCAGACAGGCTGGTTCATTGAATCTATGTGGTCCCAAACCATGGTTATCCATATGCTTCGTTCAGCAAAGCTTCCTTTCTTGCAAAGTCGTCCGTCATGGTTTGTTCTTGGAACAACCTTGCTGGCAGCTAGTTTTGTGACTTTCCTTCCCTACTCTTCAATTGCTAGCCTGCTTCATTTAACCCCTTTGGAACCAATTTATTTCCTGTTTTTGCTTTTGATCATCGTTCTCTATATGATCAGTGTTACAGTAGTGAAACGAATCTATATCAAAAAATTTAAAAGTTGGCTATAAATTGATTTTGTCAAGAAAAAAGTACGGAAATCGCTAAAAAAGTTAAATTTTTTTAAAAATAGGTCGCAAGTCGGATGTTTTTTATGGTATAATAGATTAAACTGATAGTAACATGTAGCGAAAGGGGTAGGCACATGATTAAGATTTATACCGTCTCCAGTTGCACAAGCTGTAAGAAAGCGAAGACTTGGCTCAACGCACACCAGTTAAGTTATAAAGAACAAAACCTTGGTAAAGAAGGGATTACGAGAGAAGAACTACTTGATATTCTGACAAAGACAGATAATGGAATTGCCAGCATTGTATCATCAAAAAATCGCTATGCGAAAGCTTTAGGGGTTGACATCGAAGATTTGAGTGTGAATGAAGTACTCAACTTAATCATGGAAACACCACGGATCTTAAAGAGTCCGATTCTCGTTGATGAGAAGCGCCTGCAAGTCGGCTATAAAGAAGATGATATCCGTGCCTTCTTGCCACGCTCTGTCCGTAATGTAGAAAATGCAGAAGCACGTCTACGTGCAGCTCTGTAAAACATCAAGGCTGGGAGTGATTCCTGGCCTTGTTTTCTCTTTTATTTCAAAATCATGTGAGGAATTATGAAAAAGTTACTAATTGCTAGTTTTGCTCTCCTCTTTTTGCTTGCAGGATGTGGGCAAAAAAAGGAAACCCCTGCTGCTTCCACAACAGCATCTGACCCCATCCAATCAAACCTTCCCGTTTTGGACAATGCCGAAAAAAATACGGTTGTCACCAAGACCTTATTGATGCCGAAGTCGGAAAATGGAACGCAGCAGATTCAGACCATTACCTATAAAGGCAACCAATTTTTGACCCTGACCATTCAGCAAAAACGACCTGTCGAGGATGAACTCAAGACCTTTATCTCTGAAAATGGCCTAGAGGAGGCGCAAAGAGCGCTCTTAGAGGCTGAAGAGAAGGATGAGACCATCCAAGAGGCACGCAAACTAGCAGGATTTACACTGGAAACCAAGCTACTCAGCGAGACAGAAATCCAGACCACAACGACTTATGATTTTCAAGTATTGGATGTCAAAAAGGCATCTCAGCTAGAATATTTAAAAAATATCGGCCTTGAAAATCTCTTAAAAAACGAGCCTAGCCAATATATTGCAGATAGAGTGGCAAATGGGGCGACAGAACAATAGAAAATCCAAATAAATAGGCTGACTTATTTGTAGAACGTCAGGGAATGTGCTATAATAGTACTATTCTAAAGAAAGAGGGTGTTAGAATGGGATTTACTGAAGAAACTGTACGGTTTAAATTGGATGATTCCAATAAAAAAGAGATTAGCGAGACGTTGACAGATGTCTATGCTTCTTTGAATGAAAAGGGTTATAATCCGATAAATCAAATCGTCGGTTATGTATTGAGTGGAGACCCTGCCTACGTTCCTCGTTACAACAATGCACGAAATCAAATCCGTAAGTATGAGCGTGATGAAATTGTTGAAGAATTGGTGCGCTATTACCTTAAAGGACAAGGAGTCGATCTATAATCTATGAGAATTATGGGATTGGACGTCGGTTCAAAAACGGTAGGCGTGGCCATTAGCGACCCACTAGGATTCACTGCTCAAGGACTTGAAATCATCCAAATCAATGAGGATCAGGGCCAGTTTGGTTTTGAACGTATCAAGGAATTGGTTGACAGCTATAAGGTGGAACGCTTTGTAGTAGGTTTGCCTAAAAACATGAACAATACAAGCGGACCGCGAGTTGAAGCCAGTCAAGCCTACGGAGCAAAATTAGAGGAACTTTTTGGTTTGCCAGTAGACTATCAAGATGAGCGCTTGACGACAGTCGCAGCTGAACGTATGTTGATTGAACAAGCAGATATCAGCCGCAATAAACGCAAGAAAGTTATTGATAAGTTGGCTGCTCAGCTGATTTTGCAAAATTATTTAGATAGAAAATTTTAAGACAGAGGAGAAACTATGTCACACGATCACAACCATGACCACGAAGAACGTGAATTGATTACACTAGTAGATGAGCAAGGTAATGAAACCTTGTTTGAAATTCTTTTGACCATCGACGGAAAAGAAGAATTTGGTAAAAACTATGTTCTTCTAGTGCCAGTTAACGCAGAAGAAGATGAAAATGGTGAAGTTGAAATCCAAGCTTACTCATTCATCGAAAACGAAGACGGAACAGAAGGCGAATTACAACCAATCCCAGAAGACTCAGAAGACGAATGGAACATGATTGAAGAAGTCTTCAACAGCTTTATGGAGGAGTAAAAACGTCCAGTGGACGTTTTTAGTCCAACTCCTGAAAATTAGAAGAGTTGGAACGTCCGGGGGACGTTTTTAGCCCTGCGCTAAAATTCATACTAGCTAGTGATTAGTTAACCAGGTAAGAGGTCGGGATTTTTGTCCCGACCTCGCTTTTTACTTGCAATTATACTTTGTTGTGGTAGTGGAATGTACTTTTGTTAAGGAGATATGCATGTTTGAAGTAGAAGAATGGCTTCATAGTCGGATTGGTTTAAACTTTAGATCTGGACTTGGACGAATGCAACAAGCAGTGGATTTGCTGGGGAATCCTGAGAAGACTTATCCTATTATCCACGTGACAGGGACCAATGGCAAGGGATCAACTATTGCCTTTATGAGGGAGTTGTTTGTTGCTCATGGTAAAAAAGTTGGTACTTTTACCTCTCCCCATATCATCAGCATCAATGATCGAATTTGTATCAATGGACAACCGATTGCTGATGAAGATTTTATTCGTACAGCTAACCAAGTCAAGGAGATGGAAAAAACTCTTTTGGAAACACATGACCAATTGTCTTTCTTTGAGTTGTTGACCTTGATTGCTTTGCTTTACTTTAAAGAGCAGGACGTGGATCTAGTCCTGCTAGAAGTGGGTATTGGTGGTCTACTTGACACCACTAATGTCGTAACAGGAGAGATTGCAGTTATAACTTCGATTGGGTTAGATCATCAGGAGACCTTGGGCGATAGTTTGGAAGAAATAGCAGAGCAGAAAGCTGGTATCTTCAAGGCTGGAAAGAAGGCGGTCATTGCCAAGCTTGCTCCAGAAGCTGAGCTTGTCTGTCAAAAAAGAGCAAAAGAGTTGGATGTAGCCCTTTATCGAGCGGGGCAAGACTTCGCTTTGAAAGCTGGGGATTTTTCAAGTAGACTAGCAAGTTTTTCACGGCTTGAAATCGGTTTGGAAGGTACCTATCAGCAAGAAAATGCCGCCTTGGCTTTACAAACTTTTCTTCTGTTTATGGCGTCAAGAGAGGAAGGTGTCGAAGAAGAGCTTGTCAGACAGGCATTGCAAGAGACTCACTGGGCCGGTCGATTGGAACGGATTCGTCCGCATATCTACCTAGACGGGGCTCACAATCTTCCAGCCTTGACTCGTCTAGTCGAGTTTATTCAAGGGAAAATCCAGCAAGGCTATCAAGTTCGCATTCTTTTTGGTGCCCTTAAACGCAAGGATTATCAAGGAATGTTAGGCTATCTATCTGAGCAGTTGCCTCAGGTGGAACTTAAGGTAACGGGCTTTGACTACCAAGGTTCTCTGGATGAAAAGGATGTGGCGGGTTACGATTTGATTCCTTCCTATGGCGATTTTATCAGCGAATTTGAAGAAAAGGCCAATGACCAGAACTTGCTTTTTGTGACGGGCTCCCTCTACTTTATCTCGGAAGTGCGAGCGGGTTTGGTGGGATAGCATGAGATTAGTTGACCTTCTAGGATGAAGTTGCTATACTGGGGGGAGGAAAACTCGAAAACGATTTCAGAAATACATTAGCACAAAAGAAAGGAAATCGCTATGAAAACGAAAACATTCACACTTTCTATTGCTTCCCTAGCAATTCTTAGTCTTTTAGCAGCTTGTGGACCTAAGGCACAAGCCCCTACCCAGCAATCGGCTCAGCAACCATCTACTCAACAAGAATCATCTTCTGGCTCCACAACAAGTGCTAGTCAACCACAAGCCTCCTCAAGCCAGGACACTACTGCGGCAGCTCAACCGACTAATATTGATGGTACCTATACTGGAAAAGATGAGAATGACCAGATTACTCTTGTTGTAACAGGTAAAACTGGTACATGGACTGAGGTCGAACCAGATGGAGATAAGGAAATCAAGCAAGTCAGCTTTGAGCCAGAAAATCAACGAGTCATTATCGGAGATGATGTTAAAATTTACGCGGTTAATGGTAATCAATTGATTATCGATGATATGGACCGAGAGGCATCTGACCGAGTAGTCTTAACGAAGCAATAATGATTAAGTAAAAGTTCCAATGAGATGAAAGCTATCTTTTTGGAGCTTTTTTCTTGAAAAAGTGGCTGGCTGTTCTTTACTAACTTTTTACTTAAAACGCTTACAAATATTTGTAAAACTTCTTATAAGGTCGTATACTTATAGTAAATAATCAATTAGCGCAGAGGCGCAGGAGGAAAAGCATATGGCTACATTTTACGTTCCATCAGTTAACCTTATTGGTAAAGGTGTTGTAAATGAAGTAGGTCCGTATATCAAGGAATTGGGGTATAAGAAGGCTCTTTTGGTGACAGATAAGTTCATCGAGGGAAGTGATATTTTACCTAAGGTCCTAAAACCATTAGATGCAGAAGGGATCGAATATGTGATTTTTAGCGATGTGGAGCCAAATCCGACTTGCAAGAACGTCACAGACGGAGTGGCTACCCTGAAAGAGCATGGATGTGACTTCATCATCAGTCTTGGAGGAGGATCTCCTCAGGATGCAGCTAGCTGTATCTCTATCATCGCTACAAATGGTGGAAAACCACAAGACTACGAAGGTCTCCACAAGTCTGCTAAAAAAGGCTTGCCAGTGGTTGCGATTAATACAACAGCTGGAACTTCTGCAGAAATTACGATTAACTATGTTATTACTGACGAAGAACGCAAGGTCAAGATGGTAATGGTTGATAAGAATAGCCTCGCTCTAATCTCTGTCAATGATCCAGAACTCATGCTTTCAAAACCGAAAGGATTGACAGCCGCGACAGGTATGGATGCTCTTACCCACGCTGTCGAAGCCTTGGTAACACCAGGTGCTTATAATGTGACCAAGAAACTCTCTATCGGAGCAATCGAGCTCATCAAAGAATACCTCCCTCGTGCTGTAGCTAATGGACAAGATATCGAAGCGCGTGAGGCTATGGTCAATGCCATCTTCCTCGGAGGTATGAGCTTTAACAACGCTGGTCTGGGCTATGTTCATTCTATGGCTCACCAACTCGGTGCGGTATATAACTTGCCACACGGTGTCTGCTGTGCCATGCTTCTCCCAGTTGTAGAACGTGAAAATGCCAAGCGTGTACCAGAAGCTTTTCGCAATGTAGCCAAGGCCTTGGGACTCCATGTTGAAGGGAAAACAGACCAAGAATGTGCCGCATACGCTATCGCTGAAATTGAGAAACTGTCTGAAACGGTTGGTATTCCTAAGAAACTTACTGAACTCGGTATCCAAGAAAAAGACTTTGACTTTGACTACCTTTCTAAGAATGCTTTGATTGATGCATGTGCGCCAGGTAATCCATTTATGCCAACTTTAGAAGAAACCATTGCTCTCTACAAAGAACTCTTCTAATTCTTAAAGTGAAAAAGCAGCTAAATAATGCTGGAAAGAACTATCATTTTGGTAGTTCTTTTTTTAAAAATTTGCTATCCTAGACATATGAGAAAAATCAAAATTGATGTGGTTGTAGTTCCCTTGAGTGGGCATCTCTTCCCAACTCTTAATTTACTTGCACCCTTGTTGAAGGATCCCTTGTATGAGATTCGATTATTCACAGGACCGCAACGAAGATCTGTAGCAGAGGAGATGGGATTCTGGGTGATTCCCATTTTAGAAAATTGTGTAGATGAGTTTGAGCGTGTAGCCAACAATGAAGGGCAATTAAACCTTATTTCTGCTTATCGACAGTTGTCAGCTAGTCTTGATTTGATCAATGTGGTGTCTGACCAACTAGTCCAAGAGTGGCAGGAAAATCGACCTGATATTGTTATTGCGGACTTTATAACTCTCCCTGGAGGACTCGTAGCGGAGCAGTTGAATATTCCTTGGATTACCACTATGGCGACACAGTTTGCCATTGAAACGACAGATGGACCGCCTTGTTTCTTTGGAGGAATGGGCAGCCCAAAGACGCCGTTCCAATCTGCCCAGCAATGGCTAGGAAGAAAAGGGACTCGTTTAGGGAAACGAATCGTAAGCTTTTTATTGAGAGAACGCTTGAAACGTTACGATTTTAAGCTCTACAATCAGAAAGGTCAGGAAACCATCTATTCACCCTATTCCATCTTGGGAATTGGGATGAAAGAGTTGGAGCTGAAAAGTGGTTTTCCAGAGCACTACCTTTGGGTGGGACCTTTTGGGTCTTCGATTGAGAGGGCAGAGAATTATCCCCTAGATTTGGCTCCTTATGCAAATCATAAGAAAGTCCTCGTATCTTGTGGGACTCAGCTAGCATGGGCCAAAGACAACCTCCTCTACCAGACACAACAATTGGCAAAAGCCCATCCGGACTGTCACTTCTTTGTGACTCTGGGGTTTGGTGGACAAGACTTCCGATGTGAGGAGCTCATGGACAATGTTTCTGTGGTATCTTATCTTCCCTATAAGGAATACATTCCCCAGATGGACTATGTGATTCATCATGGCGGTGCAGGTATTTTTTACCAATGTATCATCTATGGCAAGCCTGCCTTGATTCTCCCTCATGACTATGATCAGTATGACTATGCGGTTCGTGGCTTAGAGGCGGGGATTGCCCTGACTGCTAAACGAGAGGATACAGAAGCGATTGGGCGAGCTTTTGATGAGTTATTGGCTCGGGAGAACTGGCCAGATTTGAAGAACCTCAGACGTGCAGCTAAAGCCTATCAACCGACAGAGATTCTGGAGAGAGAAATACATCGCCTGCTAGCAGATAAGGAGAAATAAAGAATGAAAAAAGTATTAGTGACAGGAGCTACAGGCTTTTTAGGCAAGTACGTCCTAGAAGAACTGTCTCAGCATAGTTATCAGGTACGAGCCTTTGGACGTAATAGCAAGGTTGGTCAGTCTTTGGAGAACTCCTCTGTGACTTTTTTTCAAGGAAATTTGACCAGACAAGAGGATTTGAATCAGGCTTGTCAGGGCATGGACATGGTTGTGCATGCGGGTGCTCTTTCTACCGTTTGGGGTCTTTGGGAGGATTTCTACCAGACAAATGTCTTGGGAACCAAGTATGTTCTGGAGGCTTGTCGAGAGGCCGGTATTCAGCGTTTGGTTTATGTGTCCTCGCCTAGCATCTATGCTGCGCCTCGAGACCAGCTAGCTATCAAAGAAAGCGCTGCGCCTCAGGAAAATAATCTTAACAACTACATTCGCAGTAAGCTGGCTTCGGAGAAGCTGTTTAAGGATTATCCCGATGTTCCGAGTATTATCTTACGGCCTCGTGGACTTTTTGGGATTGGGGATACCAGTATTTTGCCCCGAGTTCTCAAACTCAGTCAGAGAATTGGCATTCCCTTGATAGGAGACGGTCGTCAGCTCATGGATATGACCTGTGTGGAAAATGTCGCTCTGGCAATTCGCTTGGCACTAGAGGCCCCTCAAGCTAGTGGCGAAGTTTATAATATTACCAATGGGGAACCAAGAGCCTTTAAGGATTTGATAGAAGAAACCTTGAGAGGGTTGGGCTATCCAATAACATACAGAAAAGTGCCGGCTCCTATTCTTTCAGCTATTGCCAGTAGTTTAGAGTTTCTGTATAAGAACTTGAAACTCAAAGGCGAACCGGCTCTGACACGCTATACCTATTATTTGCTCCGTTATAGCCAGACGCTGGACATCAGTAAGGCGGAGCGAGATTTGGGGTATCGCCCTCAAATCAGTATTTCGGAAGGGATTGAACAATATGTCCAAGATTATCGAAAGCATTGATTATTTCCCAGCAGGCTACTGTACTAGCTATACAGGTTTGCTATTCAAGGGAGTCAAGAATAAAAAGATGACCTTTCCAGCTGGTGTCTTTCTGATTAAACACAGAGACAAGGGCTATTTGCTATATGATACTGGCTATCACTATGATATTAAGACGAAGCTTCGCTATGGTTTTTATCGTCTAGGAACACCTGTTCAAATGACGGAAAAGGACCAAATTTCACGTTTGCTAGAAGCGAAGGGAATCAAACCAGAAGAAATTAACTATGTCCTTCTATCTCATTTACATCCAGATCATCTGGGAGGAGCTAGCTTCTTTCCTCATGCAACCTTTATCCTGACAAAAGAAGTGTATAAGGTTTACCAGAAACCCAAGTTGAAAGACCTGATTTTCAAGGAATTTTTGCCAGCTTCTTTTGAAAAAAAACTAACCATTATCAGAGCTGACCAGCAAGATTCAACTTTTCCCTATCGTCCGATTTGTGATTTTTTTGGAGATGGCAGTATCCTAGTAGCTTCTGTTGATGGGCATGCTAGGGGGCAAGCCTGTCTGTATCTTCCAGACTTTAACCTCCTCATTGCAGCAGATCTTTGCTGGGGAATTGACCTCTTGCCTTACACCAAACAGATGCACCTGATTCCTTCCTTGGTTCAAGATAACAAGGTGGACTATATCAAGGGGACAGAGTTTCTGGAGGAAGTCTTGAAAGACGGAATTGAGGTACTTGTTAGTCATGACCCTGTAGAAAGGATAGAGTCAATCTTATATGAAAAAAATAACCTTTCTTAAAACCTTTATCCAAACTCGCTGGCTTCATAACTTCAAATCTCGAGAGGCTGTAGAGAGCTATCAGAAAAAGCAATTAACTAATTATATGGACTTTTTAAAGCGAGAGTCGCCCTACTTTAAAAATGGAGTTCCTAGCGACTTTGACCATATGGACAAGGCCTTTATGATGGAACATTTCAATGAGCTCAACACCCAAGGAGTGGATCGGGATGAAGCCTTATCCTTAGCTATTGAAAGCGAGAAGACCCGTGATTTCACTGAACTTAAAGGGGAAGTGGCAGTCGGTCTGTCTTCAGGGACATCTGGACATCGGGGCCTCTTTATCACAACAGAGAAAGAGCGAAGTATGTGGGCGGCGGCTATCTTGGCAAAGATGTTGCCCAAAGGTCAACTTTTTGGACACCGCATCGCCTTTTTCCTGAGAGCCGATAATGAACTCTATCAGACCATCAATACGGCCCTCATTCGTCTAGAGTATTTTGATATTTTCAAACATACAGATGAACATATAGAGCGACTCAACAACTATCAACCAACGATTATTGTGGCGCCAGCCTCTATGTTGATTGAATTGAGCAAGCGACTAAAAGCTGGACAGTTAGCCATCCATCCACAAAAAATCGTTTCGGTGGCAGAAATCTTGGAAGATAGTGATAGAGAACGCATCGCAGAGGCCTTTTCTCTACCCATTATTGACCAAGTTTATCAGGCGACCGAAGGTTTCCTAGCCTGCACTTGCCCAGCTGGTAATCTACATCTCAACGAAGACATTATCTTTGTGGAAAAGCAGTATCTAGATGACCGTCGTTTTTATCCAGTCATTACGGACTTTAAGCGAAGTAGTCAACCTGTTTATCGCTATCAGCTCAATGATATCTTGGTTGAAAATCCGGAGCCTTGTCCATGTGGCTCCTGCTATACACGGATTAACAAGGTCGAAGGACGCTCTGACGACATCTTCTATTTTGAAGGACTGGATGGGGGACAGGTAACTATCTATCCAGACTTTATCAGGCGCTGCATCCTTTTTGTGGAGAATGTAGGAGATTACCAAGTCAAGCAACATTCCGAGAAGTTAGTGGAAGTTTGCCTAAGCCGACGAGATGAGGATTTAGAGGCAGCTATTCTAGCTCAATTCCAACTCTTGGCCCAGCAAAAGCAATTTATAGTTCCTCAAATCCAATTTTCAGATTATCACTGGGATACTAGCCGTAAACTCAAACGTATCCAACGTTTATGAAAGGACAAAAGACAATGACAGAAGTAACAAGACATGTAGAAATCGCAGGTTATGGTGTTTGCCTTCCAAAGCATACTGTCCAATTTAAAGACCAGACCCGTTATCGTGTGGTTGAAAACGAAGAAACCCAACTAGATTTGGCAGAAGCAGCTATCCAGCAGGCACTCGAAAATGCAAATTTGAAAATAGAAGACATTGATTGTCTGGTTTCGGCAAGTGCGGTTGGTGTTCAGCCTATTCCATGTACAGCTGCCTTGATTCATGAACGCGTAGCAAAAGGACTCTCAATCCCGGCTATGGATATCAATACGACCTGTACGAGCTTTATTTCTGCTCTATCGACCATGTCCCACTTGATTGAGGCGGGCGAATACAATCGTGTCTTGATTGTATCCAGTGAGGTTGGAAGTTTGGGGCTTAATCCCAAGCAAAAAGAAAGTTTTGAACTCTTTAGTGATGGGGCGGCAGCCTTTATTTTCCAAAAAAGCCATCAGGGAAAAGGGGTCATTGCTAGTCTCCAACGTACTTGGTCAGAAGGAGCTCACGATACGGAGATTCGTGGAGGTTTGACATCTTATCAACCCAAAGAGTACTCTGAAGTGACTAAGACCAACTATATGTTTGACATGAAGGGGAAGAAAATCCTCCTCTTGTCTGCTCGTAAAATCCCAGTCATGTTTGAAGAGTTTCAAGAAAAAACACAGCTAGCCTTGGCAGACGTGGACTACATCATTCCTCACCAAGCAAGTCGTGCTCTTCCTTTGGTCATGGAAAAACTAGGTGTGGCCGAGAATCAGTACCTCAATCTCGTCACTGACTATGGAAATATGGTGTCAGTCTCTGTGCCGTTTGGCTTGGCTTATTCTTTGGAACATGGACTTATCAAGGAGGGAGATGTCGTCTACCTTATGGGGACTGCAGCTGGTATGACGGTCAATATGTTGGCTCTGAAATTGTAACAATCATCTAAACACGGAACGGCTGGAATTTTAGAAAAGGTAAAAGGTTGCCATCTCCCCCTGAACTGAGGTATACTAGTAGAAACATTAGTTTATTAAGCGGTTAAGGAGAATGTTAGAAAAGGAAGGGGATGTATGACAGCTAGAAAAATGCAGCTACTCATGTCTAAGTATGGTTTTAGTATTGCCATCATGTTGACGGAGTTGATTCTCGTCTTTGGTTTATTTATCTATCTAGGGCAAATGGCTCCAATTGTCTGGATTATCCTTGTCATTTTAGTGAGCTTAGCGACCATTGTATCGATTGTTAATCGATCTATGAATCCTGAAAGCAAGGTGACATGGCTGTTAGTAGCCTTTGTGCCAGTGTTTGGGCCATTGCTCTATATCATGTTTGGAGAACGCCGTTTATCTAAAAAAGAAATGAAACAGCTAAAGCAACTCCAATCAATGGTTGATCGAGAGGACAATAGCAGAGCTCTCCGTTTGGAGTTAAAAGAGCAGGATAAGTCAGCTTACGGAGTTATCAAATCACTCCTCAGCATGGACACGAATGCCGATGTCTATGATCGAACGGATACACAATTTTTTGCATCTGGTGAAAGCATGTGGCATCAGATGCTAGAGGATCTCAAGAAAGCTGAGAAGTTTATCTTTCTCGAATACTATATCATCGAAGAAGGTTTGATGTGGAACAGCATTTTGGAGATTTTGGAAGAAAAGGCAGCTCAAGGAGTAGAAGTCAAACTCCTCTATGATGATATTGGTTGTATGGCTACCCTGCTTGGAGATTACACCATCCAGCTTCGTGGTCGAGGGATTGAAGCCCACAAATTTAACAAGGTGATTCCACGCTTGACCGTTGCTTATAACAACCGTGATCACCGTAAAATCATGGTTATCGATGGTCAAATTGCCTATACAGGTGGTGTTAATCTGGCGGATGAGTATATCAACCATATCGATCGCTTTGGTTATTGGAAGGATAGCGGTATTCGTCTGGATGGACCAGCAGTCAAGGCTTTTACCAGACTCTTCTTATCCACTTGGTATATCAACCGTGGGGAAATTAGTGACTTTGACCAATACCATCTCGAAAATCAACCTAGAGATGGGATGGGGCTTTGCATTCCTTACAGTAGTGGGCCAAAGCCTATCTACCGAGCCCAAGTTGGAAAAACTGTCTATCAAAACCTTATCAATCAAGCTACAGACTATGTCTATATCACGACTCCCTATCTGATCACTGACTATGATCTAACTGAAAGTATCAAAAATGCAGCTCTGAGAGGAGTAGATGTGCGAATTGTGACGCCATATATCCCAGATAAGGAGGTTATTCAGTTAGTTACTCGGGGAGCCTATCCAGACTTGCTATCTGCTGGAGTTCGCATTTACGAGTACAGTCCGGGATTCCTTCATAGCAAGCAAATGCTTGTCGATGGAGAGGTAGCAACTGTGGGAACCATCAATTTTGACTATCGTAGCTTGCTTCACCACTATGAAAATGGCGTTTTGCTTTATAAAACGCAGTCTATCATAGATATTGAGAGGGACTTCAAAGAGATTTTTAAAGTTTCTCAAGAAATTTATCCCCACACAATCAAAACAAGCTGGTATCAAAGCTTGATCAAGGAAATTGTCCAGTTGTTTGCGCCCATGCTCTAACTACCAACCAAGATCTGGCCCAAGGCTGGATCTTATTTTTGTCTTTTTGCGAATAGATAAGCAGGAGGATGAAAATGCTAAATCAAGAAGAACATGATTTTATCCTAGAGTTTCAAACAAGCAGTTTACACCGTTTTCGAGAGATTGAACGCTATGTTGAGCTAGATAAGAAGTTAAGGAAATATCAATCTCTAGCTGACATTCCTGTAAGATTTTGATATACTAAAACAGATAAACTTAGAGGAGAAATTGAATGAACGTATACGAGGAAAAAGACGAACAGCTAGAAGAATTTCGATACCAGTATCGGGAACGGCTGGATCAAGAGTCCGAATTTGGACTGGAGCGAGGTAAGAAGAAACGAACTCCGCTTCCATTTTTTAGTATGGTGATTTGGAGTTTGGCTGCTACAGCTGTTTCTGTCATGTTGCCTCTGATCTTTGGTTTGGCGAGCCCCCAACAGATGCAAGATCTTTATACTGGTTGGGCGCTACATCAGAGTGGGCAGATTTACACGGATTATTATGGTTCAAATGGACTGCTTTATTACGTACTAATCTATCTCTCTCAAGGGAGTATTCTTTTTGCTTTGGTGGAGTGGTTGGCCTTGTTCGGAGCTGGTGTTTTTCTATTTAAATCCGCAGATACCTTGACAGGTCAGGGAGAGCAGGCTAGACAGCTTTTGTTGGTTTTCTATCTGCTTGTGGGCAGTCTGGGATTTGGTGGTAGCTATGCAGTGGCTGTGGCCTTGCCTTTTCTATTTTATAGTTTTAGCCTAGTGGCTGACTATCTGGATGATCCAAGTAACGATAAAGGTTTCTTGCGAGTTGGGATGAGTTTAGCATTAGCTTTCTTCCTATCACCTATTCCCACAGCCTTGTTTGCAGCCACACTTGCCTTGAGTTTGTTTGGATTTAATATTGCCAAGCGTAAATTTGCTCATGGTTTGTATCAATTTTTCGCATCAGCCCTAGGATTTTCTATCATTTTTTATCCAATTGGCTATTATACAGTCTTAACAGGAACTTTTGGTGATGCGATTAGCCATACTTTGTATCCAATAGATACGCTTAATCTATTTTCAAATGCCAATCTTATGGAGAATGCTGCTTTCTATGGTTTGCTATCCATCGGTATTGGGATTCTGACATTGATCTTTTCAGGATTGTTTCAATCTAAACCAGCCAAACAATCTGCTGTCTCAATAGGCGCTATTTTAGGATTATTAGTAACTCTTGCTTTGTTAATTTTTTCAAAGGAACCTTTGCATGGCTCACGTTTGGCAGCGATTTTGCCCTTTCTGACATTGTTATTGTTAACCAACATCAAAGAAGGAAGCCCTGATCGTATCAGTCGTAGTAGACGAAGAGTTCGCTCTTCATCACTCTTTGGTCGCTACCTCAAGGGAAATTTCTATCTACCATTAGTTGCGATAGTCTATTTACTTTTCCTACCTGTTTTGAGTCGCTATATTTCGCATCCAAGTACTTATCAGGAACGTGAGCAGCTTGCTAGCTTGGTCAAACAGCAAACGAGTTCTGAGGATCGTGTCTATGCTTGGGATAATCGTCCAGATTTTTATCGAGCAAGTGAACGTCTGGCACCAAGCTCTCTAGTGACACCAACACTCTATACTGCAAGCGACGAGAATAAAACGAAACTAGTCAATGATTTGAAAGAAAATCAACCGAAGATGATTTTGGTCAATCAAAAAGTTGCCTTGTGGTCGGATGTAGAGAGTTTACTCAGTGAAAAATACGAACTTGTTCAGACGGATAGTAAGGAATTCAAGCTTTATAAATCTAAATAACAAATCAATATCTTGTGGATTTTTAAAAAATTTAGAATTTTTAACACAAGATATTGATTTTTCTTTTTAGAGTGGTATAATATCACTTAAGAAGAAAAATAGAAAAGAGCATGGATATGATTGTATTAGAAGAAAAGCTTGCAACCGTTCCCACCTTGTTCGTTGAAAAACGAGATGGTAGACGTGTGGTGTTTGATGTAGACAAGATTGACAAAGCTCTCCACAAGGCGGCGGAAAAGGTTATGGACGTTACGCCTCTAGTAGAAAAACGCCTAAATGGGCTGCTTGAGCGTATTGTTGCGGAAATTCACAGTCGTTTCCCTCAAGGTGTCAAGATTTACGAGATTCAAAATATCGTAGAGCATGAACTCCTTGAAGCCAAAGAATATGCGCTGGCTGAGGAGTACATCACTTATCGGACACAAAGGGATTTTGAGCGCTCAAAAGCGACAGATATCAACTTTAGCATTCATAAACTTCTCAATAAAGACCAGGCAGTTGTCAATGAAAATGCCAATAAAGACAGTGATGTTTTTAACACCCAGCGTGATTTGACAGCAGGGATTGTTGGGAAATCAATCGGACTGCAAATGCTTCCTAAGCACGTAGCCAATGCTCACCAAAAGGGAGATATCCACTATCATGACTTGGACTACAGCCCCTACACTCCGATGACCAACTGCTGTTTGATTGATTTTAAAGGCATGTTGGAAAATGGTTTTAAGATTGGTAATGCAGAGGTAGAGAGTCCCAAGTCTATCCAAACTGCGACAGCACAGATTTCACAAATCATCGCAAACGTTGCTTCTAGCCAGTACGGGGGCTGTTCTGCTGACCGTATCGATGAAGTCTTGGCTCCGTATGCAGAGAAGAATTACCAAAAACACCTTAAAGATGCAGAAGAATGGGTCTTGCCTGAAAAACGGGAAGATTATGCCTGGAAGAAAACGCAAAAAGACATCTACGATGCTATGCAATCTCTTGAGTATGAAATCAACACTCTCTTCACTTCAAATGGGCAAACACCTTTTACTTCTCTAGGTTTCGGTCTAGGAACCAATCGTTTTGAGCGTGAAATTCAAAAAGCTATTTTGACTATTCGTATCAAGGGACTTGGCTCAGAACACCGCACAGCTATCTTCCCTAAACTCATCTTTACGCTAAAAAGAGGACTCAACTTAGAGGAGGGGTCACCTAACTACGATATCAAACAGTTGGCTCTTGAGTGTGCAACCAAGCGGATGTATCCTGATGTTTTGTCTTATGATAAGATTGTTGACTTGACAGGTTCCTTCAAGGTACCTATGGGTTGTCGTTCTTTCCTTCAAGGATGGAAGGATGAGAATGGCGTCGAAGTCAATTCAGGTCGGATGAATCTAGGTGTTGTGACAGTCAATCTGCCTCGTATCGCCCTCGAATCCGAAGGCGACATGAACAAGTTTTGGGAAATCTTCAACGAACGTATGAACATCGCAGAAGATGCTCTGGTTTATCGCGTTGAACGGACCAAGGAAGCAACACCCGCAAATGCTCCGATCCTTTATCAGTATG
Organism: Streptococcus oralis; assembly: GCF_021497945.1. Classification (NCBI taxonomy): domain Bacteria; kingdom Bacillati; phylum Bacillota; class Bacilli; order Lactobacillales; family Streptococcaceae; genus Streptococcus; species Streptococcus oralis. The sequence continues at coordinate 1,744,756 of NZ_CP046524.1, read as the reverse complement.
GAGCCTTCGGCCGCCGTCTCGGAAAAGAAGAAAGTGTAGACCAACTCTTCAATAATCGTCGTGCGACTATTTCACTGGGCTACATCGGTTTGTATGAAGTGGCGACGGTCTTCTTTGGCAATAGCTGGGAAAGCAATCCAGAAGCCAAGGAATTCACGCTGGATATTATTCGTGATATGAAACGTCGTGTGGAAGAGTGGTCTGACCAATATGGTTACCATTTCTCTATCTACTCCACACCGTCTGAAAGCTTGACAGATCGCTTCTGCCGTTTGGATACAGAGAAGTTCGGCTCTATTCCTGATATTACAGACAAGGAATACTACACCAACTCTTTCCACTACGATGTCCGTAAAAATCCAACACCGTTTGAAAAGTTAGACTTTGAGAAAGTTTATCCAGAAGCAGGTGCGTCAGGTGGTTTCATCCATTATTGTGAGTATCCAGTTCTTCAACAAAATCCTAAAGCCTTGGAAGCTGTCTGGGACTATGCCTATGACCGTGTCGGCTATCTAGGAACCAATACTCCGATTGATCGCTGTTACAAGTGCGATTTTGAAGGAGATTTTGAACCAACTGAGAGAGGCTTTGCTTGTCCCAACTGTGGCAATAGCGACCCTAGAACAGTAGATGTGGTCAAACGTACTTGTGGTTATCTGGGAAATCCGCAAGCGCGTCCGATGGTCAATGGACGCCACAAGGAAATCGCTGCGCGTGTCAAACACATGAACGGTTCAACCATTAAAACAGCCGGACATGAAGTAACAAATTAGAAGGAAATGGAATGGGGAAATACCAATTAGATGATAAGGGACGAGCTCAAGTGACCCGTTATCACGAGAAACACTCGAAAGGTGGAACAGGCAAAAAAGAACGCTTGCTTAACCTCAGAGAACAGTTTTTAAACAAGAACAAGAAAAAATAAAAGTGAGAGTCCGCTCTCGCTTTTCTCTTAGTGGGAGGTAAGGATGGAATTACGTAGACCATGTTTGGAAGATAAAGAAGCGATTTTAGAGATGATGGCGGAGTTTGAACAGACTCAATCAGCCCACGATGGCGGATTTTGGGATGCTGAGAATTTTGTTTATGAAGAGTGGTTAAAAAACAATCAGGATCATGAAATGGGGATTAATTTGCCTGAAGGGTGGGTGCCTGATATTCAGTTAGTCGCTTTTTCGATAGATGGTCAAGCTGTAGGATTTCTCAATATCCGCTTGTGCCTCAATGACTTCTTATTGGAAGAAGGTGGGCATATTGGCTACTCCATCCGCCCTTCTGAAAGAGGCAAAGGTTATGCCAAAGAAGCCCTCAGACAAGGCCTGCAAGTTGCCAAGGAAAAGAACATCAAAAAAGCACTTGTGACCTGTAGTACGGAAAATCCTGCTAGTAGGGCGGTGATTGTGGCAAACGGCGGGGTGCTTGAGGATGTTCGCAATGGCATAGAACGTTACTGGATAGATTTGGAGTAGAAGGATGACATGGAATACACCAAAACCAGGTGAATGGAAAAGTGAAGAACTCAGTAAAGGGCGGATTATTGATTACAAGGCCTTTAACTTTGTCGATGGAGAAGGTGTGCGAAACTCTCTCTATGTATCAGGTTGCATGTTTCACTGCGAGGGGTGCTATAATGTTGCGACTTGGTCTTTCAATGCGGGTATTCCTTATACAGCAGAGTTAGAAGAACAGATCATGGTAGACCTTGCCCAGCCCTATGTTCAAGGATTGACCTTGCTGGGAGGAGAACCTTTTCTTAATACGGGCATTCTCTTACCTCTCGTTAAACGCATTCGGAAGGAATTGCCAGATAAAGACATCTGGTCATGGACGGGCTACACTTGGGAAGAAATGATGCTGGAGACTTCAGACAAATTGGAACTCTTGTCGCTGATTGATATCCTTGTCGATGGACGGTATGATAAAAGCAAGCGCAATCTCATGCTCCAGTTTCGAGGTTCCTCTAATCAACGAATTATCGATGTGCAAAAATCCCTCAAAAGTGGGCAAGTGGTGATTTGGGACAAGCTTAATGACGGAAAAGAAAGCTATGAACAGGTGAAGAGAGAATGAAGAAAAAAGACTTAATAGACCAACTGGTCTCAGAGATCGAAACGGGAAAAGTCAAAACGCTGGGGATCTACGGTCACGGTGCATCAGGTAAGTCTACCTTCGCTCAGGAATTATATCAAGCCCTAGATTCTACTAGAGTAAATTTGCTAGAAACAGATCCCTATATCACTTCAGAACGTCACCTGGTAATACCAAAGCAAGCACCTGATCAAAAGGTGACAGCTTGTCTGCCAGTGGCGCATGAACTGGCAAGTTTGCAGAGAGATATTCTCGCCTTGCAGGCAGGTATGGATGTCTTAACAATCGATGAACCTTGGAAGGCTAGCGAGATCTTATCTGGAGCCAAACCGATTCTGATTGTTGAAGGGATGTCTGTGGGCTTTCTACCCAAGGAACTCTTTGACAAAACTATCTGTTTCTACACGGATGAGGAGACGGAATTAGAGAGGCGTCTAGCTCGAGACACGATTATGAGAAATCGCGATGCTTCCTTTGTACTAGCTAGCCATCAAATGAGACGGGAGCAGTATCAGCGATACTATAGAGAAAACGAGTCTAAAGCAGATATCTTAGTGGATCAATCACAAGATAAATTCAAAGTCAAAATGACTCGAATTATATAGAAGAAAAGATTGGTTTTAATAGTCGTAAATTAGTAATTGTATGAAGATGAAATAGGAAAACAGTTTCATCCCAAAAAAACGAAAAAAACCTTACAAATCCCTTGCAATCGCAGGGGCTTTGTGTTATTCTATTATGGTGCTGTAAATTACAGCCTTAGCTTTGATGCAAGAGGTTGCGACACGCTCGGTTGCATTGCCACGCAACGCGCGTCGGTTTTCTTGTGGAGCTAGCCTATTATCTTAAATAGACGAAAAGGAGAAAAAGATGGCAAACAAAAAAATCCGTATCCGTTTGAAAGCTTACGAACACCGTACGCTTGACACAGCGGCTGCTAAAATCGTAGAATCAGCTACTCGTACAGGTGCACAAGTTGCGGGTCCAATCCCACTTCCAACTGAACGTAGCCTCTACACAATCATTCGTGCGACTCACAAATACAAAGACTCTCGCGAACAATTCGAAATGCGTACACACAAACGTTTGATCGATATCGTTAACCCAACTCAAAAAACAGTTGACGCCTTGATGAAATTGGATCTTCCAAGTGGTGTAAACGTAGAAATCAAACTTTAATCTAAAGCTTGATACCTTGAGCATGAAAAACGCTCGTTAAAAACTTTTTGAATAAAAATATAGAAAAGGAACTATTTTCTCATGACAAAAGGAATCTTAGGGAAAAAAGTGGGAATGACTCAAATCTTCACTGAAGCTGGCGAATTGATCCCTGTAACAGTTATTGAAGCAACTCCAAACGTTGTTCTTCAAGTTAAAACTGTTGAAACAGACGGATACAACGCTATCCAAGTTGGTTTCGATGACAAACGCGAAGTATTGAGCAACAAACCTGCTAAAGGACATGTAGCGAAAGCTAACACGGCTCCTAAGCGCTTCATTCGTGAATTCAAAAACGTTGAAGGCTTGGAAGTTGGTGCTGAAATCACAGTTGAAACATTCGCAGCTGGAGACGTTGTTGACGTAACTGGTACTTCTAAAGGTAAAGGTTTCCAAGGTGTTATCAAACGCCACGGACAATCACGTGGACCAATGGCTCACGGTTCTCGTTACCACCGTCGTCCAGGTTCTATGGGACCTGTTGCACCTAACCGCGTATTCAAAGGTAAAAACCTTGCAGGACGTATGGGTGGCGATCGCGTAACAATTCAAAACCTTGAAGTTGTACAAGTTGTTCCAGAAAAGAACGTTATCCTTATCAAAGGTAACGTACCAGGTGCTAAGAAATCTCTTATCACTATCAAATCAGCAGTTAAAGCTGGTAAATAATAAAGAAAGGGGAAATCAGTCACAATGGCAAACGTAACATTATTTGACCAAACTGGTAAAGAAGCTGGCCAAGTTGTTCTTAACGATGCAGTATTTGGTATCGAACCAAATGAATCAGTTGTGTTTGATGTGATCATCAGCCAACGCGCAAGCCTTCGTCAAGGAACACACGCTGTTAAAAACCGCTCTGCAGTATCAGGTGGTGGACGCAAACCATGGCGTCAAAAAGGAACTGGACGTGCTCGTCAAGGTTCTATTCGCTCACCACAATGGCGTGGTGGTGGTGTTGTCTTCGGACCAACTCCACGTTCATACGGCTACAAACTTCCACAAAAAGTTCGTCGCCTAGCTCTTAAATCAGTTTACTCTGAAAAAGTTGCTGAAAACAAATTCGTAGCTGTAGACGCTCTTTCATTTACAGCTCCAAAGACTGCTGAATTTGCAAAAGTTCTTGCAGCATTGAGCATCGATTCAAAAGTTCTTGTTATCCTTGAAGAAGGAAATGAATTCGCAGCTCTTTCAGCTCGTAACCTTCCAAACGTGAAAGTTGCAACTGCTACAACTGCAAGTGTTCTTGACATCGCAAATAGCGACAAACTTCTTGTCACACAAGCAGCTATCTCTAAAATCGAGGAGGTTCTTGCATAATGAATTTGTATGATGTTATCAAAAAACCTGTCATCACTGAAAGCTCAATGGCTCAACTTGAAGCAGGGAAATATGTATTTGAAGTTGACACTCGTGCACACAAACTTTTGATCAAGCAAGCTGTTGAAGCTGCTTTCGAAGGTGTTAAAGTTGCAAATGTTAACACAATCAACGTAAAACCAAAAGCAAAACGTGTTGGACGTTACACTGGTTTTACTAACAAAACTAAAAAAGCTATCATCACACTTACAGCTGATTCAAAAGCAATCGAGTTGTTTGCTGCTGAAGCTGAATAATCTAAGGAGGAAATATCGTGGGAATTCGTGTTTATAAACCAACAACAAACGGTCGCCGTAATATGACTTCTTTGGATTTCGCTGAAATCACAACAAGCACTCCTGAAAAATCATTGCTTGTTGCATTGAAGAGCAAGGCTGGTCGTAACAACAACGGTCGTATCACAGTTCGTCACCAAGGTGGTGGACACAAACGTTTCTACCGTTTGGTTGACTTCAAACGTAACAAAGACAACGTTGAAGCAGTTGTTAAAACAATCGAGTACGATCCAAACCGTTCTGCAAACATCGCTCTTGTACACTACACTGACGGTGTGAAAGCATACATCATCGCTCCAAAAGGTCTTGAAGTTGGTCAACGCATCGTTTCAGGTCCAGAAGCAGATATCAAAGTCGGAAACGCACTTCCACTTGCTAACATCCCAGTTGGTACTTTGATCCACAACATCGAGTTGAAACCAGGTCGTGGTGGAGAATTGGTACGTGCAGCTGGAGCTTCTGCTCAAGTATTGGGTCAAGAAGGTAAATACGTTCTTGTTCGTCTTCAATCTGGTGAAGTTCGTATGATTCTTGGAACTTGTCGTGCTACAGTTGGTGTTGTCGGAAACGAACAACATGGACTTGTAAACCTTGGTAAAGCAGGACGTAGCCGTTGGAAAGGTATCCGCCCAACAGTTCGTGGTTCTGTAATGAACCCTAACGATCACCCACACGGTGGTGGTGAAGGTAAAGCACCAGTTGGTCGTAAAGCACCATCTACTCCATGGGGCAAACCTGCTCTTGGTCTTAAAACTCGTAACAAGAAAGCGAAATCTGACAAACTTATCGTTCGTCGTCGCAACGAGAAATAATAGTAAACTAGTCGCTTAAGCATCTAGTAAATCCGCCAGCTCGGTAGCACTCCATGTGAGCGCAAGCCGCTGTGGTACAACATTTAAAGGAGAAAATATAAAAATGGGACGCAGTCTTAAAAAAGGACCTTTCGTCGATGAGCATTTGATGAAAAAAGTTGAAGCTCAAGCTAACGACGAAAAGAAAAAAGTTATCAAAACTTGGTCACGTCGTTCAACGATCTTCCCAAGTTTTATTGGTTACACTATTGCAGTTTATGACGGACGTAAACACGTACCTGTTTACATCCAAGAAGACATGGTAGGTCACAAACTTGGTGAATTTGCACCAACTCGTACTTACAAAGGTCACGCTGCAGACGACAAGAAAACACGTAGAAAATAAGGAGAACATAAATGGCAGAAATTACTTCAGCTAAAGCAATGGCTCGTACAGTACGTGTTTCACCTCGTAAATCACGTCTTGTTCTTGACAACATCCGTGGTAAAAGCGTAGCCGATGCTATTGCAATCTTGACATTCACACCAAACAAAGCTGCTGAAATCATCTTGAAAGTTTTGAATTCAGCTGTAGCTAACGCTGAAAATAACTTTGGTTTGGACAAAGCTAACTTGGTAGTATCTGAAGCATTCGCAAACGAAGGACCAACTATGAAACGTTTCCGTCCACGTGCGAAAGGTTCAGCTTCACCAATCAACAAACGTACAGCTCACATCACTGTAGCTGTTGCAGAAAAATAAGGAGGTAACATCGTGGGTCAAAAAGTACATCCAATTGGTATGCGTGTCGGCATCATCCGTGATTGGGATGCCAAATGGTATGCTGAAAAAGAATACGCGGATTACCTTCATGAAGATCTTGCAATCCGTAAATTCGTTCAAAAAGAACTTGCTGACGCAGCAGTTTCAACTATCGAAATCGAACGCGCAGTGAACAAAGTTAACGTTTCACTTCACACTGCTAAACCAGGTATGGTTATCGGTAAAGGTGGCGCTAACGTTGATGCACTCCGTGCAAAACTTAACAAATTGACTGGAAAACAAGTGCACATCAACATCATCGAAATCAAACAACCTGATTTGGATGCTCACCTTGTAGGTGAAGGAATTGCTCGTCAATTGGAGCAACGTGTTGCTTTCCGTCGTGCACAAAAACAAGCAATCCAACGTGCAATGCGTGCTGGAGCTAAAGGAATCAAAACTCAAGTATCAGGTCGTTTGAACGGTGCAGATATCGCCCGTGCTGAAGGATACTCTGAAGGAACTGTTCCACTTCACACACTTCGTGCAGATATCGATTACGCTTGGGAAGAAGCAGATACTACATACGGTAAACTTGGTGTTAAAGTATGGATCTACCGTGGTGAAGTTCTTCCAGCTCGTAAAAACACTAAAGGAGGTAAATAACCAATGTTAGTACCTAAACGTGTTAAACACCGTCGTGAATTCCGTGGAAAAATGCGCGGTGAAGCAAAAGGTGGAAAAGAAGTAGCATTCGGTGAATACGGTCTTCAAGCTACAACTAGCCACTGGATCACTAACCGCCAAATCGAAGCTGCTCGTATCGCCATGACTCGTTACATGAAACGTGGTGGTAAAGTTTGGATTAAAATCTTCCCACACAAATCATACACTGCTAAAGCTATCGGTGTGCGTATGGGATCTGGTAAAGGGGCACCTGAAGGTTGGGTAGCACCAGTTAAACGTGGTAAAGTGATGTTTGAAGTTGCTGGTGTATCTGAAGAGATCGCTCGCGAAGCGCTTCGTCTTGCTAGCCACAAATTGCCAGTTAAATGTAAATTCGTAAAACGTGAAGCAGAATAAGGAGAAGGCATGAAACTTAATGAAGTAAAAGAATTTGTTAAAGAACTTCGTGGTCTTTCTCAAGAAGAACTCGCGAAGCGCGAAAACGAATTGAAAAAAGAATTGTTTGAACTTCGTTTCCAAGCTGCTACTGGTCAATTGGAACAAACAGCTCGCTTGAAAGAAGTTAAAAAACAAATCGCTCGTATCAAAACAGTTCAATCTGAAGCGAAATAATAGACTAGGGAAGGAGAAATTTCAATGGAACGCAATAATCGTAAAGTTCTTGTTGGACGTGTTGTATCTGACAAAATGGACAAGACAATCACAGTTGTAGTTGAAACAAAACGTAACCACCCAGTCTATGGTAAACGTATTAACTACTCTAAAAAATACAAAGCACATGATGAAAACAATGTTGCCAAAGAAGGCGATATCGTACGTATCATGGAAACTCGTCCGCTTTCAGCTACAAAACGTTTCCGTCTTGTAGAAGTTGTTGAAGAAGCGGTCATCATCTAATCAAGCCTGAAAGGAGAAAACTGAAATGATTCAAACAGAAACTCGTTTGAAAGTCGCAGACAACAGCGGTGCACGTGAAATCTTGACTATCAAAGTTCTTGGTGGTTCTAAACGTAAATTTGCGAACATCGGTGATGTCATTGTGGCATCTGTAAAACAAGCTACTCCTGGTGGTGCGGTTAAAAAAGGTGACGTTGTAAAAGCTGTTATCGTTCGTACTAAATCAGGTGCTCGTCGTGCTGATGGTTCATACATCAAGTTTGACGAAAACGCAGCAGTTATCATCCGTGAAGACAAAACTCCTCGCGGAACACGTATCTTTGGCCCAGTTGCACGTGAATTGCGTGAAGGTGGCTTCATGAAGATCGTGTCACTTGCTCCAGAAGTACTTTAATTGATTGCTCAAAGAAAATTAAAACAAGTCTAGGAAGTGAAACGAAAGCATAACTTGAGTTAGGTGAGTTGAAACTGACGAAGAATTGCTTTGATTTTCGCAGAGTAAAAACAAACAAACTAGTCCCCTGGATTTACTCCAGGGTGCCCTTATGGGCGTAAGAAAAATCAAGGAGAAACCTAATGTTTGTAAAAAAAGGCGACAAAGTTCGCGTAATCGCTGGTAAAGATAAGGGAACAGAAGCTGTTGTCCTTACTGCCCTTCCAAAAGTAAACAAAGTTATCGTTGAAGGTGTGAACATCGTTAAGAAACACCAACGTCCAACTAACGAACTTCCTCAAGGTGGTATCATCGAGAAAGAAGCAGCTATCCACGTATCAAACGTTCAAGTATTGGACAAAAACGGTGTAGCTGGTCGTGTTGGTTACAAATTTGTAGACGGTAAAAAAGTTCGCTACAACAAAAAATCAGGCAAAGTGCTTGATTAATCACGAAGGAAAGGAGAAGTATAATGGCAAATCGTTTAAAAGAAAAATATCTTAATGAAGTAGTTCCTGCTTTGACAGAACAATTCAACTACTCATCAGTGATGGCTGTGCCTAAAGTAGATAAGATCGTTTTGAACATGGGTGTTGGTGAAGCTGTATCAAATGCTAAAAGCCTTGAAAAAGCTGCTGAAGAATTGGCACTTATCTCAGGTCAAAAACCACTTATCACTAAAGCTAAAAAATCAATCGCCGGCTTCCGTCTTCGTGAAGGTGTTGCGATCGGTGCAAAAGTTACCCTTCGTGGTGAACGTATGTACGAATTCTTGGATAAATTGGTTTCAGTTTCACTTCCACGTGTACGTGACTTCCACGGTGTTCCAACAAAATCATTTGATGGACGCGGAAACTACACACTTGGTGTGAAAGAACAATTGATTTTCCCAGAAATCAACTTTGATGACGTTGACAAAACTCGCGGTCTTGACATCGTTATCGTAACAACTGCTAACACTGACGAAGAGTCACGTGCATTGCTTACAGGCCTTGGAATGCCTTTTGCAAAATAATATAGGAGGTAAATCTAATGGCTAAAAAATCAATGATTGCTAAGAACAAACGTCCAGCGAAGTTCTCTACTCAAGCTTATACTCGTTGTGAAAAATGTGGTCGTCCACATTCAGTTTACCGCAAATTTAAACTTTGCCGTGTTTGCTTCCGTGAATTAGCTTACAAAGGACAAATTCCTGGTGTAACAAAAGCATCTTGGTAATATCATGATACAAAGAGCGTAACAACCACAGCAAAAATAGGAAATTTGGTGAAGGAGCGATGCTCCAAAACAAATTTATCTTTTTTGCACAGGTTGTAGCTCGTGTTCAAATAAGAGTTCTCTCATTTGAATGTGTCAATACTATCTGAGCCTAGCTCAATCATTAACTAGCAAGTGCGACTTGCAAACTACTAGTAAGAGGAGAATAAAAAATGGTTATGACTGACCCAATCGCAGACTTCCTAACTCGTATTCGTAACGCTAACCAAGCGAAACACGAAGTACTTGAAGTACCTGCATCAAACATCAAAAAAGGGATTGCTGAAATCCTTAAACGCGAAGGTTTTGTTAAGAACGTAGAAATCATCGAAGATGACAAACAAGGCATCATCCGTGTATTCCTTAAATACGGACCAAACGGTGAAAAAGTTATCACTAACTTGAAACGCGTTTCTAAACCAGGACTTCGTGTCTACAAAAAACGTGAAGATCTTCCAAAAGTACTTAACGGACTTGGAATTGCTATCCTTTCAACTTCTGAAGGTTTGCTTACTGATAAAGAAGCACGCCAAAAGAATGTTGGTGGGGAAGTTATCGCTTACGTTTGGTAATATTTAGCTTCCAATTTCTTTGTGACTCTTCGTTATCGTCTCTTGCCTAACCCAAAGTTATGCCTGCGAGACGATGCCTAGATTCACTTTGAAATTGAAACCTAAATGTTCCTTTAAATCGAGAAATCGATTTAACCCCGTGAAAACTGGCCGTCATGGCCTGACAATCTAACAGGAGAATATATACATGTCACGTATTGGTAATAAAGTTATCGTGTTGCCTGCTGGTGTTGAACTCACTAACAATGACAACGTAGTAACTGTAAAAGGACCTAAAGGAGAGCTTACTCGTGAGTTCTCAAAAGATATTGAAATCCGTGTGGAAGGTACTGAAGTAACTCTTCACCGTCCAAACGATTCAAAAGAAATGAAAACTATCCACGGAACTACTCGTGCCCTTTTGAACAACATGGTTGTTGGTGTATCAGAAGGATTCAAAAAAGAACTTGAAATGCGTGGGGTTGGTTACCGTGCACAACTTCAAGGAAACAAACTTGTTTTGGCTGTTGGTAAATCTCATCCAGACGAAGTTGAAGCTCCAGAAGGAATTACTTTTGAACTTCCAAACCCAACAACAATCGTTGTTAGCGGAATTTCAAAAGAAGTAGTTGGTCAAACAGCTGCTTACGTACGTAGCCTTCGCTCACCAGAACCATATAAAGGTAAAGGTATCCGTTACGTTGGCGAATACGTTCGTCTTAAAGAAGGTAAAACAGGTAAATAATGTTGAGTGGTTGATCTTCAACCACCGACCTATTTTCCAACTTTGTGCATAGCACACGATTTAAAACTAAAGAGGTGAAAACTGTGATTTCTAAACCAGATAAAAACAAACTCCGCCAAAAACGCCACCGTCGCGTTCGCGGAAAACTCTCTGGAACTGCTGATCGCCCACGTTTGAACGTATTCCGTTCTAATACAGGCATCTACGCTCAAGTGATTGATGACGTAGCGGGTGTAACGCTCGCAAGTGCTTCAACTCTTGACAAAGAAGTTTCAAAAGGAACTAAAACTGAACAAGCCGTTGCTGTCGGTAAACTCGTTGCAGAACGTGCAAATGCTAAAGGTATTTCAGAAGTGGTGTTCGACCGCGGTGGATATCTATATCACGGACGTGTGAAAGCTTTGGCTGATGCAGCTCGTGAAAACGGATTGAAATTCTAATAGGAGGACACTAGAAAATGGCATTTAAAGACAATGCAGTTGAATTTGAAGAACGCGTAGTTGCTGTCAACCGTGTTACAAAAGTTGTTAAAGGTGGACGTCGTCTTCGTTTCGCAGCTCTTGTTGTTGTTGGTGACCACAACGGTCGCGTAGGATTTGGTACTGGTAAAGCTCAAGAAGTTCCAGAAGCAATCCGCAAAGCAGTAGAAGATGCTAAGAAAAACTTGATTGAAGTTCCTATGGTTGGAACAACAATCCCACACGAAGTTCTTTCAGAATTCGGTGGAGCTAAAGTATTGTTGAAACCTGCTGTAGAAGGTTCTGGAGTTGCCGCTGGTGGTGCAGTTCGTGCCGTTGTGGAATTGGCAGGTGTGGCAGATATTACATCTAAATCACTTGGTTCTAACACTCCAATCAACATTGTTCGCGCAACTGTTGAAGGTTTGAAACAATTGAAACGCGCTGAAGAAGTTGCTGCCCTTCGTGGTATTTCAGTTTCTGATTTGGCATAAGAAAGGGGATAAAATGGCTCAAATTAAAATTACTTTGACTAAGTCTCCAATCGGACGCATTCCATCACAACGTAAAACTGTTGTAGCACTTGGACTTGGCAAATTGAACAGCTCTGTTATCAAAGAAGACAACGCTGCTATCCGTGGTATGATCACTGCAGTATCTCACTTGGTAACAGTTGAAGAAGTAAACTAATGAATTTTTAGGGGATGTGGCAATACTCATCCCCTAAAACTAGGTATAGTCATCTTAGATGACGATGTATAGGCGAGTTGATAAGGGAGACAACCTTTTCTCTCTTATCGGCGCTAGCATTTTACAAAAGAGGAGAAAATAATAATGAAACTTCATGAATTGAAACCTGCAGAAGGTTCTCGTAAAGTACGTAACCGTGTTGGTCGTGGTACTTCATCAGGTAACGGTAAAACATCTGGTCGCGGTCAAAAAGGTCAAAAAGCTCGTAGCGGTGGCGGAGTTCGCCTTGGTTTTGAAGGTGGACAAACTCCATTGTTCCGTCGTCTTCCAAAACGTGGATTCACTAACATCAACGCTAAAGAATACGCAATTGTAAACCTTGACCAATTGAACGTCTTTGAAGACGGTGCAGAAGTAACTCCAGTTGTACTTATCGAAGCAGGAATTGTGAAAGCTGAAAAATCAGGAGTTAAAATTCTTGGTAACGGTGAGTTGACTAAGAAATTGACTGTGAAAGCAGCTAAATTCTCTAAATCAGCTGAGGAAGCTATCACTGCTAAAGGTGGTTCTGTAGAAGTCATCTAAGAGAGGTGACCCATGTTTTTTAAATTACTAAAAGAAGCGCTCAAGGTTAAACAAGTTCGATCAAAAATTCTCTTTACGATTTTTATCATTCTTGTTTTCCGTATTGGGACAAGTATTACAGTTCCAGGTGTGAATGCAAAAAGTTTAGAGGCTCTCAGTGGTTTGTCTTTCTTGAACATGCTTAGTTTAGTTTCAGGGAATGCCATGAAGAACTTCTCGGTTTTTGCACTCGGTGTGAGTCCGTATATCACAGCTTCCATCGTTGTTCAATTGCTACAAATGGATATTGTTCCAAAGTTTGTAGAGTGGGGCAAGCAGGGGGAAGTAGGACGGAGAAAGATAAACCAAGCGACTCGTTATATTGCGCTTGTACTTGCGTTTGTGCAATCAATCGGAATCACTGCTGGTTTTAATACTCTATCTGGTGCAAAATTATTAACGACAGATCTAACCCCTCAAGTCTTTGTTACGATTGGTATTATCCTGACTGCAGGTACTATGATTGTTACTTGGCTCGGGGAGCAAATCACTGATAAGGGATATGGTAACGGGGTGTCTATGATTATCTTTGCAGGGATTGTGGCTTCAATTCCAGAGATGATTCATGGCATCTACGTGGACTATTTTGTCAATATTCCAAGTGATCGGTTGACGTCATCTATTATATTTGTCGTTATTCTCATTATCGCTGTTTTGTTGATTGTTTACTTTACAACATATGTACAACAGGCAGAATATAAAATTCCAATCCAATATACAAAAGTTGCTCAAGGTGCCCCATCTAGTTCATACCTTCCATTGAAGGTGAACCCAGCGGGGGTTATCCCAGTTATCTTTGCAAGTTCGATTACGGCAGCTCCTGCGGCTATTCTTCAGTTTGTCAGCGCTATGGGTCATGATTGGGCTTGGGTACGGACAGCGCAGGAAATGTTATCTACAACAACTCCTACAGGTGTTGCTATGTATGCCTTGTTGATCATTCTCTTTACATTCTTCTATACATTTGTACAGATCAATCCAGAGAAAGCAGCAGAAAACTTGCAAAAGAGTGGAGCTTACATTCATGGTGTCCGTCCTGGGAAGGGAACTGAAGAATTCATGTCGAAACTTCTTCGTCGTCTTGCGACTGTCGGCTCTCTCTTCTTAGGTGTTATTTCTATCTTACCTATCGTAGCTAAAGATGTATTTGGCCTTTCAGAAGTTGTTGCTTTTGGGGGAACAAGTCTTTTGATCATTATCTCAACTGGTATCGAAGGAATCAAACAGCTAGAAGGCTACCTATTGAAACGTAAGTATGTTGGTTTCATGGACAAAACAGAATAAAAGCAAGATTACTTTTGCTTAGAGAGTGGAGTATGAAGGTCTATCTATCAGAGAGATTTTCGTCTCCCCTCTTCTATTTTGTTTTTAAATAGGGGTTGAAATAGATTTCTGCTTCTATTTAAATACAAAATAAGGAGATCCTATCATGAATCTTTTGATTATGGGCTTACCTGGAGCAGGTAAGGGAACGCAAGCAGCTAAAATTGTGGAGAAATTCCATGTTGCACATATCTCAACAGGCGATATGTTCCGTGCTGCAATGGCAAATCAAACTGAAATGGGTGTACTTGCAAAGTCATACATTGACAAAGGCGAGTTGGTTCCAGACGAAGTTACAAATGGAATTGTTAAAGAACGCCTTTCACAGGATGATATCAAAGAAACAGGTTTCTTGTTGGATGGTTACCCACGTACGATTGAACAAGCATATGCTTTAGATAAAACTTTAGCTGAACTTGGTATTGAACTGGAAGGTGTGATCAATATCGAAGTGAACCCAGACTGTCTCTTGGAGCGTTTGAGTGGTCGTATCATTCACCGTAAAACAGGTGAAACCTTCCACAAAGTTTTCAATCCACCAGTTGACTACAAAGAAGAGGATTACTACCAACGTGAAGATGACAAACCTGAGACAGTTAAACGTCGTTTGGATGTCAATATTGCACAAGGTGAACCAATCATTGCTCACTATCGTGCTAAAGGTTTAGTTCATGATATCGAAGGAAATCAAGATATCAATGATGTGTTCAAAGACATCGAAAAAGTATTGACAAATTTGAAATAAAGCGTTTTTCATACTTGCAAAAAATCGCGACAAATGTTATACTGAGATAGTCTGACTTATAATTGTTGCCTCTGTGTCTTGAGGCATCGAATCGAAATTTATGGAGGTGCTTTTGCGTGGCAAAAGACGATGTGATTGAAGTTGAAGGCAAAGTAGTCGATACAATGCCGAACGCAATGTTTACGGTTGAACTTGAAAATGGACATCAGATTTTAGCAACAGTTTCTGGTAAAATTCGTAAAAACTATATTCGTATTTTAGCGGGAGATCGTGTTACTGTCGAGATGAGTCCATATGACTTGACACGTGGACGTATCACTTACCGCTTTAAATAATCGAAAAACTTGGAGGGATAAGAAATGAAAGTAAGACCATCGGTCAAACCAATTTGCGAATACTGTAAAGTAATTCGTCGTAATGGTCGTGTTATGGTAATTTGCCCAGCAAATCCAAAACACAAACAACGTCAAGGATAAGATAGAAAGGAGAAAACATGGCTCGTATTGCTGGAGTTGACATTCCAAATGACAAACGCGTAGTAATCTCATTGACTTACGTTTATGGTATCGGACTTGCAACATCTAAGAAAATTTTGGCTGCTGCTGGAATCTCAGAAGATGTTCGTGTACGTGACCTTACATCAGATCAAGAAGATGCTATCCGTCGTGAAGTGGATGCAATCAAAGTTGAAGGTGACCTTCGTCGTGAAGTAAACTTGAACATCAAACGTTTGATGGAAATCGGTTCTTACCGTGGTATTCGTCACCGTCGTGGACTTCCTGTCCGTGGACAAAACACTAAAAACAACGCTCGCACTCGTAAAGGTAAAGCTGTTGCGATTGCTGGTAAGAAAAAATAATATAGGAGGTAAAAGTCTTGGCTAAACCAACACGTAAACGTCGTGTGAAAAAGAATATCGAATCTGGTATTGCTCATATTCACGCTACATTTAATAACACTATTGTTATGATTACTGATGTGCATGGTAATGCAATTGCTTGGTCATCAGCTGGTGCTCTTGGTTTCAAAGGTTCTCGTAAATCTACACCATTCGCTGCTCAAATGGCTTCTGAAGCTGCTGCTAAATCTGCACAAGAACACGGTCTTAAATCAGTTGAAGTTACTGTAAAAGGTCCAGGTTCTGGTCGTGAGTCAGCTATTCGTGCGCTTGCTGCCGCTGGTCTTGAAGTAACAGCAATTCGTGATGTGACTCCAGTGCCACACAATGGTGCTCGTCCTCCAAAACGTCGCCGTGTATAATCATCGCATTACACTGCTTTTCGTTTAAGAGGGAGTAACTAAATGATTGAGTTTGAAAAACCAAATATAACAAAAATTGATGAAAATAAAGATTATGGCAAGTTTGTAATCGAACCACTTGAACGTGGCTACGGTACAACTCTTGGTAACTCTCTTCGTCGTGTACTACTAGCTTCTCTACCGGGAGCAGCAGTGACATCTATCAACATTGAAGGTGTCTTGCATGAGTTCGACACAGTTCCAGGTGTTCGTGAAGACGTGATGCAAATCATTCTGAACATTAAAGGGATTGCAGTGAAATCATACGTTGAAGACGAAAAAATCATTGAACTTGACGTTGAAGGTCCTGCTGAAATTACAGCTGGAGACATTTTGACTGACAGTGATATTGAGATTGTAAATCCAGATCATTATCTCTTTACAATCGGTGAAGGTTCTTCCCTAAAAGCGACAATGACTGTTAACAGTGGTCGTGGATATGTACCTGCTGATGAAAACAAAAAAGATAATGCACCAGTTGGAACACTTGCTGTAGATTCTATTTATACACCAGTTACAAAAGTCAACTATCAAGTTGAACCTGCTCGTGTAGGTAGCAATGATGGATTTGACAAATTAACCCTTGAAATCTTGACTAATGGAACAATTATTCCAGAAGATGCTTTAGGGCTTTCAGCACGTATCTTGACAGAACATCTTGATTTGTTTACAAATCTTACTGAGATTGCTAAGTCAACTGAAGTGATGAAAGAAGCTGATACTGAATCTGACGATCGTATTTTGGATCGGACGATTGAGGAACTGGACTTGTCTGTGCGTTCATACAACTGTTTGAAACGTGCCGGTATCAATACTGTGCATGATTTGACAGAAAAATCTGAAGCAGAGATGATGAAAGTACGAAATCTTGGACGCAAGAGTTTGGAAGAAGTGAAATTCAAACTCATTGACTTGGGTCTTGGATTAAAAGATAAATAAAGGAGGAATACATGGCTTACCGTAAACTAGGACGCACTAGCTCACAACGTAAAGCAATGCTTCGCGATTTGACAACTGACCTTTTGATCAACGAATCAATCGTGACAACTGAAGCTCGTGCTAAAGAAATCCGTAAAACTGTTGAAAAAATGATTACTCTAGGTAAACGTGGTGATTTGCATGCACGTCGTCAAGCAGCAGCTTTCGTACGTAATGAAATCGCATCTGAAAACTATGATGAAGCAACTGATAAGTACACTTCTACTACAGCACTTCAAAAATTGTTCTCAGAAATCGCACCTCGTTATGCTGAACGTAACGGTGGATACACTCGTATCCTTAAAACTGAACCACGTCGTGGGGATGCTGCGCCAATGGCGATCATCGAATTAGTATAAAATCATCAATTTTGTTGAGTGTTATGATGATGGAGTCTTGTGCTCTTAGTCTAGCTCTGGTCTACCGCTGGGACTTCGGTCCTAGCGGGAACACTCATCATCATTTGATAGGGTAGACGCTTGTTTACGAAATTGTTTTTTTGTTTAAGAACAACTTCGTAAGCAGGCGTTTTTTATTATATAGAAATAATTTGAAAATTAAACTTTTTTTGACTTGTCTTAATTAAATAAATGTGCTACAATATAGTCGGGATTGTATTTATCAAGGTTTTGCACTTGTATAAGTATGTAACACAACCAATGATTGAAAGTGTGCAGTGTGTAGGAAAGCGTTAACTTGTTTTAGTTGACTAACAGCATGAGGGGCTCTCGTTTGTTGGGATTTTCTTTTGGACTTGGTTAAATCAAGGTCCTGAAGGGAATAGCATGACTTCCATACAGAAATAAATTTCATAAAAAGCTGTTTTATGAAATGTTTTAATATATATTAAATTTCATCCGGAATGTGAAATAAATTTAGAAAAGGAGAGGCAATGAAGAAAACAGGCAGTCTATTTTTAGTTCTGATTCTGCTTATGAACACAATTTTACAAGGAGTGAGTGGTGCTTCTCTTGCCTTCGCACAAGAACAGACCAGCCCGTCTTCTGCTCTAGTAAGTAATTCTGCTGAAACTGCCAAAAAAGAAGACTCGGAAAGTACAAGTAGTGAAACTCAGAAAAGCACTGTCAATAAGAGTCAGGAAACCTCTGGTAGTTCTAGTCAAGAAAGTAGCAGCTCAACGAGCCAAACGACTTCAGCTACGGCTACATCAGAAGATGATGACGATGCATTACCACCGGGACCTCCTCCTACGCCAACGGCAACAGTTCCAACTGTCACGATAAAGCCAAATGCAAAGACGGCTTATCGTACAGATGAACAGATTACCACTTATGTGGATATTGATGGAACTAGTTTAACCTCAGACATAGAAGGACCTTATCTAGATATTGAAATGCCAACTACTCTGTATCCGGGTGGTAAGGTGCTGAACACAGATGCTTATCTAGATAACTTTACAGTTCCGACCGAAGGTATCACTCTAATCAAAAGTGCAGAAAAAGTAGTGGAAAATGGGAAGACGATTTATCGTATTCGTTTCAATTCCATTACATCAACAACCAAGATTAGCATACCTTATGTTTTTAGCTTTACAAACGGGTTAGTTCCAAAAGACTATAAGCTACAACCAAAGGTTACTCTTAAGGATAAGAATGGTGGAGTTCTATACACAGGAAATGATCAGGAGTATACTCCAACTTATCCAAATATGAACCTAACAAAGGTAGTTGCTACTAGTAGCGAAGATGGTCAGCTTCTCTACGGAGGGACAGCTAAGACAGGAGATCCGACTAGGATTTCTGAAACCGGTGCAGAGCCTATACCGTTCAGTTTCACCTATCAAGTACAGGCAAATTCAGGTCAGCAGCGAATGATGAAAAAAGTCGTCATCAAGGATACGCTACCGACTTATACGAATAGTCAGGGTCAAACGGTTACTGCTAAATTTGATCCAGCCCTTAATCCTGGCTGGACCTACGATAGTAGCACTGGCACAGTGACCTATACAAAGGAATTCCTAGAAAGTGAATTTGATACGGACTTCCGTCACAATATTGATGTCAGCAAGGCTATGTTGTACCTATCTTTTCCTGATGCTAAGTATAAAGACGGCAACAACAAACCTACTTTTACAAATAAGGCAGAAATCACAGCTACTCCTTTCAATCCATCAGCAAATGAAGAGTATAAAACTAGTGACGATATAACTTTTAACCTCATTGCAGATGATTTCAGCGGTACAGGGATTCTTACCAAGAGGACAGAACACCAGACGGTGCAACACGATGTAGCTGGACTTTACGCACAGCGACTAGACTATACAGTCAAGGTAGAAAACAAGCTATCAAAACCACTTAAAGAAATTGTGCTGACTGAAGATGCTAGCAAGTTTGACTCAAGACTTTATTTGACTAGTGTTAGTTCTTTCTTTGAAAGGGGTCCAACAGGGGATGTTCCTATCAATAATGACAAGATAGAAATCCGTGCCTATAAGAGTGATGGTAATTATGATACTTTTACGCCAGGACAGCAGATTAATGAAGAAGCACAAAATGAGCTAAATGCTGCGGCTGAAAAGATCCGAAACGGAGAATTAACAGAAGCGGACGCACCGGCTGTTACTCCAAAGTATACAAAAATAACTATTCACTTTATTAACGGATATGAATTACCAGTTGGAAAGTACATTGATGGTTATGTCTATATGGCCTTCAAAGACCCATATCATGTTCCTTATTCTGCTGCAAAGGATATAAAAAATGTGGTCGGTCTTGAAGCGAAAGTGAAAAACTCTCAAAATCAGGATGTTCCAATTAATATATCCGATGAATGGAGCAAACAGTTTGTACCATTTGTTGAAAAGATTGGTCTATCAAAGTCTACAGGTGGACAAACTTCAGGTATTGAGGGAGAATCACTTTTCTTCCTCTTAGGGTTACAACTTGAACAACTTTCCAAAGCCCGCTACCTAAAGAATCCAACTCTTGTTGATCTTCTTCCTAAAGGGGTTAGTATTGCACCAGGTGTAGACAAAACAAAAGCGGAAGATATGCTCGAAGCAATTGGGCTAGCAAATCTGGACATGATTGATAAATTTTCAGTTATTGAAAACTACAATGGTAGTGGTCGGACAGCGATCAAAATCAAATTAAAATCAGGTCTGGTAAAAGACTTAAATAACGGGAGAGGTTATGCTTTCAAACTAAAGGGATTAAAAATCAATAGTGACATTATCCCTAGTAAGGCAGAGACTGCAACTTTCAATAACACGAATGAACTTTATTTCTACCAAGACAATGGTCAACCGTTCCCGGATGCCATTCATTCCGATTCAAATCAGATTGTGGATGACGAAAGAGACATCAATATGAACGGCGACACTACGGACAAGGTCGTAAAGGCAACTTCAAAGGTTATAGGGAATGTGACAGACAGTCTGCAGAGTGTCAAGACGATCCGTAGTACGGAGCCGCTAGTTGAAGGTGGACCCCAATATTATGGTCGAAGCTTCAATAAAGACGGTATTGAAACAGAGTACGGTGGGTTAACTTCCACTTCGGGGCATTTCCAATATGACCTGCAAGTGCGAAATTACTACGATAGTGATCTGACGAGGGTGGAAATTTACGATGTTCTTCCTCACGTTGGAGACAGCGATCGGACGACTGCGGGTGGTGCCGAATCTGCCTTTTCAAACACCTTGACAGGTCCAATTACTGTAAAAGTTGGTGATGAAGATAAGACGGCAGATTTTGATATTTACTATCGAACAGATAAATATCCGACTATGAATGCTGACACAGAGGTAAATAGTTCAAATTGGACAAAGAACCCAAGCGACTACAAAGATGTAACAGCGATCAAGATTGTTTCTAAACCAACAACGGTCATTCATAAGTACACCATTTTGCATGCAATCGTGAATATGAAAGCTCCGGCTTATGACAAGGATAATAATGTTGGCGGTAAGACGGCTGTTAATACTTTCCAAGTAAAATATAATACCGATCCAAGATTCGGTGAATCTAATGTAGTTACCAATAAGGTCAACAAGCGGATTACCATTCCGGTTGAGAAGAAGTGGCGTGACTCTGAAACAACACATTCTAAAATAACGGCACAGCTCTACGCGACTTGGAAGGAAGACGGGGTTGCAAAAGAAGAGTTTAAAGAAGAAAAAGAGCTCTCTGATAGCAATCACTGGAAAGATACCTTTAGTCCGTTACCAGATGAAGAATCTGCCGCCAAGCTATTACAAAAAGCGGCAACGGAGAAAAAAATCACCGACTTTAAGTACGTGGTTAGGGAAAAGGAGATTCCGCCTGAATATGATGCCGATTACAGTGGTGACGCTCAGAATGGCTTTGTCATCACCAACACGAGGTATCCGTCAATCAAGATCCAGAAGCTCTGGTATGACAAGAACGGCAATCAGATTACAAATGACCAGCTACCGAAGAAACTAGAGGTTAAGTTGTACCGGACAACGGATGGGCAAACTCAAAATGGAGAGCTTGTTGAGACGATTCAGTTAGAGCGGACTGCAACTACTCCATATCTCTGGGAAGCTACAAAACGCTACCCACCTAAGGACAAGACCACCGGTAAGTACTACACTTACTACATCGAAGAGGTTGTTCCAAAGTATTATCTGGAAATCAGTAATGCATCTGAAAAGAAAGTTACCTTTACAGATACAAATATCAGTGAAACAGCAACCTTGACGGTGAAGAACAAGGTGAACCCATCTTATCCAAACACAGGTGGTTCAGGTATCCTACCATATATCTTGATGGGAACTTTAACATTAACATTGGCAGTAATTTTACATTATATGCAAAAAAATAGAAAGGCTTTTTAGGAGGCAAAACAATGAAAAACGTAAAACGATATTTCCTCTCGTTCTTAGCAGCTCTTAGTATCGTGCTTTTAGCACTTGGAGCAGATAAAACTTTTGCGGAAGACAACACACCGGGCGCAAATGATAAGTATGACATCGTCTTGACTAAGGTTAAAATGGCAGACTTAACTGGTTGGCCAAAACAGTCTGGTGTGAATGGAACAGAATATACTGGTCAAAAATTGACTATCACAGACTACTTTGGTGCAGGTGCAGAGACACTTGAAGGCGTTTGGTTTGAAGTTCATGAATATGATGAAAGTGCGCCCGACCATGTTGGTGTAATGGCTACGGGGACTAAAGTTGAAGGCTTGACAGATTCTAATGGTCAGATTACTTTCACAGGTCTTAAAGCTGGCAAGTATATGATTGTTGAAAAGAAAGAAAAATCAACCCTTGCTTCAAAGGAACAACTTGCAAAATCTGCTGCTGTACCAATGGAAATCACCCTTCCAGTCTTTAAGGCAACTGGTGGTTGGTATAAACAAGGTAATGATGCTGTCCATGTTTATCCAAAGAATACTGTTGATAAACCAAGCATTGATAAATTTGTAAACGATAGCGACAAGCATGATACTGCAACTATTGGTGAAAAGAAGACCTTTAAAGTAACTTCTAAAATGCCTGAAGGAATCGCAGATTATAAAGTCTTGACTTATACAGATACTTTCTCAGCAGGACTTTCTTATGCGGGCAATCTTAAAGTGCAGAAGAATGGTGTAGATATTCCAGCAGCTTCTTATAATGCTACAGTACCAACTGTTGGTACCAAACAAGCAACAATAACAGTGCAATTCAAAGAAGACTACATCAAGACTTTAACCTCTAATGATACTATTACTATGACTTACGATGCAACCATTAACGAAGATGCTATTATGGGTGCAGCTAATAAGAATGATGTTAAGGTTACTTACGGTACAAATCCTAATGTGACAAAAGAAGAAAAACCAACTGATACTCCAGAACTTCACACAGGTGGTGCTAAGTTTAAGAAACAGAGTAAAGAAGGCAATGCCTTAGCAGGAGCCATCTTTGAGTTGCAAGATTCATCTGGTCAACCAATCAAATGGACTGCTGACTTAATCAAAGCAAATGCAACAGCTATTGCAGACGGTAAGTTCTCTACTGATGCTACAACTGTTACACCTACTAGTGCTACAACGCAACCAACAGTAGGCCAACCAATCTACTTGCTGTCAGCAGCTGATGGAACATTTGAAATCAAAGGTCTAGCTTACGGTTCTGCTGGACAAGAGCACAATGCTGCTGGTGCTGAAACAGAATACCAAATCAAAGAAACCAAAGCGCCTCAAGACTATGCTTTGTTGCAACAAGTGATCAAGTTTAAAGTTTCGCACGATAGCTATTCAGCAACTAACAAAGTTGTCACTGTTGTCAACAACAAGGTAACAATTCCACAAACAGGTGGTATCGGTTCAGCTCTCGTGATTGCAGCGGGTGTCTTGGTTGTTGGTTTAGGTTTCATTGCGAAACGTCGTTCAGCTAAGTAATAAAATGAAGAAGTAAGGACAATCCTTACCTCTTCACTAGGGTATTTAAAAGAGTTGAATATCCTAGTGAAGAGTGCAAGTGCTATGTTTTAGGAGGATACTATGACAAGAAAAAGAATATTGAGCAGTCTGCTATCCATACTTACGGCCATTGTTATTTTGGTAGCTTTGCGGCCATTTACAACCGTCTCATCTCAGGAAAATCAAGCCTCGTCAGATGCAACCTACGATATTGTCTTAACCTTGGTTAAGTTAAAAGATTTGAATGGTTGGCCCAAAGGTGGAGGAAAAGATAGTTATTCTGGACAACCTTTAGACATTGAGAATTATTTTGGCAGTGAGGCCTCAACCATTGATGGCGTTGCCTTTGACATTCACAAGGATAAGGCGGATGGAGAGCTTGTTCAAACAAAGATAACTGAAAATGGTGGTCGTCTCATCTTTAGCGCTTTGAAGGCAGGTAAGTACTATATTGTTGTCAATAAAGAAAAATCAAAGTTATCAGGAAATCAGATGTTGGGTGATGCGACACCAGTTCCATTAGAAGTGGAACTGCCTGTGACAAAACCCGATGGCAGCTATTTCACGGTAGGAAATGACGCCGTTCATGTCTATCCCAAGCAAGTTTTAAAACAGAGAGAAGACAAGACCAGCTTTAAAGTTCGGAAGGAATGGAAAGGTAAAAAGTTAAACAGTATCACTGTTCATCTTAAACAAAATGGGAAAGTCATTGATGAAATTGAGCTGAATGACAGCAACAACTGGGAACATACCTTTATGAATTTAGAAAAAACAGATGCGGCAGGGAAAGATTACACCTACACAGCTGAAGAAGATGTTCCTAACGGCTATACAGCAACTTATCAAAACATGGCAGATAAAACTGGCACGGTGATTACCAATACACTGGTGCCACCGACATCACCAAGAACACCGATTATCAAAACGGGAACCTTAGCCATTTATTGGTTTTTAGGATTTGCCGTTGTCTTAATCGGGATAGGATATAAGCTTTATAAAAGCGAGAAAAAACACTGATGAATCAGTGTTTTTTTATGATATTCCATAGCCGTTTGCTGAAAAAGAGAAAGATTGCTGTTCCGACAATCACAATCAAATAAGGGGCAAGCCTTTGTAATTTGAAACCAAGTTTAATATGTTGGTTGCTAACAAAGGGAATCAAGGGATTAGTAGATACATTTTGCTTTTTTTCACTATCTGAAACAACTCTTTTTGCATTGACAAGGAGCCGTTTGTCATATCTTGGTTCGTTCATACAGGTCATGAGCGTAACCATGTCTTCATTTTCGATTGGTTTAAGTTTTTCGCCTTCGTATTCATCAATGATCTCGCTATCGGTCACTTCGTATTCTAGATTTTTTCCAAGAATATCGAAATAAATTTTATCTCCTTTTTTGAGAGAGGGGAGAAAGTAGAAAGACACGTCATTATAATTAATTCTATGTCCTGCAATAATCGGTCGCTGCCCTTTTATACCCAAGGGGGCAGATGTTCCGACAAGGGTGGCTACTCCCTTTAGGAGTTTATCATAGTCGGCGTCAAGATAGAGGTCGAAATGCTGTCCTAAAGCAGGAATGGTCATGCGTCCAGCGACTTGATTGGTATCTAGCAGATCTGAGTAGGGCGTTTTTTGCTTGGCGTCGGTCTCTTTTTTTGTTAGGAAAATATCTTGGATAGCTCCGGTGACAGTGGTTTGTTCTAAGGCTGTTCGTAGTTTTTGGAATGTTTCCTCGCTGGTCTGCTGATAGGTGCGCTGAGCATTGGATTGCCAAATGTCCTCTTTAATCATAGATAAAAAAGGAAAGAGGAAGAGCGCAATTCCAATTAACAGGAGGCTCAGCCCAAGTAATTGTTTTTTCTTTTTCATGAAAGTGATGTTTCTTTTCCTTTCTTTCTTAACATTTTAAAGAGCAGATAGCCTATGAGTAGGAGGACTAGTCCGGCAGCAAGAAGGATAAACCATTTGTATTGGGCAAAAAAGTCAATCTTTGTTTTTTTCTCCTTTTCAGCTTCGTGGAAAGGTATGCGTTTGCCTTGAACGAGTAGGCGATGAGAATTGATCATATAAGGTGTGCAAGTCAAAAGAGTGGCACGATCTTCGCCTTCTTTAACCAGTATTGGTTTGAAATCGGTAGGCTCAACGGTTAAAATCTTATCTACCTGATAAGCCAAGGTTTCCTTGATATTGGTGATGTAAAAGACATCTCCGACCTTTACCTTATCCAAGTCGGTGAAAAGTCTGGCTGTGGGAAGTCCTCTGTGGGCGGTAATGACCGTATGGGTGCTAACTCCACCGACGGGTAGGCTGGTTCCTTCTAAGTGGCCTGCTCCGTTTTGCAAGACGTTTTCAGATGACCCTGCCCGAATGGGAATTTTTTGATTGATAGAAGGGATAGTGACATAGCCAATTTTTTCTTGCAGTTGCAACATGCGAGCATATTCGGCTACGCCTTCCTCTTTTTTCCTGCTTGAGAAAGGATCTCCTATTTTTTCTGGGGACAAGGTGCTATTATAGGCTTTGGCGAGTTCAATACGATTTTCAACATCTTGGTCAACTAATTTACCTTTCTCGTCATCAAATTGCTTTGTCTCTTGCATAGTCACATATTGGTAATAAATCTGACTGACAAAGGGATAACAGATCATCAAGCACCCCAGAATGGTAAGTATCTTATAGGTTAGTCGCAGCCGTTTTTGGTTTTTCTTTTTTCTTGACATGATAGCTCTTTCTATGCTTTTTTCGATTTCCACTTATTCCAAGCCAAAATAATGAAAATGAGAAATAGAATTGCGAAAACGACTAGATAAAGCGGTGGAATAGAAATATGACTAATCGGATTTTTTACTTTTTCTTCACTTGGTTTGTAAGGGATCCGGTGGCCCCGTACAAGTAAACGGTGCGAATTGATCATATAAGGAGTACAGGTCAGCAAAGTCACGTAGTCTTTGTCAGGTACAATATTTAGAGAGTCAAACTGGGTCGGCTCGATCACCGTTATGGAATCAACCTCGTAAGCAAGTGTTTCAGCGATGTTTTGAATGAAAAACTTATCACCCACCTTCATTTTATCCAAGTCGGTAAAAAGACGATTGTTGGGCAAGCCCGTGTGGGCAGTTAGAACAGTGTGAGTATTCTGCCCGCCAATCGGCAAACTGGTTCCTTCGAGATGTCCCACCCCTTTTTGTAAGACTTCTTCACTTGAACCGGCATATATTGGTAAATCAACATCAATTTTAGGAATGGAAATTCTGCCTATTTTTTCATGGACAGTTAGCATTCGAGCATATTCTGCCTGCCCTTTGGCATTTTCTTCTTTGGTATAGGGATCCGTTACTGTCAAATTTTGCAAAGAACGATTGTAGGCAGTAGCTAGCTTTATCCGTTCCGTCACATCTTCAGAAGTTAATTTTTGTGCAGACGAGTCAAAGTCCTTAACCTCTTGTTTGGTCTGGTAATTGTAATAAATTTGGCTAATAACAGGGTAACTGATGATGAGGATACCGGCTATAATCGTTAAGTTTGTCAATAAATTAAAAAATTTTTTCATTATAATCCTTTGATGTTAGCGATATTTCTGTCATTAATAAAATGGTTATATTTTTATTTACCTAACCATTATAACATAATTGGCGGTTCTATTTGCTGATTCGTTACTAAAAAAAAACCGGCTCCAATCTTTACCTCCTTTTTCAAAAAATGCTATACTGGTCATAAGGAAATAAGTGAGGTGTTTTATGTACGATTTCAAAATCCTAGTGATTACATGATTCAGACCTATTTGGAGATGAGCAAAGTGATTGCAGTTGTCGGACTTTCTGACCGTGAGGAAACGACTAGCAATCGTATTTCAAAGATCATGCAGGGACTGGGTTATCAGATCATTCCGGTCAATTCTAAGTTAGCGGGTCAAAAGATTTTGGGCGAGACGGCTTATGCGCGTTTGCAGGATATTCCTATTTCCGTGGATATTGTCAATGTTTTTCGGCGAAGCGAATTTTTGCCGGATGTGGCGCGTGATTTTATTGAGACGGATGCCAAGATTTTTTGGGCGCAGCTGGGACTTCAAAGTCAAGAAGCGGAAGAAATTTTGCGGGTGGCAGGTCGCAATCATATCGTCATGAACCGTTGTATCAAGCGCGAGTACAATCGTTTGGTGAAGGAGATTGACTAATGGCGCAACTAGTCATCATTCGGGGTAATTCCGACTCTGGGAAAACCAGCCTAGCTAAAAAATTACAAAATCATTTTGGTCGTGGGATGCTTGTGATTTCACAGGATCTTGTCCGACGTGAGATGCTAAAGGAAAAGGTGGAACCAGATAACTTATCTATTTTTCTAACAGAAACGTTTCCACTTGTAGCCTTTCATCAATGATTTACTCTCGCGAATAACTCCAAGCGGCCTTGCATAACGTCTCTCAGTAATCTGATCGTAAAGAACCTACTCTGTTTGAGAATAAGCATAATATTTAGGCAGGTAGATAGATAGTCCAATGATACCGAGGGGAATACTAACAATGATTGCAATGATTGCTACGGTGATCAACCCGTTGTTTAGCAGGTACTCATTATTAAATGCATTAGGGAGCTGCTCAAAAGATTCACTAACTATTCTACCCCAGTGTTCAATTCCTCCATTAGCTACTACGATGTACCACATCAGTACATAGATTAATACCCCGAAGGTGAAAGTCATAATGGACAGCGCCCATATTAGACCCCATAGAAAAAGTAATAATGATTTAACAAGAACTGTTACAAAGATCTTTCCGATCAAATCACTTTGAAAGCCACGAAGAGAATCTTTAAAGCTGACAATTTCTGTTTGCTTGCAGATAAGTTCAATCGTTCGGAAAATAATAGATGCTAGCGCAATAGCAAGAATAAAACTGTTGAAAAAATGATTACTCTAGGTAAACGTGGTGATTTGCATGCACGTCGTCAAGCAGCTGCTTTCGTACGTAATGAAATCGCATCTGAAAACTATGATGAAGCAACTGATAAGTACACTTCTACTACAGCACTTCAAAAATTGTTCTCAGAAATCGCACCTCGTTATGCTGAACGTAACGGTGGATACACTCGTATCCTTAAAACTGAACCACGCCGTGGGGATGCTGCGCCAATGGCGATCATCGAATTAGTATAAAATCATCAATTTTGTTGAGTGTTATGATGATGGAGTCTTGTGCTCTTAGTCTAGCTCTGGTCTACCGCTGGGACTTCGGTCCTGGCGGGAACACTCATCATCATTTGATAGGGTAGACGCTTGTTTACGAAATTGTTTTTTGTTTAAGAACAACTTCGTAAGCAGGCGTTTTTTAGTATTTTCTACGGAAATATGCTATACTAAGGAAAAAGAAAATCAAAAACGTTCAGGTTTTCTAATAATCGTAGAAATGGGGTATAAGGATGAAGGCTATTATTACAGTGGTTGGCAAGGACAAGGCTGGTATTGTTGCAGGCGTGTCTACTAAGATTGCAGAGTTGGGTTTGAATATTGATGATATTTCTCAAACAGTACTGGATGAGTATTTCACCATGATGGCAGTCGTATCAAGTGATGAAAAACAAGATTTTACCTCTCTCAGAAATGAGTTTGAAACTTTCGGTCAGACCTTGAATGTCAAAATCAATATTCAAAGTGCAGCGATTTTTGATGCTATGTACAATATCTAGGAGGTAGCTATGGATATTAGACAAGTTACGGAAACCATTGCCATGATCGAAGAGCAGAATTTCGATATTAGAACTATCACCATGGGCATTTCCCTTTTGGACTGTATTGATCCAGATATCAATCGTGCTGCTGAAAAGATTTACCAAAAAATCACTACTAAAGCGGCAAATCTAGTGGCTGTGGGAGATGAAATTGCTGCGGAACTAGGGATTCCTATTGTTAATAAACGGGTATCGGTGACTCCGATTTCATTGATTGGAGCAGCGACTGACGCGACGGACTACGTTGTTTTGGCTAAGGCTCTCGACAAGGCTGCCAAGGAGATTGGTGTTGACTTTATTGGTGGTTTTTCGGCCTTGGTACAAAAGGGCTATCAAAAAGGAGATGAGATTCTCATCAATTCTATCCCACGAGCTCTAGCTGAGACGGACAAGGTCTGTTCGTCTGTCAATATCGGCTCAACCAAGTCAGGCATCAATATGACTGCAGTTGCAGATATGGGACGCATCATCAAGGAAACAGCTGCGCTATCAGATATGGGTGCGGCCAAGTTGGTCGTATTTGCTAATGCTGTTGAGGACAATCCTTTTATGGCAGGGGCCTTTCATGGTGTTGGCGAAGCAGATGTTATCATTAATGTCGGGGTTTCGGGTCCTGGTGTGGTGAAGCGTGCCTTGGAAAAGGTTCGTGGACAGAGCTTTGATGTAGTAGCTGAGACGGTCAAGAAAACGGCCTTCAAGATTACTCGTATTGGTCAGCTAGTTGGTCAGATGGCCAGCGAGAGACTGGGTGTTGACTTTGGAATTGTAGACCTAAGCTTGGCGCCAACACCTGCGGTTGGCGATTCTGTGGCTCGTGTCCTTGAGGAAATGGGCCTAGAAACAGTTGGTACGCATGGGACGACGGCTGCCCTCGCTCTTTTGAATGACCAAGTTAAGAAGGGCGGAGTGATGGCTTGTAACCAAGTCGGTGGCTTGTCAGGTGCTTTTATCCCCGTTTCTGAAGATGAGGGGATGATTGCTGCGGTGCAAAATGGCTCTCTGAATTTAGAGAAACTAGAAGCCATGACAGCTATCTGTTCTGTCGGACTGGATATGATTGCCATTCCGGAAGATACGCCTGCTGAAACCATTGCGGCTATGATTGCGGATGAGGCGGCAATTGGTGTTATTAACATGAAAACGACAGCTGTTCGTATTATTCCAAAGGGCAAAGAAGGCGATATGATTGAGTTTGGTGGCTTGCTAGGGACAGCTCCAGTTATGAAGGTTAACGGGGCTTCGTCTGTTGATTTCATCTCTCGCGGTGGCCAAATTCCTGCACCAATTCATAGTTTTAAAAATTAATAAAAAGTGAGAAGATTTAAGTTGAGTTTAAGGATGACTGTGTATACTATAATCATTAAATAAAGACCTCCTAACTTTATTTAATAGAAATCCTAAACTTTTTCATAATAATCTCCTAGGGAAGCTACCATGAGGGTAGCTTTTCTTTTGGATAATTTACAAATGTTGGCTTTGCTTTTGAAAGCCGAATATTTCTTTGATCCATGATATAATAGAAGAAAATGGAGGATAGAAAATGTCTAAAGTAAGATTGTATTTGGTTCGTCATGGGAAAACGATGTTTAACACGATTGGACGTGCTCAAGGATGGAGTGATACGCCTCTAACCGCAGAAGGTGAGTTAGGAATCCATGAACTGGGAATTGGCTTGAGAGAGTCTGGTTTGCGGTTTGACCGCGCTTATTCCAGTGATTCAGGGCGTACTATTCAAACCATGGGAATTATCCTAGAAGAACTTGGCATGCAGGGGAAAATCCCTTACCGAATGGACAAGCGCATCAGAGAATGGTGTTTTGGCAGTTTTGATGGGGCCTATGATGGGGACCTCTTTATGGGCTTGATTCCAAGAATTTTCAATGTAGACCATGTTCATCAGTTGTCCTATGCAGAGCTAGCAGAAGGTCTAGTTGAGGTTGATACTGCAGGCTGGGCTGAAGGTTGGGAAAAACTCAGTAGTCGAATCAAAGAAGGCTTTGAAGCGATTGCCAAAGAAATGGAAGAACAAGGTGGGGGCAATGCTCTCGTCGTAAGCCATGGAATGACCATTGGGACCATTGTTTATCTGATCAATGGCATGCATCCGCATGGTCTAGATAATGGTAGCGTGACGATTCTTGAATATGAGGATGGCCAGTTTAGTGTAGAAGTTGTTGGTGACCGTAGTTACCGGGAACTAGGGCGTGAGAAGATGGAAAAGACAAATAGTTAATAGAAGTTAGCTCCAAGTGGGAGCTAATTTTTTTCCTGTTAAATAAGTTGGATTTGCGACTCAGTATTTCTTGTTATCCAAGTCTAAAAGAACATTTCTCATCTTTCAAATTCCCCCAAAAATGGTATAATAGTAACATCATAAAATTGGAGAAATAGCATGAGTTTTTACAATCATAAGGAAATTGAGCCTAAGTGGCAGGGCTACTGGGCGAAACATCATACATTTAAGACAGGAACAGATGCCTCGAAACTGAAGTTCTATGCTCTCGATATGTTCCCATATCCTTCAGGAGCTGGATTGCACGTAGGACACCCAGAAGGCTATACAGCAACGGATATTCTCAGCCGTTACAAACGTGCACAAGGCTACAATGTCCTTCACCCAATGGGCTGGGATGCTTTTGGTTTGCCAGCTGAGCAGTACGCTATGGATACAGGGAATGACCCAGCAGAATTTACAGCGGAAAATATTGCTAACTTCAAACGCCAAATCAATGCGCTTGGCTTCTCTTACGACTGGGATCGTGAAGTCAACACAACAGATCCAAACTACTACAAGTGGACACAATGGATTTTCACTAAGCTTTACGAAAAAGGCTTGGCCTATGAAGCCGAAGTGCCAGTAAACTGGGTGGAAGAGTTGGGAACAGCCATCGCCAACGAAGAAGTCCTTCCTGACGGAACTTCTGAGCGTGGAGGCTACCCCGTTGTCCGCAAACCAATGCGCCAATGGATGCTCAAAATCACTGCCTATGCGGAGCGCTTGCTCAATGACTTGGATGAACTTGATTGGCCAGAGTCTATCAAGGACATGCAACGCAACTGGATCGGGAAATCAACTGGTGCCAATGTAACCTTCAAAGTGAAAGGAACAGACAAGGAATTCACCGTCTTTACCACTCGTCCTGACACTCTTTTCGGTGCGACTTTCACTGTCTTAGCTCCTGAGCATGAACTGGTAGATGTCATCACAAGCCCAGAGCAAGCTGATGCAGTTGCGGACTATAAACACCAAGCTAGCCTCAAGTCAGACTTGGCTCGTACTGACCTTGCCAAAGAAAAAACAGGGGTTTGGACTGGTGCTTATGCCATCAACCCTGTCAATGGCAAGGAAATCCCAATCTGGATAGCAGACTATGTTCTTGCTAGCTATGGAACAGGTGCTGTCATGGCCGTGCCTGCCCATGACCAACGTGACTGGGAATTTGCTAAACAGTTTGGTCTTCCAATCGTAGAAGTGCTTGAAGGTGGAAATGTAGCAGAAGCTGCTTATACTGAAGATGGTCTGCATGTCAATTCAGGCTTCCTAGATGGACTGAACAAAGAAGAAGCGATTGCTAAGATTGTGGCTTGGTTGGAAGAAAAAGGCTGTGGTCAGGAGAAGGTTACCTACCGTCTCCGCGACTGGCTCTTTAGCCGTCAGCGTTACTGGGGTGAGCCGATTCCAATTATTCATTGGGAAGATGGCACTTCAACGACTGTTCCTGAAAGTGAATTGCCACTTGTCTTGCCTGTAACCAAGGACATCCGCCCTTCAGGTACTGGTGAAAGCCCATTGGCTAACTTGACTGACTGGTTGGAAGTGACGCGTGAAGATGGTGTCAAAGGTCGTCGTGAAACAAACACTATGCCACAATGGGCAGGTTCAAGCTGGTACTACCTCCGCTATATCGACCCACATAACACAGAAAAATTGGCCGATGAGGATCTCCTCAAACAATGGTTGCCAGTAGATATCTACGTGGGTGGTGCAGAGCATGCCGTTCTTCACTTGCTTTATGCTCGTTTCTGGCACAAATTCCTCTATGACCTCGGTGTTGTTCCGACTAAGGAACCATTCCAAAAACTCTTTAACCAAGGAATGATTTTGGGAACAAGCTACCGTGACCACCGTGGAGCTCTTGTAGCGACTGACAAGGTTGAAAAACGTGACGGTTCCTTCTTCCATGTGGAAACAGGAGAAGAGTTGGAGCAAGCACCAGCTAAGATGTCTAAATCGCTCAAGAACGTTGTTAACCCAGACGATGTGGTGGAACAATACGGTGCTGATACCCTTCGTGTTTATGAAATGTTCATGGGGCCACTCGATGCTTCCATCGCTTGGTCTGAAGAAGGCTTGGAAGGAAGCCGTAAATTCCTAGACCGTGTATACCGTTTGATCACAAGTAAAGAAATTGTTGCGGAAAATAATGGTGCTCTTGACAAGGTTTACAATGAAACAGTCAAAGCTGTCACTGAGCAAATCGAGTCTATGAAATTCAACACAGCCATTGCTCAACTTATGGTCTTTGTCAACGCTGCTAATAAGGAAGACAAACTCTATGTGGACTATGCCAAAGGCTTTATCCAATTGATTGCCCCATTTGCACCTCACTTGGCAGAAGAACTCTGGCAAACTGTTGCTGCAACAGGTGAATCCATCTCTTATGTAGCTTGGCCAACATGGGACGAAAGCAAATTGGTTGAAGACGAAATCGAAATCGTTGTCCAAATCAAAGGAAAAGTTCGTGCCAAACTCATGGTGGCTAAAGATCTGTCACGCGAAGAATTGCAAGAAATTGCTCTAGCAGATGAAAAAGTTAAAGCAGAAATTGACGGTAAGGAAATCGTGAAGGTGATTAGTGTACCAAATAAATTGGTTAATATCGTTGTGAAATAAGCAGTTATCAACTCTAAAGTTTCTTCTTTAGAGTTGATTTTGTAAAATATTAATAAAAAGAAGGAATTATGATTAAGAAATCAATCTTGTTTAAAATCTTCAAACATATAGTTTTAATCTCACTAATTTTTACTTTTTTTCTATGTAATGCTTTTGATACTACGGCATTTCTATCAACTAGTGATATAAAGATTATAGAGCCAACATTGACTGTAGACACTCTTTTTGCAGTTTTTATTACTTTCTTTAGCTTTTCAAATGATAAATCAAGCAATATTTTTGGAATATCACCAAATGAAATTATAAGAAAACAGTCTGAATGGTATCAATTATTATTTACAAAATCCTTTGCGACACTGCTAATGGTGACGAATTTTTTATCCATTACTCATTATTTTGGATGTAAAAATTTAATAGTTTCTCTTAATGAAACTTGTCCTAGTGTTCAATTTAGTATTACTATAATGTGGGCGACACTCTTTGTAATTCTGGTAATCTATTTTGTTTACTTATTAATAGAGGGAATAAAATATATTGCAGTGATAAATTTTGCAATCCAGAATAAGGCTCTAGTGAACTTCTATATACAGAATCGTATAACCCCGGTTAAACAATATTTAAAATCTCTTAAATTATATGAAAATTGCCTAAATGAAACATTAACTGTTCTTATCATATTTTTAGGAGCTGTTGATCAAAAAGGGGGAGAAGGCCCTCGTGACGCAGTGAGGATTATGTTTGAATCTTTTGATAAGGCAGACCAAATTGCGGCTCTAAGTATTTGCAGACAAAATATAAAAGATGGGAAGATAAATAATCAGATAGATGCGAGTAATCTGTTAGATGAAATTGATAAAAAATTTGAAATTAGCAGATATTAAAATAATATAACCGGAGTTGAGAAAAAATCAGAAAAAAGGAGAAAGCTATGCCAGTAAACGAATATGGTCAGATGATTGGTGAGGCTGTGGTTGGCCACACAACAGGTAAATTGCCTGCTATTGATTTCTTAGAAGGGCGCTACGCTCGGATAGAGGCTCTTTCGGTGGAAAAGCATGCGGAGGATCTATTAGCTGTCTATGGTCCAGATACGCCTCGGGAGATGTGGACTTACCTCTTTCAGGAGCCAGTGGCAGATATGGAGGAACTAATCAGCCTTTTAAACCAGATGTTGGCTCGTAAGGATCGTTTTTTCTATGCTATCTTGGATAGGGAGACGGGCAAGGCCTTGGGAACTTTTTCGCTCATGCGCATTGACCAAAACAATCGCATAGTTGAAGTTGGGACTGTTATCTTTTCTCCAGAGCTCAAGGGGACACGAATAGGGACAGAAGCCCAGTATCTCTTGGCGCGCTATGTTTTTGAGGAGCTTAACTATCGTCGCTACGAGTGGAAATGCGATGCTCTAAATCTTCCATCAAGACGAGCTGCGGAACGTTTGGGCTTTGTCTATGAAGGGACCTTCCGTCAGGCTGTCGTTTATAAGGGGCGAACTAGAGATACGGATTGGTTGTCTATGATTGATA
Source organism: Streptococcus oralis (assembly GCF_021497945.1). Taxonomy (NCBI): domain Bacteria; kingdom Bacillati; phylum Bacillota; class Bacilli; order Lactobacillales; family Streptococcaceae; genus Streptococcus; species Streptococcus oralis. Next base: position 1,709,021 of record NZ_CP046524.1, on the reverse strand, counting down.
AGGACTGGCCTCAAGTCAAAGCTCGTTTGGAAGCATGGCTGGCTCCTAAAAATTTTGACAAGAATGGACGGCAGTGCAAGAGTTTGAAAGAAATCTAAGAGGTGATGACATGATTACCGTTAGAAAGCAAGAATTAGTAAATATAAATGATGTTTTGCATCTCTATCAGGCAGTCGGTTGGACAAACTATACACATCAACCCCAGATGCTGGAGAAGTCCTTGTCTCACTCATTAGCAATCTACTTGGCACTTGATGGTGATGCCGTGGTGGGCTTGGTACGCTTGGTTGGAGATGGTTTTTCATCGGTTTTTGTCCAGGATTTGATCGTTTTGCCTAGCTATCAGCGCCAAGGGATTGGTAGCGACTTGATGAAAGAGGCTTTAGGTGATTACAAAGATGCCTATCAAGTCCAACTAGTGACCGAACAGACAGAAAAAACCTTGGGATTCTATCGTTCGCTGGGTTTTGAAACCTTATCTATTTATGATTGTACAGGAATGATTTGGGTCGATCGAAAAAGATAAAAAAATTATTTTTCTTAAGTAAAGTTTAAGTCTCCTTGTGTATTATATAGTTATTAAATAAAGACCTCCTAATACTCTTCGAAAATCTCATCAACCTTCGTTAGAGTCGACTTAGCTAACTATAGTTATGCTTGCGCCTATCTGCCTAGTCTGATTTCGATTTTCATTGAGTACCCTTTATTTAATGAAATCCTAAACTTTTCTTTTTCATCATAATCTCCTAAAGAAGTCACCCAATCAGGTGACTTTTTTGTTTGAAAAAACTCCTTAGAGAAAGACTAAGGAGAAAGAATCATGTTTTATTTTTAAGTTGTTGGTTTCGATACTGTCTAGGTGTTAAGTGATAGTGCTGCTTAAATTGACGGTTGAAGTTTGAAAGGTTGGTGAAACCGACTTGGCTTGCAATTTCTTGAATGCTGAGGTTGGTTTGGACGAGTTTCTCACAGGATTTCTCAAGACGTAACTGGAGCAGGTAGTCCATACAACTGGCTCCAGTATGTTGCTTGAAAATACTCATAAAGTGATTTTTACTATATCCAAATGTTGCAGCCAGTTGCTCAATATGAATGGGTTCTGAGTAGTGCTGTTCAAGGTAGCAAATCACTTCTTTTAGTTTTTGGTATTTTTGGTAGGTATCATCTGTATAGTGTCGATTGACGTATCTATACTTAAAGAGAAGATGAAGCAATTCGTATAGTTTAGATTTTATGAGTAGATCGTAGTATATGCCTTTTTCTTCAAGGATAGAAAAGAGGGAAAGAAGGCAGGATTGAATTTGATCATAGGCCTTATTGCCTGGTGATATTTGAGGAGTGAGGCAAAAGTGACCAGAGTGGAGGGGTTGGATATAGCGTTGGCTAAAGCTGTCAATTTGACTTCTACCTAGGAAATCTAAATGGATACGAAAAACTGCTGAAATTTGTTCTTGATTTTCAATAGGGTAGATAGCGTGAGGAGACGTTGGCTGAATTAGAAAAATATCACCTTCATGACTTTCAAAGCGCTCAGAGTTGATATAGAAGGTAGCAGTTCCTTTTTTGACATAGATTATCTCGAATTCAGGATGCCAATGATAAATTGTATTAGAAGATTGCTTGGATAGGATTTGTTTTTCAAAATCATATGGGAAGTCAGATGGGTTATCTCGTAAGAAATGTGAACGGTCTGCCATGGTAACTCCTCCCAATATACTATTACTACGTTTATTATACCAAAAAAACTTCCTTATATAGGAAGTTCTCTTTTTTTAGCCTTTTTTCTTCATATAGAGGAGGTTAAGGAGAAGCCCAACAGCTGCGAGAGCGATAGCCACATAAAAAGCTACACTATAATTTCCATCATTAGCCATTGCCATTTGAACAGCGACTTTGGGAGCGAAAAATGCTGCTAAAGAATATCCAGTGAAGACGATACCGTAGTTGACCCCTTGATTTGCAGGACCGTAATTTTCCATGACGATAGATGGGAAGACCCCCATAACACCACCAAAGCAGATACCAAGCCCAATAATTCCTAAGGTAAACCCGAATTGACCAGGAACGATTGTTAGGGAGAATAAAGCTAGGACAATGACAGAATAGATAATCAATAGGGTCTTTGAACGGCCAATTTTATCAGAAAGTGATCCCCAGATAAAACGACCACTAGAGTTTGCGATTGAATAAAGAGAGACATAGAGAGCTGCAGTACCAGCAGAGAGTCCAAACATTGATTGACCGATTGGTGATGCCTGAGAGGCAATCATCAAACCAGAAAAGGCGCCGACAAAGAACATGCTAATGATAATGTAAAACAGAGGACTTTGTAGCATTTGTTTCCAGTTTTTATTAGTAGGTCCTTGCTTGGTTGGGATAGGAGCTTTCCAGCCTGCTGGTTGGTAGCCGCTTGGAGCTGCCTTGATAAAGAAAATTGCACAGATGATAACAACAATATAGACTAGCCCAATTGTACGAAAAGTAAAGAAGGCATCTTGTTTTTGAATGAGATTGCTTGCGACTGGAGAAGCGATGACTGCGGCAAATCCCATGCCGCCTGTCAGAATTCCAGAGGCCAAGCCACGTTTATCAGGGAAGAGGCGAAGTGAATTGGAGAGGGCGCCTGAATAGGCAAAACCTTGACCAAGCCCGGCCATTAATCCATAGGTCAAATAAAGCATGGATGGTGAATTGGCATAGCCGGTTAAGTAAAATCCGCTAGCAAATAGGAGAGCGCCGAGGGCAATGGTCCATTTTACATATCCTTTATCAACTAAATAACCTCCGAGAATCATGGGGATAGGGCCGATTGCAGAGTTGATAGCAAATGCTAACATAATATCAGACATGGACCAGCCTGTTGAGTTGCTAAGTGGTCCGGCAAAAACAGAAAAGGAATAGACGGCACCTGTGCAAAGAAGAATGGCTGTAGACGCGACTAGAATCCGCCAACGATTGAATGTCTCTTTCATAAAAACATCCTCCTTAAATGTATATTTTTTCATCAAAAATATATCATAGTTAAGGAAGGTGGTCAATAGTTTATGAAGATATTTTGTTAATTTTTTCACGAGCTTATACTAAAGTACGATAATCTGATAGAATAACACGGTCTTTATTATTAAGGATTTACAAGATTTTCTAAAGTAGTATAATGAAAGTAGATTAAATAAATGAAAGGGGTACCAAGATGAAACTAGTTGCTATCGTTGGAACCAATTCGGATCGCTCAACCAATCGGAAACTCTTGAAATTTATGCAAAAGCACTTTTCGGATAAGGCCGACATTGAGGTATTGGAAATCAAACAATTGCCAGCATTTAACGAACCTGAGGACAAGCAAGCGCCAGTTGAGGTTCAAGCTTTTTCAGAAAAAATTCTTGCTGCAGATGGTGTGATTATTTCAACACCTGAGTACGATCACACAATACCAGCACCTTTGTCCTCTGCTTTGGAGTGGATTGCTTATACCAGTCGTGCCTTAATCAATAAACCAACTATGATTGTCGGTGCTTCTCTCGGCTTGCTAGGAACATCTAGAGCGCAGGCACATTTACGTCAGATTTTAGATGCGCCGGAGCTTAAAGCGAGAGTTATGCCTGGTACAGAGTTCTTTCTAGGTCATTCTGAGCAAGTACTAGATGATGAGTGTCATTTGAACAATCCTGAAAAGGTTGCAGAACTAGAAGAACATTTTTCAGAGTTTCAAAATTTTGTTGAACTAACAAAAGCTTTAGTAAAACCAGAAGATACAGATCGTAAAAAATCATTCATCTGGGAAGAATGGTTAAAAGCCTAGGGAATTAATGAAAGGAGAAGAGTCAATGAAATTAGTAGCTATTGTTGGGACTAATGCAAAAAAATCCTATAATCGCAACCTGTTGCAATTTATGAAAAGACATTTTGCTCAGAAAGCGGATATTGAGATTTTAGAAATAACAGATGTACCGATGTTCAATGAAACAGATGATCAAACAGATACACCTATTATTCAGAAGTTTAATCAAGCTATTTCAGAAGCTGATGGTGTCATTATCTCGACACCCGAGCACAACCATACGATTCCATCAAGTTTGAATAGCTTGCTCGAGTGGTTGTCTTTTAACATTCATCCACTAGACGGAAAGCCGACAATGATTGTAGGAGCTTCCTATGATATTCAAGGTTCTTCACGTGCCCAACTTCATCTTCGTCAGATTCTTGATGCTCCTGGAGTAAATGCAACAGTTATGCCAGGTAGTGAGTTTTTACTTGGTCGAGCTCATCGAGCATTTGATGATAATGGAAATTTAATTGAGGAGCGAACTGTAGATTTCCTAGATAGTTGTTTTTATCGCTTCCTTCGCTTTGTATCCGTTGCAAACCAACTAAATCTTCCTGAAGAAATACGCTTTGAGCCAGGAACTTATCACGTTACAACGGAAGGTCATAATGGTAAATTACCGATGGATGTCACGGTTTCTGAGGGCCGTATTGAAAAAATTGAAATCGATTCTTCTGGAGAATCTTCAGGAATCGCAGATGTTGTCTTTACCCGTATCCCAGCAGAAATCATTGAGGGACAAACCTTAAACGTTGATGCGGTGTCAGGAGCTTCTGTGACTTCAAATGGTGTCTTGGACGGAGTTGCGCGTGCGGTCAAAAAAGCTGGTGCAAATCCAGATGTTTTACGCAAGCGTTCAAAAGCACCATCCGCCTTAGATAAAGAAGATAAAACCTATCAGGCAGACGTTGTCATTGTTGGAGGTGGAGGAGCTGGTTTAGCTGCAGCTGCTGCAGTCTTACAAGCTGGTAAGAGACCAATTGTGGTAGAGAAATTCCCAGCAATTGGAGGGAATACTGTTCGTGCAGGTGGTCCAATGAATGCACCAGATCCAGCATGGCAAGGAACCTTCGCAGCTCATCCAGGTGAGGCACATACGCTTCAAGAATTGATTGCGATAGATGAATCAACGATTGACCCAGAATATCTAGAGGACTTTAGAGCCTTGAAAGTTGAGGTTGAGCAGTATTTGCAGAATCCAAGCTATTTGTTTGACTCTACATTACTTTACCGTATCCAAACCTATATCGGTGGGAAACGAAAAGATTTACAAGGAAATGAAATTCATGGCCAATACGATTTAGTATCTGTTTTAACCGAACGGGCCCTAGAGTCTGTTCGTTGGTTGGAAGACATCGGCGTTGAATTTGTTCGTAGCGAAGTGACAATGCCAGTTGGAGCCCTTTGGCGTCGTGGCCATAAGCCGGTTCAACCAATGGGGTATGCCTTTATATCTGTCCTACAAAAATATGTTCTAGAACATGGTGGCAAGATTTTGACAGATTCTCCAGTTAAAGAATTGCTTGTAAAAGACGGGGCTGTCAAGGGTGTCAGAGCAGAAGGTCGAAACGGTCAGACCATCATTGTCAATGCAGATGCTGTTGTTCTAGCTTCTGGAGGATTTGGTGCCAATACCAAGATGCTACAAAAATACAATACCTACTGGACTGAAATTGCAGATGATATTGCCACATCTAATACACCAGCTGTAACAGGAGATGGTATTCTTTTAGGGCAAAGTGTAGGTGCAGATTTGGTGGGTATGGGCTTTAGTCAAATGATGCCAGTATCCGATCCAGTAACAGGAGCCCTCTTCTCAGGACTTCAAGTTCCTCCAGCAAACTTCATCATGGTAAATACTCAAGGGAAGCGATTTGTAGATGAGTACGGTAGCCGAGACAAGCTATCTCAAGCAGCGATTGATAATGGAGGCTTGTTCTACTTGATTGCGGATGACCGCATCAAGGCAACAGCCTACAACACTAGCCAAGAAAAAATCGATGCCCAAGTCAAAGCAGGCACTCTCTACCGTGCAGATACGATAGAAGAGTTGGCTGTTCAGATTGGTATGGATCCACAAGTTCTAGTGGAAACGATTAAGAATTACAATTCCTATGTAGATGCAGGTTTTGATCCTGAATTTAATAAAGGTAGTTTTGATCTCAAGTGTGAGGTTGCGCCATTTTACGCAACACCGAGAAAACCGGCCGTTCACCATACAATGGGTGGACTCAAGATTGATACTTCAACACACGTTTTGAATGAAAACGGTCAGATTATCCCTGGTTTGTATGCTGCCGGAGAAGTCGCAGGTGGACTCCATGCAGGTAACCGTCTAGGAGGAAATTCGCTTACGGATATCTTTACTTTTGGACGTATTGCAGGTCAAACAGCTGTTAAAGAAAATTGTTAGTGATTGATTTAATAATTAAGGTAATTTTAAGTCTCCTCTTGTATCATATAGTTATTAAATAAAGACCTCCTAACTTTATTTAATGAAATCCTAATCCTTTCTTTTTCATAATAATCTCCCTAAAGAGGCCACCCAATCAGGTGGCTTTTTTGTTTGTGGCTTGGATTTTTGATATAATAGAGCCATGAGTAGAATTTTAGATAATGAAATCATGGGGGATGAGGAGTTGGTAGAACGTACCCTCCGTCCCCAGTATTTACGTGAATATATCGGTCAGGATAAGGTCAAGGATCAGCTTCAAATCTTTATCGAAGCTGCCAAAATGCGGGATGAAGCACTGGATCATGTACTCTTATTTGGGCCTCCAGGTTTGGGGAAAACGACCATGGCCTTTGTCATTGCCAATGAACTGGGAGTCAATCTCAAGCAAACGTCTGGTCCTGTCATTGAAAAAGCGGGTGATCTGGTAGCGATTTTGAATGATTTGGAGCCTGGAGACGTTCTCTTTATTGACGAGATTCATCGCTTGCCCATGTCGGTGGAAGAGGTGCTCTATAGTGCCATGGAGGACTTCTATATTGATATCATGATTGGGGCTGGAGAGGGCAGTCGCAGTGTCCATTTGGACTTGCCGCCTTTTACCTTGATTGGGGCTACGACACGTGCGGGGATGCTCTCAAATCCTCTGCGGGCACGTTTTGGGATTACAGGTCATATGGAATACTATGCCCACGCTGACTTGACGGAAATTGTTGAACGAACAGCAGATATTTTTGAGATGGAAATCACTCATGAGGCAGCTTCAGAGTTGGCCTTACGCAGTCGTGGAACTCCTCGTATCGCCAATCGTCTCCTCAAGCGCGTGCGCGACTTTGCCCAGATTATGGGAGATGGCTTAATTGATGATGTTATTACAGATAAGGCTTTGACCATGCTAGATGTAGACCATGAAGGTTTGGACTATGTGGACCAAAAAATCCTTCGGACCATGATTGAGATGTATGGTGGCGGTCCTATCGGTTTAGGAACTCTTTCTGTTAATATTGCCGAGGAGCGTGAGACGGTCGAAGATATGTACGAACCTTACCTGATTCAGAAAGGTTTCATCATGCGAACTCGTTCTGGACGGGTAGCGACTGCTAAGGCATATGAGCATTTAGGCTATGAATACAGTGAAAAATGAGCAAGATATTCTAGAGGTTTTTAGAAAAGATCCAGATATTATGGCCATTCTGACCATCATTCGTAACCTTGGTCTGAAAGACTCTTGGTTGGCAGCAGGTTCTGTCAGGAATTTCATCTGGAATCTCTTGTCAGACAAATCCCCTTTTGATCATGAAACGGATGTGGATGTGATTTTCTTTGATCCAGATGTTTCTTATGAGGAAACAGTATCCCTAGAGAAAAAGCTGAGAGAAGATTTCCCTCAATATCATTGGGAGTTGAAAAATCAGGTCTATATGCATCTGCACAGTCCCCACACTGTGCCTTACACGAGTTCTTGTGATGCCATGAGTAAATATCCGGAACAGTGTACGGCGATAGGTCTTCGCTTGCATGCTGATGCAACTTTAGAGCTCTTTGCGCCCTATGGTTTAGAGGATATTTTGAACTTTCAGATTTCCCCAACTCCTCATTTTTTAGAGAATGAGGACCGAATGAAGCTCTATCAAGAACGCTTGTCCAAGAAAAATTGGCAAGAAAAATGGAAAAATCTCACTTTCTCAAAAAACTTAAGAAAAATTTAAGCTAGGAGGTGTATACTAAACCCATAAGTTAAGAAAAACTTAACTTAAACTCCTAAAACTTTTTCATAATAATCTCCCTATAAAATAAAGTCGCCCAATCAGGCGGCTTATTTTTTGTTACTTACAAGTAATGATAGTAACTTAGCAATAGAAGAAAATAGGGAAATATGGTATAATGAAACGATAGATTTTTGAATAGGAATAAGAACATGTTTGGATTTTTTAAGAAAGATAAAGCTGTAGAAGTTGAGGTTCCAACACAGGTTCCTGCTCACATTGGCATCATCATGGATGGAAATGGTCGCTGGGCTAAAAAACGGATGCAACCACGGGTTTTTGGTCATAAGGCAGGGATGGAAGCCCTCCAAAAGGTGACCAAGGCAGCTAATAAGATGGGAGTTAAGGTCATCACAGTCTATGCCTTTTCAACGGAAAATTGGACACGCCCAGATCAAGAAGTCAAGTTTATCATGAACTTGCCAGTCGAGTTTTATGACAACTACGTCCCGGAATTACATGCAAATAAGGTTAAGATTCAGATGATTGGGGAGACAGACCGTCTGCCTAAGCCGACTTTTGAAGCTTTGAAAAAAGCAGAGGAATTGACCAAGAACAATACAGGCTTGATTCTCAATTTTGCGCTTAACTATGGTGGTCGTGCTGAAATTACGCAGGCTTTTAAGAGCTTGGCTCAGGAAGTTCTAGATGCCAAAATCAATCCTGGTGATATTACAGAAGATATGATAGGGGATTATCTTTTCACACAACGCCTGCCAAAGGATTTGCGAGATCCTGATTTGATTATCCGTACGAGTGGTGAGTTGCGTTTGAGTAATTTCTTGCCATGGCAAGCAGCCTATAGCGAGCTTTACTTTACGGATACCTTGTGGCCCGATTTTGATGAAGCCTCTTTGAAGGAGGCTATTACAGCCTATAATCGTCGGAATCGCCGATTTGGAGGAGTTTAGGAGAAGATATGACCCAAGATTTACAAAAGAGAACATTGTTTGCGGTATTGGCTCTGGCTATTTTCCTTCCAGTCTTATTTGTGGGAGGACTCTTGTTGCAGATAGGGATTGGTTTGTTAGCGATGCTGGCTGTCCATGAACTCTTGCAGATGAAGGGGCTAAAGACCATGACCATCGAGGGGGTCTTGACCCTCTTTGCTACCTTTGTCTTGACGATTCCACTGGAAAATTACTTGACTTTCTTACCCGTGGACGGCAATGTTGTGGCTTATAGTGTTTTGGTGTTTATTCTTTTAGGAACAACGGTATTCAGCAAAAACTATACGATTGAAGATGCCGTTTTCCCGATTGCGATGAGCTTTTATGTTGGTTTTGGCTTTAACGCCTTACTAGATGCTCGTATAGCTGGATTTGATAAGGTTCTTCTGGCTCTCTTTATCGTTTGGGCGACAGATAGTGCAGCTTATCTGACGGGGGTGAATTTTGGCAAGCATAAGTTGGCACCAAGAGTTTCTCCCAATAAGAGCATTGAGGGCTTTATCGGTGGTATTCTAGGTGCGGTACTGGTAACAGCAATCTTCATGCTAGTAGATAGCACAGTTGCTCTCCCTTATGGGATTTATAGAATGGGCCTCTTTGCCGTCTTCTTCAGTGTGGCAGGTCAGTTTGGTGACTTGATTGAGAGTGCCATGAAACGCCATTTCGGTGTCAAGGATTCTGGGAAATTTATCCCGGGACATGGTGGGGTGTTGGATCGTTTTGATAGTATGCTAGTTGTCTTTCCTATCATGCACTTGTTTGGCCTCTTCTAAAGAAAGGAATATTGAATGATTGGATTGCTAACCTTTATCCTAGTTTTTGGGATTATCGTGGTGGTGCATGAGTTTGGACATTTTTATTTTGCCAAGAAATCAGGCATTTTAGTTCGTGAATTTGCTATTGGTATGGGCCCCAAGATTTTTGCCCATATCGGTAAGGATGGCACTGCTTATACCATTCGGATCCTTCCTTTAGGAGGATATGTTCGTATGGCTGGTTGGGGCGATGATGCGACGGAAATCAAGACAGGAACCCCGGTCAGTTTAACGCTTGCTGATGATGGTAAGGTCAAACGAATCAACCTCTCAGGGAAGAAGCTGGATCAAACAGCTCTCCCTATGCAGGTAACCCAGTTTGATTTCGAAGATAAGCTCTTCATTAAAGGCTTGGTCTTGGAAGAAGAAAAGACCATTGCTGTGGATCACGATGCAACAGTTGTTGAGGCGGATGGTACTGAAGTACGCATCGCTCCTCTGGATGTACAGTATCAAAATGCTTCTATCTGGGGCAAGCTCATCACCAACTTTGCGGGTCCTATGAATAACTTTATCTTAGGTGTTGTTGTTTTTTGGATCTTGATCTTTTTGCAAGGCGGTGTTAGAGATACTCAGACCAATCTCTTTCACGTCATGCCAGAGGGCGCTTTGGCTAAGGTGGGTGTAGCTGAGACCGCTCAAATTACCAAGGTCGGCTCTCACGAGGTTAAGAATTGGCAAGACTTGACCCAGGCTGTGGAAGCAGATACCAAGGACAAGACTGCCCCGACCTTGGATGTGACCATTTCTGAAAATGGTAGCGAAAAACAAGTCACTGTGACTCCAGAAGAAAATCAAGGACGTTATATTCTTGGGGTTCAACCGGGAGTCAAGTCAGACTTTCTATCCATGTTTGTTGGTGGATTTACAACCGCTGCTGACTCAGGGCTCCGTATCCTTTCGGCTCTGAAAAACTTGATTTTCCATCCAGATTTGAACAAACTCGGCGGTCCCGTTGCCATTTTTAAGGCAAGTAGCGATGCTGCTAAAAATGGAATTGAGAATGTCCTCTACTTCCTAGCTATGATTTCCATCAATATCGGGATTTTTAACTTGATTCCGATCCCGGCTTTGGATGGTGGAAAGATTGTGCTCAATATCCTAGAGGCTATCCGCCGGAAACCCCTTAAACAAGAAATTGAAACCTATGTCACCATGGCTGGTGTAGTTATCATGGTTGTTTTGATGCTAGCTGTGACCTGGAATGACATTATGCGACTCTTCTTTTAGATAATCGAGGAATATTATGAAACAAAGTAAAATGCTAATCCCAACGCTTCGCGAGATGCCAAGCGATGCTCAAGTTATCAGCCACGCCCTTATGTTGCGTGCTGGTTATGTTCGTCAAGTTTCTGCCGGTGTTTATTCTTACCTACCACTCGCTAACCGTGTGATTGAAAAGGCTAAGAATATCATGCGCCAAGAGTTTGATAAGATTGGTGCGGTGGAAATGCTAGCGCCTGCCCTTCTCAGTGCCGATCTTTGGCGTGAATCAGGCCGTTATGAAACCTATGGTGAAGACCTTTATAAACTGAAAAATCGTGAAAAGTCAGACTTTATCCTAGGTCCAACTCACGAAGAAACTTTTACAGCTATTGTTCGTGACTCTGTCAAGTCTTACAAGCAATTGCCACTCAACCTTTACCAAATTCAACCTAAGTACCGTGATGAAAAACGTCCACGTAACGGACTTCTCCGTACGCGTGAGTTTATCATGAAAGACGGATATAGTTTCCATGCTAATTACGATAGTTTGGATGTGACTTATGACGAGTACAAGGCGGCCTATGAACGAATTTTCACTCGTAGTGGCTTGGACTTCAAGGCCATCATCGGTGACGGTGGCGCTATGGGTGGTAAGGATAGCCAAGAATTTATGGCCATTACACCAGCCCGTACAGACCTCGACCGCTGGGTTGTCTTAGACAAGTCAGTTGCCTCATTTGATGAAATTCCTGCAGAAGTACAAGAAGAAATCAAGGCAGAATTGCTCAAATGGATGGTTTCTGGTGAAGACACCATCGCCTACTCAAGTGAATCTAGCTATGCGGCTAACTTAGAAATGGCAACAAACGAGTACAAACCAAGTAACCGTGTCGTTGCGGAAGAAGAAGTGACTCGCGTCGAAACTCCAGGTGTTAAATCCATCGATGAAGTGGCAGCCTTCCTTAACGTTCCTCAGGAACAAACCATTAAAACCCTCTTCTACATGGCAGATGGTGAGCTTGTTGCAGCCCTTCTAGTTGGAAATGACCAACTCAATGAAGTCAAGTTGAAAAACCACTTGGGTGCAGATTTCTTTGATGTTGCTAGTGAAGAAGAAGTGGCAAGTGTTGTTCAAGCAGGATTTGGTTCGCTTGGTCCAGTTGGTTTGCCAGAGAATATCAAAATCATCGCAGACCGTAAGGTACAAGATGTTCGCAATGCTGTTGTGGGGGCCAACGAAGATGGTTACCACTTGACGGGTGTGAACCCAGGTCGTGATTTCACTGCAGAATACGTGGATATCCGCGAAGTTCGTGAGGGTGAAATTTCACCAGACGGACAAGGCGTTCTAAACTTTGCCCGTGGTATTGAAATCGGTCATATTTTCAAACTCGGAACTCGCTACTCAGCAAGCATGGGTGCAGATGTTTTGGACGAAAATGGCCGTGCTGTGCCAATCATCATGGGATGTTACGGTATCGGTGTTAGCCGTCTTCTCTCGGCAGTTATGGAACAACACGCTCGCCTCTTTGTTAACAAAACGCCTAAAGGGGAATACCGTTATGCTTGGGGAGTTAACTTCCCTAAAGAATTGGCACCATTTGATGTGCACCTGATCACTGTCAATGTCAAAGACGAAGAAGCGCAAGCCTTGACAGAGAAACTTGAAGCAAGCTTGATGGGAGCTGGTTACGAAGTCTTGACAGACGACCGTAACGAACGTGTCGGAGTGAAGTTTAGCGATAGCGACTTGATTGGGTTGCCAATCCGTATCACTGTTGGGAAAAAAGCAGCTGATGGCATCGTAGAAGTTAAGATTAAGGCGACTGGTGACACCATCGAAGTTCACGCAGACAACTTGCTTGAAACGCTTGAAATCCTCGGCAAGAAATAAAACTATAATCAGAAGAAAAACAAGGCAAAAATGTGACTAGTTTTTACCTTGTTTTTTCTGTATAATGAGAGTGAAGAATACATCATCAAGTTAAGAGGTATAAGTATGCTAAAATTTCCAAAGGATTTTGTCTGGGGTTCCTCTACTTCTGGACCGCAGACAGAAGGAAGAGTGCCTGGCGACGGAAAGGGAGACAATCTCTGGGATTATTGGTACCAAGTAGAGCCTAATCGCTACTATAATGAGATTGGACCAGACAAAACATCGACTTTTTACGAAAACTGGGAAAAGGATATTGAGTTTCTAGTAGAAACAGGTCATACAGCCTTTCGTACTTCTATCCAGTGGTCACGTATTTTCCCGCAAGGTCGTGGAGAAGTCAATCCTCAAGGTGTGGCTTTCTACCGTCAGGTATTTGAAGCGATTAAGGCCAAGGGCATTCGTCTCTTAGTCAATCTCTATCACTTTGACCTGCCTTTTGCCCTGCAAGAAGATGGGGATGGTTGGGAAAATAAGGCAACTATCAAGGCCTATGAAGACTATGCTCGTTTCTGTTTTGAGACCTATGGTGACTTGGTAGATCAGTGGATTACCTTCAATGAGCCCATCGTTCCTGTTGAGTTTGGTTATTTTTATGATGCCCATTATCCACACAAGGTAGATGTCAAAGCAGCAGTTCGGGTGGCTTATCATACGCAACTAGCTAGTAGTCTTGCGGTTAAGGCCTGTCATGAGATTTTGCCTGATTCTAAGATTGGGATTGTCCTTAACTTGACGCCAGCTTATCCACGTAGCCAGCATCCTGCGGATGTCAAGGCCGCTCGCATTGCGGACCTCTTCCAAGCGCAATCTTTCCTAGATCCATCTGTCTTGGGAACTTATCCAAAAGAATTGGTGGAAATTATGGCTGAGCATGATTTGCTGCCAGATTCTACAGCTGAGGAGTTGGAACTGATTCGTGAACATACAGTTGATTTCCTTGGGGTGAACTACTACCAACCTTTGCGGGTTATGGCGCCACGTTTTGCCAAGCATCCAGATAGCCCGCTCTTGCCTGAACATTTCTACGAACCTTACGTCATGCCGGGCCGTAAAATCAATCCTCACCGCGGTTGGGAAATCTACGAGCAGGGGATTTATGATATCGCTCAAAATATCAAGGAAAATTATGGTAATATTGAGTGGATGTTGACAGAGAATGGCATGGGTGTTGAAGGGGAAGACAAGTTCCGTGAGAATGGCATGATTCAAGATGACTATCGTATCGACTTTGTCAAAGGGCATCTTGCTGAGCTTCATCGCGCCATTGAAGACGGTGCTAACTGTAAAGGTTACTTAATCTGGACCTTTATCGATTGCTGGTCATGGCTCAATAGCTACAAGAACCGCTATGGTTTGGTTGAGCTTGATTTGGAAACGCAGGAACGCCGCATAAAAAAATCAGGTCACTGGTTCAAAGAGCTTAGCGATAATAATGGATTTTAAGAATAAAAAAGAGTCTGGGACAAAAGTCTAATCTTAAATATAAAAAGCGAACAAAACGAGTTATCTGACACTCAGAATTCTGTCTTGTTCATCTTTTTGTCTAATCTATCGATTTTAAAAATTTATAATAAAGAATTTCTAAAATCAAAATCTTTTTGTCCCAGACTCTTTTTATTAAAAAATCATCACCAAGGTCCCAATTGTAATCAAGATGCAGCCAATGATTGTTTTAAACGTCAGGACATCCTGTAGGAAGAAAAAGGCTAGAACGAGGGTAAGGACGAGACTAAATTTATCGACAGCAGATACCTCAGTCGCATTGCCCATCTGTAGGGCCTTGTAGTAGCAGAGCCAGGAGGCGCCAGTGGCCAAGCCTGATAAGATGAGAAAGAGCCAACTTTTTCTACTGATGTTGACAATTTCGGTCTGACTATTGGTCAAGAAAACCATGGCCCAGGCCATAAGAATGACGACGACCGTACGAATAGCGGTTGCTAGATTGGATGGAACTCCCTCAATCCCAATCTTGGCTAAAATTGACGTTAAGGCTGCAAAGACAGCTGATAAAAGTGCGAAGAAAAACCACATGGCAAATACCTCCTCCCCTTATTATAAGTAATTGATGCTGACTTGTCAGGTATCAAGTGAAATTCTGATAAAATACTGGCTAAAAAACTATACCAATTTTTCTTCTTGACAAGTGAGAAAAACAAGTATATACTGTTTTTGCTGATTCTATAAAAGAGGAATTAGACTATACCAATTTTAAGGAGAAAGCACAGCTGGTCTGTGTCGTATATACTATGTGTGGAATTGTTGGTGTTGTTGGAAACACAAATGCAACTGATATTTTGATTCAAGGGCTTGAAAAGCTCGAATACCGTGGCTATGATTCTGCGGGAATTTTTGTCCTAGGTGGTGCTGAAAACCATCTAGTCAAGGCGGTTGGTCGTATTGCAGAATTGTCTGCCAAGACAGCTGGTGTTGAGGGAACAACTGGTATCGGACATACTCGTTGGGCAACTCACGGGAAACCAACTGAGGACAATGCTCACCCACATCGCTCTGAGACTGAACGTTTTGTTTTAGTGCACAATGGGGTGATTGAGAACTACCTTGAAATCAAGGAAGAATACCTTGCAGGTCACCACTTCAAGGGGCAAACAGATACTGAAATCGCTGTTCACTTGATTGGAAAATTTGCGGAAGAAGAAGGTCTCTCTGTTCTTGAAGCCTTCAAAAAAGCTCTTCACATCATTCGTGGTTCTTATGCTTTTGCTTTGGTTGACTCACAAGATTCTGAAGTCATCTACGTGGCTAAGAATAAATCACCACTTTTGATTGGTCTTGGAGAAGGCTATAACATGGTCTGCTCAGATGCTATGGCTATGATTCGTGAAACCAACCAATATATGGAAATTCATGACCAAGAGTTGGTAATCGTCAAGGCTGATAGCGTGGAAGTTCAAGACTATGATGGTAACAGTCGTGAGCGTGCTAGCTACACTGCTGAGCTTGATTTGTCAGATATCGGTAAGGGAACTTACCCTTACTACATGCTCAAGGAAATTGATGAGCAACCAACGGTTATGCGTAAACTCATCCAAGCCTACACAGATGAGGCTGGTCAAGTAGTAGTAGACCCAGCTATCATCCAGGCTGTTCAAGACGCAGACCGTATCTACATCCTTGCAGCTGGAACATCTTACCACGCAGGATTTGCTTCTAAGAAGATGTTGGAAGAATTGACAGATACACCAGTTGAACTTGGAATCTCATCTGAGTGGGGCTACGGTATGCCACTTCTCAGCAAGAAACCACTCTTCATTTTTATCAGCCAATCTGGTGAAACAGCGGATAGCCGTCAGGTTTTGGTTAAGGCTAATGAAATGGGAATCCCAAGCTTGACAGTGACAAACGTCCCAGGTTCAACTCTTTCTCGTGAAGCCAACCATACCATGCTTCTTCATGCAGGTCCTGAAATTGCCGTGGCATCAACCAAGGCCTATACAGCACAAATTGCAGCCCTTGCCTTTCTTGCAAAAGCAGTAGGAGAAGCAAATGGCAATGCCAAAGCGCAAGCCTTTGACCTGGTTCATGAATTGTCAATCGTAGCTCAGTCTATCGAATCAACTCTTTCAGAAAAAGAATTGATTGATAGCAAGGTTCGTGAGCTTCTTGAAACAACTCGTAACGCCTTTTACATCGGACGTGGTCAAGATTACTACGTAGCTATGGAAGCAAGCCTTAAACTCAAAGAGATTTCTTACATCCAGTGTGAAGGCTTTGCAGCAGGAGAACTCAAGCATGGAACCATTGCCTTGATTGAAGAAGGGACACCTGTTTTGGCCCTCTTGTCAGATCCAGTCCTTGCCAACCATACTCGTGGAAATATCCAGGAAGTTGCAGCCCGTGGTGCCAAGGTTCTTACCATCGCAGAAGAAAATGTTGCTAAAGGCACAGACGATATCATCCTTACGACCGTACATCCTTACCTTTCACCAATTTCAATGGTCGTACCAACTCAATTGGTCGCTTACTTTGCAACCCTGCACCGTGGTCTCGATGTGGACAAACCACGTAACCTTGCCAAGTCAGTAACTGTGGAATAAGACTGAGTATAAATAATTCTTATCAAGCTTATAAAAATTTCATATCATAAAGAACATCATTTGAAAACAATGAGTATAAACACCTTAGAAAACCTGATTTAAAGGGATTTCTAAGGTGTTTTTTCTTTATAGATATAAAAATTTCCAATCGAGTTGATAGTCAATATATATTGGGAAAAGGGGAAAAGGAGTGGTAAGATGGTTTCAATCCAAATGGAAGGAGAAAGGTATGGCAAGTAAAAGAGATCTAGTCTTTAGAGCGATTAGAGGCGATGAAGTGGAAAGAGTTCCTGTGGGATTTTGGTTTCATTTTGTAACACTCGAAGAAAAGGGGCAGGGATTAAATAATCCACGTATCTTTCAAAAAAGTGTTGATGGGCATCGCAACTATGTGGAAAGGATTCGCCCTGATTTTGTCAAAATTATGAGCGATGGTTTTTTCCTTTATCCAAGTAATGTCTATAGTCCTAAGATTGCAAGCATTCAGGAGCTGACTTCTATTGAGTCGATTGGTGAGGAACACCCATGGATTCAGCAACAGGTGGAAGTGGTACAAGCGATTCGAGAGACCTTTACCGAAGAGATTGCTTCTTTCTACAATATCTTTTCGCCTATCTCCTACCTCAAGCGCTGGTTCCGTACAGAAACTTCTCGAGGAGATAGGGAAGTGGCTGATCTATTGCTTGAAAATCCTGAGCAATTCAGAGCGATTCTAGATGTGATTGCAGGAGATATTGCTATCCTAACTCAGAAAATCATCCAGCAAGGCGGTGTTGACGGGATTTACCTCAGCACCCAGGAAATTCAAGATGAGCGCATCACACCAGCACTCTACCAAACCTATATCGAACCGAGCAATATAGCAGTTTTAAAGGCAGCCAATCAGGTTGGTGGGACCAATATCCTCCATATCTGTGGTTTTGAAGGTGCGAGCAATGATGTGACGATATTTAAGGACTATCCAGCTCAAGTGGTCAACTGGGCGACCCACCATGAGGATGTTAGTTTGACACAGGGTCAAGAGTTATTCCGAGATAAGGCCGTTTTAGGTGGATTCGAAAATGGCAAGAAAAGCTTGCTTTATCAAGGTTCCAAAGCGGAATTGCAAGATGAAACAAGACGGTTGCTGGCTGAAGCTGGTAGTAAAGGCGTTCTTCTGGGAGCTGACTGTACTGTTCCAGATGACTTTGACTTAGAGAGGTTGGACTGGATTCGGCAGGCGGCTGTTCTCTAAAAGGAGGAGCTATGAAAAGTAAAAGATGGGGCATCTTCATTGCAGTTGTCGGTTTGCTGGCCTTGGTTGCCATAAGCGTCGTAAAAAATGGGCACTGCAAAAATGGAGAGAGATGTCGTGGAGTTCAGGATTTTTCCAAGTCCAGTCTCCCCTTTCTACGCTCGAATGATATCGCAAGCAGTTTATTAGTTGAAAAAGTAAGAAATGGAGAATAAGAATGTCAGAAAAAAAAGAATGGGTTTTAAAAGCATTTAAAGGTGAAAAGGTTGATCGTGTGCCAGTTGGCTTTTGGCACCATTTCACATCCGAAGACGAATGGCTACACGGTTTTTCAAATCCAGTCATTATCGAGAAGAATATTGAGGGCCATAAGCGCTTTATCCGAGAAGTTCAGCCGGACTTTATCAAACTCATGAGTGATGGCTACTTTGCTTATCCAAATCCAGCGATTGCCAAAGGAAAATCACTTCAAGAATTGGCGACCATTCAACCACTCGGGCCAGATCACGCTTGGATAAAAGAGCAGGTGGACTTGGTTCAGAAAATCAAGCAAGAGTTCACAGAAGATATCGTTGCGATTTACAATATTTTTGCTCCTGTGACCTATCTCAAGTGGCTGCTTGGGGAAGTGTCTGGTGGCGATGACCTTATTGCAGACTTTCTGGTGGAAGATCCTAAAGCCCTTAAAAAGGTGTTGGATGCGATTGCAGAGGATATTGCGAGTCTCAGTCGAGCTGTCATCGAAGAGGCTGGTGCTGACGGAATCTACCTCAGCGTGCAAAGTATCCAAGATCAACGAGTGTCGGCAGCAGATTATCAAGCCGTCATTGCACCTAGCGAGATAACGGTTCTGGAAGCAGCTAGTGCTGTTGGTGGTGTCACGGTTCTTCATATCTGTGGATACGAGGGAGCGCGAAATGATATTCACCTTTTTGCAGACTATCCAGCCCAAGTCTTTAACTGGGCTGTAGGACCAGAGGGAATCACTCTCAAGGAAGGTCGTGAGATTTTCAAGGGACGTACGGTTCTTGGAGGATTTGAAAATGGCAAGACAGGCTTGCTGTATACTGGTAGCAAGGATGCCATTCAGGCTGAAGCAAAGAAACTAGTTGCAGAAGCTGGGGAACAGGGCTTGGTACTTGGGGCAGATTGTACCATTCCAAGTGATATCGCAGTTAAACGTATCCAGTGGGTGAGAGAAGCGCTTGAAAACTAAAGGAGAAAAAGATGAGTAAAAAAGCATGGATTATCGGTGGTGTAGCAGTGGTTGCAGTAATTGGGGCAACGATTATCGGGAGAAGTTTAGCTGGTGCTCCAACCAAGGAGGGAGAAACGGATTCGTCTGCTGAAGTCATAACCTTGAAGGTTGCCCATACACAAAACTATGTACCTTATGACTTTGTCAATGAAAAAGGAGAATCAGATGGTTATGAAGTAGCTGTTTTGAAGGCTGTTGATGAGAAGTTGGCAAACTATCAATTTGAATATACGGGTACCAGTGATGACGACCTCTTGATTGGTCTGGAATCAGGCAAGTATGACATCGGAACAAAGGGAGCTTGGTACACAGATGAACGAGCTAAAAAGTTTGTCATTCCATCTGAACCAGTCGGAGCGAGCATCATCGGATTTACCGTCAGAAAAGAAGATGAACAGAAATACAAAACCATTGATGACTTTGCTAAGAATAAAGGAAAATTGGTTCCCATCTCTCCACAGAATGCCCAATGGAATGTCATCACCAGCTATAATGAAAAACATCAGGATGCACCGATTGAGCTAACAGCAGCTGAATCCTTTAAAGTAGCAGATGCCTATGCCTGGGTCTTAGAAGGACGTTATGACGCCTTCTTTGATATTAAACTGTCCTTTGAAAAAGCAGTTACCGCAGAAGATGGCCCTTACCACCAATATGCGGACAAACTCAGCTGGTTCCCATACAAGGGTATTCCAACTTATCCCTTGATTCACCGTGATGAAAAGGGTGAGAAATTCGCTAAGGAATACGAAAAAGCAATCAAAGAGTTGAAAGAAGATGGTACGCTTGCTAAGCTATCTCAGCAATACTTTAAAGAAGATGTCTTTAGTTATGTAGACAAAGACTAGGCCAGAAATTCCAAGACTAGAAAGGGTTTTGCATGGTTTCTTATGATTTTTCCAAGGTCTTTCAGTTTTTACCGACCTTATGGCAGGCACTTCCTATGACCTTGTCCATTCTCTTTTTTACCACTCTTCTTGGTTCCCTTTTTGGAGGTCTTTTGACCTGGGCGCAAGTAGGAGAAGGCAAGAGTTTTGCAGCGATTTCCAAAGGCTATATCTTTACCCTACGTTGTACACCGCCGATTGTCTTACTTTTTCTAGTCTTTTATGGCTTGCCAGAATTTCTGAAATGGTGGCTGGGTTTGGATATCAACAACTGGTCTAAAACTATTTTTGTTCTCCTGACGATGATTCTCTTGTTTGCGGCTATTGTTGCCGAGGTCTTCAAGGCGGCCTATCAAGCTATTCCAAAGGGGCAGACAGAGGCCGGGCTTAGTATTGGTTTGACTCCAAGTCAGACTTTTTGGAGAATCATTTTTCCTCAAGCTTTTCAAGTTGCTCTTCCTAATATAACGACCGCTATTCTCAATCTTATGCGGGATGCTGCCTTGGCCTATACGATTGGTTTCGTTGATGTTATGGGGGCAGGCAACCTCTTGATCAGTCGCAATTTAGGGAACTACTCGCTGGAAACCTATACGGCGGTTGCATTTCTTTACTGGGGGATTGCCTTGATTATTTCTAGCTTGAGTCGTTTGCTTGAGAAGTCTTTGGAAACAAAAGGGAGGTAAGAAATGGACATAGACTATATTGTAAAGACCTTTCTGGAGACCTTGAAAGGTGTGCCAATCACCTTGATTATTATGGTTGTGGCTATGGTCTTAAGCTTTTTACCGGCTCTATTTTTGGCCTTAGGGCAAATCTACAAGGTTCGAGGGGTGAGGAGTTTTTCTCTGGTCTATCTGGCGTTTATCCGAGCGACTCCTCCGATTTTATTGATTCTCTTCTTTTATAGTTTGTTTCCAAGTTTGCTGAATCAATTTCTCAAAAGTATAGGCAGTGACTTTGATATTTTCAAACTTGATCCTCTCTACTATGCCTTTATCATTTATAGTTTGATGACAGTCGGGAGTTTATCGGAGATTTTGCGTTCAGCTATCTTGACGGTGGACAAGGGACAACTAGAGGCAGCGCATGCGATTGGGCTGACTACGACCCAGGCCTATTTAAGGATTGTTTTTCCTCAAGCCTTGCGCTCAGCCTTGCCTAACTTGGCCAATCTGGTGATCAATATCGTCAAAGGAACTTCCTTGGTATTTGTCATGACCATCAAGGATATCACCGCTATTGCTCGTGTAGAAGCGTCCTACGGTTACCAGTATTTTGAATCTTATTTTGTGATCTTTTTGCAGTATATTTTGATCTGTGGTTTGATTCAGTGGGGTTTTTCTGTATTAGAAAAAGGCTATGTGAAAAAAGAAAAGAGAGCGAAAGCATCTAGCGCGCGTTTTGTATAGGAGGACAGGATGTTACAAGTAGAACATATCGCAAAAACATTTGGTGAGAGGCAAGTCCTGGAGGATGTCAATCTCCAGGTCAACCAAGGGGATGTCGTCGTTATTTTAGGACCATCAGGTTCGGGGAAAACGACTTTTCTCCGTTGCCTCAACCACTTAGAAAAAGCTGATAGTGGCCATTTGACCTTGGCAGGAAAAACTTATGACTTAGCCAAATTAAGCAAGAAAGACATTCTAGAAATTCGCCAAAAAACAGCCTTTGTTTTCCAACACTACAATCTATTTGCAAACAAAACTGCTCTGGAAAATATTCTAGAAGGCCTAATAGTGGCTCGTAAAGTTCCCAAGGAAGAAGCGCTCAAACGTGCAGAATCTGCCTTGGAAAAAGTTGGTTTACTTGCCTATAAAGACTACTACCCTTCACAACTATCTGGAGGGCAACAACAACGAATAGGAATTGCGCGTGCTATTGCCGTCAAGCCCGAGGTCATTTTGCTAGATGAACCAACATCAGCGCTAGACCCTGAGTTGGTTGGAGATGTTTTGGATGTTCTGAAACAGTTGGCGGGAGAAGGTGTGACCATGGTAGTCGTCACGCATGAGATGGGATTTGCTAGAGATGTCGCTAACCACGTTATTTTCATGGATGGAGGCCGTATCGTAGAGGAGAATAACCCCCACGATTTCTTTAGTCGTCCACAAGAAGAACGCACCAAGCAGTTTCTGGCTCGTATCTTATCAGATGCCACCTACAGTGTAGAATATATGATTTGATAGATAAGTGTATCATAAAAACAACACCCCATGACTAGAAGATTCTTCTAACCATGGGGTGTTTTTCTATAGGAGGGCTAGTTTATACTCTTCGAAAATCTCTTTAAACCTCGTCAGCTTCGCCTTATCTACAACCTCAAAGCTGTGCTTTGAGCAGCCTGTGGCTAGCATCCTAGTTTACTCTTTGATTTTCATTGAGTGTTATTTCTTTTTCTTGTTTTTTATCAACCATCCAAGTCCGAGAAGGGCAAGGATACTGAATCCAGCAAGGGCAAGAAGGGATTTGCTCTCGGTTCCTGTGTTTGGAAGGACTTTCTGAGAGTGAGCCTCTGCAACAGTTTCTTGAGTTTCAGGATTTGCTACTAGGTTTTGGGCTTGACCTTGTTCTGGTTCAACTTCCAAGCTAGAAAGATCAAATTCTGGTTTTTCTTCCACAGCTGGGGCGACAATGGCACCACCTTGAGATAAGCGGAGAACAACGGCAGTGAGAGCGTTCAATTTCAAACCTTTTTCAGTCCATTCGAGACCTTGAGGGTTAGCAATTCCTACGGGTCCTGCTTGGTTTTCATCTGCGAGAACTTCGGCCTTTCTCAAGTGAGCAAAAGCAGTTCCTAAGTTGAATTCGCGAGCCTTATCATCCGCATTGACAAAGACTGCGTAGATATCTCCATTTGGAGCTGTGATTTGGTAGCCGATGACCACGTCTTCTTTTTCAACACCATTTTTTCCTGGGACAGTAATGAGTTGGACGCGTTCTTTGATATCTTGTAGACTCTTGAGTCGGAAGGCATCTGTCGATTGACGAAGGGCAATCAAACCTTTCATGTAGTTACGGCTCTTGACATTTTCAGGGAAAGCTTTACCATCTGTTGCCTTGGTCCAATCAAACTTGTTGACAGCATCACTAGAGTCGTAAGAGTCATGGATAAAGTAAGGATAGACAAATGGCTTGCCGTCCTTGTCGCGCAACAAGTGAGACTTGTTTGGAACCTTATCTTCAGGAACAGGAGTCTTATAGGCTGGGTCTAGGAATTGTTTGGTACGTCCGTATTCCTGACCAGAGTGGATAAACGGAGTTCCTTGAGCAGTCAAGACCATGAGGTTTCCAAGTCGCAAACGGCGATGGATTTCAGCGTAGTTCTCCGCCTTGCTTGGGTCTTTTTTGATAGACTGGGCAATGATGTCAAAGAGGGTCAAGTTATCATGGGCTGCGATATACTGGATAACATCTCCAGGATTGTCAGCCTCAAAGTTAGTTGGTTGGGCAATGAGATTTTTAAAGATGGTATTGATATCTCGTTTGCCACCTGTGATAAAGGCAGGCTGCCCTTCGTTTGGATAGCCAGACTTGAGGTTGTTACGGATGTCGTCTGAAAAGACAGCGACAGTATCTGTTTTCTTCATCCAATCTTGGTCAGCAGGTTGTACAGGCGTATTTTCATCGCCAGTATAGGTTCTCCAGCCTTCACCTAGCATGATAAGATTTGGATTGAGGGCGCGTGCAGCCTTGTAAGCTTCTTCAATAGAAGCTGCATCGTGATCTCCCATCATATCGAAACGGAAACCATCTACTTTGTAGGTTTCAACCAGATACTTGATGGAGTCTACCAAGACACGTTTAGACATGTAGTGGGTAGTTCCCAAACGGCCGCCTCCAAAGCTAGTACGTGGAGTTCCGTCTGCGTCCATAAAGTGATAGTAGTTTGGCTCAATATCTTCAAAAATGTCAACATTTGCAGTATGGTTGTAGACCACGTCCAAGATAGCCCCCATGCCACGTTTGTGGATTTCGTTGATGAGGTTTTTGAATTCGGCAATACGTTTTTCTGGATCCTTAGGATCGCTTGAGTACATACCAGTCAAGGAGAAGTAGTTTTGAGGGTCATATCCCCAGTTGTAATTGCTATTGCTTGAAGCGTAGGCAGACAAACGTTCATGGTTTTTTAATTCATTGACAAAGTAGTAAGACAAGACTGGAAGGAGCTGGATGTGGGTCACACCCAAGTCTTTGAGATAGTCTAATTTTTCGATAAAGGCTTCAAAGGTACCAAATGGCTTGGTCAAGTCTTTTGCGATGGCAGGATCCGAAGTGAAGTCACGCACATGAGCTTCATAGATGACGGCATCTTCACGCGATTTGAAGTTGCGAATCTTCCCATAGGTCAAGTCTTGCGGTCCTAGTTTGGATGGGTCGACAAAGGCAGCTTTAGCGACCTTATGAGCGGCATCTGTTTTTGCTAGGTCACTGTTCCAAGCTGCTAGTGACTTGGCATAAGGGTCAAGAACGAGAACGGTTTTACCTTGGCGCTCGATCTGGTAGTGGTAGTAGTAGCCAGTATAGTTGCTGATACCGAGACCAGAGTTTGTGTCCAGAGTTTGTTTCCAGGTTCCTTTTTCTCCTTTTTCAAGGGCGACAGTTCCGACTACCTTTTCAGGGTCTTTCTTGTCATAGACAACAACGGAAACCTTATCAGCACTTGGAGACCAGAGGGTGAGGTCAACACGCTTGCCATCTTCTTTTAGGGTTGCGCCGAGTGGACCATCGTAACTGTAGGACTCATCCTTGAGGCGCCAGCTTGAACGTGTGGTAAAGCGGTCTGAATTGTAGCTGACAGTGTACGGGTGTTGAGTGTCAGAGAAGTCGCCGATATAGGTCACTTTCTTACCAGCTTCATCCACTTCCACGTCTGTGATAGCTACTTTATTCCCTTGGTAATCAGTGATGCCGGAGTGTTTGAGGATATCGTCTTTCTTAGCTCCAACTAGGGTAGAAAAGCTGCTTTCGATACGAGACTTAGCCACGTGTTGGGCACCAGTCATGCGGATGTCGTGCACGTAATAGGGGTTGGTGTAGATGGCTTCGTCATCATCTTTGAGAAAGATTTGACTGTGATTTTTCAAATCTGTAAATTTGTAATCCTCTTTTCGGATTTTCACATCATCGCCTTTCTTGCTTTCGTCTAGTAATAAAAATCCAAATTCTCTTGCAGCTTCATTGAGTGGAATATCAATGTAACGGCCATATTTTCCAGTTGCAGTAAAGTCTGTCCCGTCAGGCCATTCTCCACTGCTTGGGTTTTTGACATCGCCCCAATACCAGAGAGATTTTTTGTCATAGTTGCCATCGGTGCGATAGTAGTTAACACGGACAGTTCCCGCTGGCTGAGGACGGTAGTTGTATACCTTATAGTTTTCATCTAGCCAAGCCTCATTCATTTTTGGAGAAAGGCGCTCTACTGAACGGTCTCCAGTAAGGTTATCCCCTTTAGTATTGTTGATGAGGAAGCTGACCTTCTTGGCTTGGTCATTCTTGAGTTTGACATCGAGATAATAGCCATAGTCATCTTGCTTGGCATCCTTGAAGGACTTGGCTCCATTGGGCCAGTTTTCAGACGGCTTTTCAACATCATCCCAAGTCCAAAGACCTTGAGAATCCTTGTTTTCTTCAGGGAGTTTTTTTACATGGATGCGGAAGTAGTTGTCTTCGATTGGTTCTTCAGAACTAGTGTCTGCTTGTGGTTTTTGATCAGAACTTGGCGCCGAAGTGCTGGCATCTACTTTCTCTTCCTTGCTGTTAGCCTGGCTTGTAGTAGCGTCTTCTGTTTTAGGAGTTTCTGGTGCTGTAGTAGTTTCCACAGCTGGAGCTTCCTTTTTAGAAGCAAGGGAAGCGTTTGCATTCTTTTGTTCAGAAATAGGCGTTTCCTTTTGAATTTGACTCGTTTCAGTCTCAGTAGGAGCCTTGGTCACAGCGCTAGTATTTTCCTGAGTTTGAGGCAGGTTTTCGTTAGCCGAAATGGTTGGCATTGTAGCAGAAAGCAAGACAATGCTGGCACCAATAAGGACCGAACCAGTTCCGTTCTTCAAGGAACGGATACCATAAATCATTTTTTTCTCAGTTTGAGATGGGATCTTTTTCATCACAATTCTCCTTGTGTAGTTGTTCCCTAACAGTATAGCACGAGGTAAACATGAGTGCAAGCGTTTTCCTAATTTTTAAGAGAAAATATAATGCTTCATTCTCTTGAAATTTTAAAATAATATATAGGAAAAGATTGTTTAAAAAGTAGAAAAAAACCTTGAAAAATCTGGCTAAATAAGGTATAATATGAGTAATCATTTGTCGTAGGTTTTGTCTGAAATATTGTCCAGACAAGGCTCACAGCAGTTAAATCTTCTGAAAAAGTCAGATTTAGCTGCTCTTTTTGTGCTTTTTTTCAGGTTTTTGAATGCTTGTAACAAAGATTTAAAGATTCTGAAAATTCGTCAAAGGGACACGGTGATAGGGGTTTTAAAAACCATATGACGATTAGAAAAGCCTGATTGACAAGGCTTGGAATTTATTTACAAAGGAGAATCATCTTGGCAGGACATGACGTTCAATACGGGAAACATCGTACCCGTCGTAGTTTTTCAAGAATCAAAGAAGTTCTTGACTTACCAAATTTGATTGAAATTCAAACGGATTCATTCAAAGATTTCCTAGACCACGGACTTAAGGAAGTATTTGAAGATGTATTGCCAATTTCAAACTTCACAGACACAATGGAGTTGGAATTTGTTGGCTATGAAATCAAGGAACCAAAATATACGCTCGAAGAAGCTCGTATCCACGATGCTAGCTACTCAGCACCAATTTTTGTAACCTTCCGCTTGATTAATAAAGAAACAGGCGAAATCAAGACTCAAGAAGTCTTCTTTGGTGATTTCCCAATCATGACTGAGATGGGTACTTTCATCATCAATGGTGGTGAACGTATTATCGTTTCTCAGTTGGTTCGCTCACCAGGTGTTTACTTTAATGACAAAGTAGATAAGAACGGTAAAGTGGGTTACGGTTCTACTGTTATCCCTAACCGTGGAGCTTGGTTGGAACTTGAAAGCGACTCAAAAGACATCGCTTATACTCGTATCGACCGTACTCGTAAGATTCCATTTACGACCTTGGTTCGTGCGCTTGGTTTCTCAGGTGATGATGAAATCTTTGATATCTTTGGTGATAGCGAATTGGTTCGCAATACTGTTGAAAAAGATATCCACAAGAATCCAATGGACTCTCGTACAGACGAAGCCTTGAAAGAAATTTACGAACGCCTTCGTCCAGGTGAGCCTAAGACCGCTGAAAGTTCACGTAGCTTGCTTGTGGCTCGTTTCTTTGATCCGCGTCGCTATGACTTAGCAGCCGTTGGTCGTTACAAGATTAATAAAAAATTGAACATCAAAACACGCTTGCTCAACCAAACCATCGCTGAGCCATTGGTAGATCCTGAAACGGGTGAAATCTTGGTAGAAGCTGGCACCGTTATGACTCGTAGCGTGATTGAAAGTATCGAGAGCCACTTGGATGGCGACTTGAACAAGATTGTTTATATTCCAAACGATGCAGCTGTTTTGACTGAACCGGTTGTCCTTCAAAAATTCAAGGTTGTTGCCCCAACGGACCCAGACCGTGTTGTAACCATCATCGGAAATGCCAATCCTGACGACAAGGTTCGTGTTGTAACTCCTGCGGATATCCTTGCAGAGATGAGCTACTTCCTCAACTTGGCGGAAGGTATCGGACGTGTGGATGATATCGACCACCTTGGAAACCGTCGTATCCGTGCAGTTGGTGAATTGCTTGCAAACCAAGTACGTCTTGGACTTTCTCGTATGGAACGTAATGTCCGTGAACGTATGTCTGTTCAGGACAATGAAGTTTTGACACCGCAACAAATTATCAACATCCGCCCGGTGACAGCTGCGATCAAAGAATTCTTTGGTTCCTCACAATTGTCCCAGTTCATGGACCAACACAACCCGCTTTCTGAGTTGTCTCACAAACGTCGTTTGTCAGCCTTAGGACCTGGTGGTTTGACTCGTGACCGTGCTGGATATGAAGTACGTGACGTGCACTACACTCACTACGGTCGTATGTGTCCAATCGAGACACCTGAAGGACCTAACATCGGCTTGATCAATAACTTGTCATCTTACGGACATTTGAACAAGTATGGATTTGTTCAAACACCATATCGTAAGGTTGACCGTGAAACTGGTGTAGTCACAAACGAAATCGTTTGGTTGACAGCCGATGAAGAAGATGAATTTACTGTAGCACAGGCTAACTCTCGTCTTAATGAAGATGGTACTTTTGCTGAGAAGGTTGTCATGGGACGTCACCAAGGGGTCAACCAAGAGTATCCAGCAGAAGTAGTTGACTACATGGACGTTTCACCAAAACAGGTAGTTGCCGTTGCGACTGCATGTATTCCTTTCTTGGAAAACGATGACTCCAACCGTGCCCTCATGGGTGCCAACATGCAACGTCAGGCTGTGCCGTTGATTGATCCAAAAGCACCTTACGTTGGTACTGGTATGGAATACCAAGCAGCCCATGACTCTGGAGCTGCGGTTATTGCTCAGCATGATGGTAAAGTTACCTACGCAGATGCGGACAAGGTAGAAGTTCGCCGTGAAGATGGTTCCCTAGATGTTTATCACATTCAAAAATTCCGTCGTTCAAACTCAGGTACTGCCTACAACCAACGGACTCTCGTTAAAGTTGGTGATGTCGTTGAAAAAGGCGACTTTATCGCTGACGGACCTTCTATGGAAAATGGAGAAATGGCGCTTGGACAAAACCCAATCGTTGCCTACATGACTTGGGAAGGTTACAACTTCGAAGATGCCGTTATCATGAGCGAACGCTTGGTGAAAGACGATGTCTACACATCTGTCCACCTTGAAGAATACGAATCAGAAACGCGCGATACAAAGCTTGGGCCTGAAGAAATTACTCGTGAGATTCCAAACGTTGGGGAAGATGCCCTTAAAAACCTTGACGAAATGGGAATTATCCGTATTGGTGCCGAGGTTAAAGAAGGCGATATCCTTGTAGGTAAAGTAACGCCTAAAGGTGAAAAAGATCTTTCAGCTGAAGAACGTCTCTTGCACGCTATCTTCGGAGACAAGTCTCGTGAAGTGCGTGATACTTCTCTTCGTGTACCACACGGTGCCGATGGTGTCGTTCGTGATGTTAAGATCTTTACACGTGCAAATGGAGATGAGTTGCAATCAGGCGTTAACATGCTGGTTCGCGTCTACATCGCTCAAAAACGTAAGATCAAGGTCGGAGATAAGATGGCCGGACGTCACGGAAACAAAGGGGTTGTCTCTCGTATCGTTCCTGTAGAAGACATGCCTTACCTTCCAGACGGAACTCCAGTCGATATCATGTTGAACCCACTTGGGGTGCCATCACGTATGAATATCGGTCAGGTTATGGAGCTCCACCTTGGTATGGCAGCACGTACTCTTGGTATCCACATCGCAACACCAGTCTTTGACGGAGCAAGTTCTGAAGACCTTTGGGACACTGTCAAAGAAGCAGGTATGGATAGCGATGCCAAGACAATCCTTTACGATGGCCGTACTGGTGAACCATTTGACAACCGTGTATCAGTTGGTGTCATGTACATGATCAAACTCCACCACATGGTTGATGATAAATTGCACGCGCGTTCAGTCGGGCCTTACTCAACCGTTACTCAACAGCCACTCGGAGGTAAAGCTCAGTTTGGTGGACAACGTTTCGGTGAGATGGAGGTTTGGGCCCTTGAAGCCTACGGTGCGTCAAATGTCCTTCAAGAAATTTTGACTTACAAGTCTGACGATATTAACGGACGTTTGAGAGCTTATGAAGCTATTACAAAAGGAAAACCAATTCCAAAACCAGGTGTTCCAGAATCATTCCGAGTTCTTGTGAAAGAATTGCAATCTCTTGGTCTTGACATGCGTGTCCTTGACGAAGATGACCAAGAAGTGGAACTTCGCGACTTGGATGAAGGAATGGACGAAGATGTCATCCACGTAGATGATCTTGAAAAAGCCCGCGAAAAAGCAGCACAAGAGGCTAAAGCAGCCTTTGAAGCTGAAGAAGCAGAGAAAGCAACAAAAGCGGAAGCAACAGAAGAAACTGCTGAACAAGAATAAGCAGTTCACTTAGAATAGAAAGGGAAGAAATAGTGGTTGATGTAAATCGTTTTAAAAGTATGCAAATCACCCTAGCTTCTCCAAGCAAAGTCCGTTCATGGTCTTATGGAGAAGTCAAAAAACCTGAAACAATCAATTACCGTACGTTGAAACCAGAACGTGAAGGACTCTTTGACGAAGTCATCTTTGGTCCTACAAAAGACTGGGAATGTGCTTGTGGTAAGTACAAACGCATTCGTTACAGAGGGATTGTTTGTGACCGTTGTGGGGTTGAAGTAACGCGTACAAAAGTTCGTCGTGAGCGTATGGGGCACATCGAGTTGAAAGCTCCTGTATCTCACATCTGGTATTTCAAGGGGATTCCAAGCCGTATGGGCTTGACCCTTGATATGAGCCCTCGTGCCCTCGAGGAAGTTATCTACTTTGCGGCTTATGTGGTGATTGATCCTAAGGATACACCACTTGAGCACAAGTCTATCATGACAGAGCGCGAATACCGTGAGCGCTTGCGTGAGTATGGCTATGGATCATTCGTTGCCAAGATGGGTGCCGAAGCCATCCAAGACCTTTTGAAACAAGTAGATCTTGAAAAAGAAATTACTGAACTTAAAGAAGAGTTGAAAACAGCTACTGGACAAAAACGTGTCAAAGCTATCCGTCGTTTGGATGTTTTGGATGCCTTTTACAAGTCTGGGAACAAACCTGAATGGATGGTTCTTAACATCCTCCCAGTTATTCCACCAGATCTCCGTCCAATGTTGCAGTTGGATGGTGGTCGTTTTGCCTCATCTGACTTGAATGACCTTTACCGTCGTGTTATCAACCGTAACAACCGCTTGGCTCGTTTGCTTGAGTTGAATGCACCAGGTATCATCGTTCAAAATGAGAAGCGTATGCTTCAAGAAGCGGTTGACGCTTTGATTGATAATGGTCGTCGTGGTCGTCCAATCACAGGACCAGGTAGCCGTCCACTAAAATCATTGAGCCACATGCTCAAAGGGAAACAAGGACGCTTCCGTCAAAACTTGCTCGGTAAACGTGTTGACTTCTCAGGACGTTCCGTTATCGCTGTTGGTCCAACTCTTAAGATGTACCAATGTGGTGTGCCACGCGAAATGGCGATCGAGCTCTTTAAACCATTTGTGATGCGTGAAATCGTTGCCCGTGACATCGTGCAAAACGTTAAAGCGGCTAAACGCTTGGTAGAACGTGGAGATGAACGTATCTGGGATATCCTCGAAGAAGTAATCAAAGAACACCCAGTCCTTTTGAACCGCGCACCGACCCTTCACCGTTTGGGTATCCAAGCCTTCGAGCCAGTATTGATCGATGGTAAGGCCCTTCGTTTGCACCCGCTTGTCTGTGAAGCCTACAATGCCGACTTTGACGGGGACCAAATGGCCATCCACGTACCGCTTTCAGAAGAGGCTCAAGCAGAAGCTCGTATCCTCATGCTCGCTGCTGAGCACATCTTGAACCCGAAAGATGGTAAACCAGTTGTTACCCCATCTCAGGACATGGTTTTGGGTAACTACTACTTGACGATGGAAGAAGCTGGTCGTGAAGGTGAAGGAATGGTCTTCAAAGACCGTGACGAAGCTGTCATGGCTTACCGCAATGGCTATGTTCACCTCCACTCACGTGTTGGTATCGCGACAGACAGCCTCAATAAACCATGGACAGAAGAGCAAAAACACAAGGTCTTGCTTACAACAGTTGGTAAAATCCTCTTCAACGACATCATGCCAGAGGGTCTACCTTACTTGCAAGAACCAAATAATGCGAACTTGACAGAAGGGCTCCCAGCTAAGTACTTCTTGCCACTAGGTGGCGATATCAAGGAAGCCATTCGCAACCTTGAACTCAATCCTCCATTCAAGAAGAAAAACCTTGGAAATATCATCGCTGAGATTTTCAAACGTTTCCGTACAACAGAAACTTCTGCATTCTTGGACCGATTGAAAGACTTAGGCTACCATCATTCAACACTTGCTGGATTGACAGTGGGGATTGCTGATATCCCAGTGGTTGAAGACAAGGCTGAAATCATCGAAGAATCTCATAAGCGTGTAGAACAAATCACAAAACAGTTCCGTCGTGGTTTGATCACTGATGATGAACGTTACAATGCCGTTACAGCTGAATGGCGTGCAGCTCGTGAGAAATTGGAAAAACGCTTGGTCGATAATCAAGATCCGAAGAACCCAATCGTTATGATGATGGACTCAGGAGCCCGTGGTAACATCTCGAACTTCTCACAACTTGCCGGTATGCGTGGTCTGATGGCCGCTCCGAACGGACGTATCATGGAATTGCCAATCCTTTCAAACTTCCGCGAAGGTTTGTCAGTACTCGAAATGTTCTTCTCAACTCACGGTGCGCGTAAAGGTATGACCGATACGGCCCTTAAGACAGCCGACTCAG
Organism: Streptococcus oralis; assembly: GCF_021497945.1. Taxonomy (NCBI): domain Bacteria; kingdom Bacillati; phylum Bacillota; class Bacilli; order Lactobacillales; family Streptococcaceae; genus Streptococcus; species Streptococcus oralis. Next base: position 1,676,058 of record NZ_CP046524.1, on the reverse strand, counting down.
GTTACTTGACTCGTCGTTTGGTTGACGTTGCCCAAGACGTTATCATCCGTGAGGACGACTGTGGAACAGACCGTGGTCTCTTAATCCGCTCTATCGCAGAAGGAAAAGAGATGATCGAGTCTCTCGAAGAACGTCTCAATGGTCGTTATACTAAGAAAACTGTTAAACACCCAGAAACTGGCGAAGTCATCATTGGTCCAAATGAGTTAATCACAGAAGACAAGGCGCGCGAGATTGTCAATGCTGGTGTGGAAGAAGTGACTATCCGTTCCGTATTTACATGTAACACTCGTCATGGTGTCTGCCGTCACTGTTACGGTATCAACTTGGCGACTGGTGATGCGGTTGAAGTTGGTGAAGCAGTTGGTACAATCGCTGCCCAATCTATCGGGGAACCTGGTACACAACTTACAATGCGTACCTTCCACACGGGTGGAGTTGCCTCAAATACCGATATCACTCAAGGTCTTCCTCGTGTCCAAGAAATCTTTGAAGCCCGCAATCCAAAAGGGGAAGCGGTCATCACAGAGGTCAAGGGACAAGTTACCGCCATTGAAGAAGACGCGTCAACTCGTACGAAGAAAGTCTTTGTTAAGGGTGAAACTGGCGAAGGTGAATACGTCGTTCCATTTACAGCACGTATGCGTGTTGAAGTTGGAGACCAAGTTTCTCGTGGTGCAGCATTGACAGAGGGTTCTATCCAACCAAAACATCTCCTTGCTGTTCGTGATGTCTTGTCAGTTGAAACCTACCTTCTCGGTGAAGTCCAAAAAGTTTACCGTAGCCAAGGGGTAGAAATCGGTGACAAACACATCGAGGTTATGGTTCGTCAAATGATCCGTAAAGTCCGTGTCATGGATCCAGGTGATACAGATCTTCTCATGGGTACCCTTTTAGACATTAACGATTTTACAGATGCTAATAAAGATGTCCTTATCGCAGGTGGAGTTCCAGCGACTGGTCGCCCAGTTCTTATGGGAATTACCAAAGCCTCACTTGAAACAAACAGTTTCTTGTCAGCGGCTTCCTTCCAGGAAACAACTCGTGTCCTTACTGATGCGGCCATCCGTGGTAAGAAAGATCATCTCCTTGGACTCAAGGAAAATGTTATCATCGGTAAGATCATCCCAGCTGGTACTGGTATGGCTCGCTACCGTAACCTTGAACCACAGGCAATCAATGACGCAGAATATCTGGCTCCTGAACAAGAAGAGGCAGAACTTGCTCCAGTAGAGGAAGCTGTGGAAATCCAAGTTGAAGAAACAGTAGAATAAAAGCAAACAAGAGAACCTTTGGGTTCTCTTTTGTTTGGCCTCGTTGTCATTCGAAAATCGAATGCATGACATCTCATGTCCTTGACGAGCGTATTGGTTGCCTCCAATTTTATTTCGAGCAATTCTGTGGTGCTTTCATTATAGTTTTTCTGCTACTTTTTGTCTGTGTTTAAAAAGCTCCATAATATCTGAGGAGATGTTATCCACTACAAATATTATAGAGCTAAAATGAATGAAAAAGGTAGATTTTTCAAACTGTTCTTGGTATAATATTCAATGCTTAAACTGCTATAGATATGCTATATTTATAGGCATTTAATTACTATCTAAAAATAAATTTTTATTTTCAAGATTGAAATATAAAATATTTCAATCTGGATTTGAGTGGAGAAGATTTGATGAATAATGGGATGACATTGCAAAAAGTAACAGCTTTTTTCTTAGTTGTTATAATACTATTAGGGATAATTGTTCCGAATACTATTGCTTTTGCAGAGGGAGTAATAGCTAAAGATACAATTACAGATGTCAAAAAAACTGATAAGGAAACGAAAGAAAAGATAGATCCTGAGGAACAAGCAGATAAACGGGACAATAAAACAGATTCTAAAAAAACTGATAAGGAAGCTGAAGAAAAGATAAATCCTGAAGAGCAAAAAGATAAACAGGACAATAAAGCAGAAATAAAAGACGATGAGTCAGAAGTTAAAGAAGAAGCAACTAAGCCTAAACTGAATCAATCTTTAATGGAATCAGTTTCTTTGAATTCCGGAGCCCCAATGGATAATGGTAAGCTTATGGTATATGATGACAATCATAAGATTAAAGATAAATCAAATGGAGATGGAACGTCAGTAAATCCATATAATTTGGCAACTATGACTAATACATTGTTTACTATAAATTATACACCTTTCTATCAAGTAAAAGACGATGGAAGTACTGAGTTTGGCGACCAAAGAATTGTTGTAGATATACCAACTTATGGATTCAAACTTGCTAATCCAGGAATTGAAGGAGTACAATTTGAAAAAATTACAATGCTAGATGCAAAGGGCAAAGTAATTCCATTGGACGCAGTTTCACAAAAAAATTATGATAAAGTTGTAAAAATTATCTATGATATCAATGATAATTTCCTTCGATCTTTGGGCGGAGGTTCAAGTTTAGTATTTAATATTGCCTTTAATAGACGTAGTTTAACAGATGAAGAATGTAAAAAGTGGATTGCTGAAGGAAAACTTGAAACAAAACTGAATGTTACTGCCTGTGAAGGAGAAAATAACACACCGATTAATAGTACAGGAAATTCATCAGAATACAAATGGAGAATGTCACCAACAAATTATGACGATCCTAAAACTACAGTAACAGGAAATCGTCATCTAAATGCAAGTAGTCTGGCGAAGATTGCGAATTCTGGATTCATAAGATTTTATGATACAGATCCTGCAAGTGGTCCATTTACTGGTAACAAAGATTACTATTATTATAAGCAAGGAACAATTCATGACGCGGATACTCCTCTAATGAGTTTAAAACATATCAAGGTTTATGTTCCGAAAAATGGAAGTGTTGAAGGAAATTTCATTTTACAAAAATTACAAATCAGAAATGGTTTATATGATTTAGATCTTGCTTATTATGCGACAGTCAGTGAAATGAAAAATGATGGTGATGGAAAGGGAAATTATTATCTCATAACACCAAGGAAACCTCTCTATAATAATGGAAGTGACCACAAATGGAACGATGCATTTACAAAGGGATTTTCACTTATTTGGCAAGTTCCTGATGGAATCGACAATATTGGTTCAGATACTTTATATGAAGCTACAACACCTGAATTTGTTTTTGAAACTCCAAATGGAACAGACGGCAAAAAGGAAGTTGTTATCAGCGCTGATGGACAAGGCGTAAAGATTAAAACTATGAAAGCTAATACTGTCGATGGATATGAAATTCATAGTTTTGCTGGACCTGGATATCAACTTTATAAAAATGCTGGAGGATTTTATACTGCAAATGCAGTTTCTGCAGATGCAAAGTATTCTGATGTTGGCTATACACGTTTAAGTAATGAATATTATATTCTAAAAGATGCCAATGGAGAATGGAATGAGTATTTTCCAAAGAATAAAACTGGTGCAACAGTTGAAACTTATGAATTTCCTGAAGAAATTCAACCTACTGCATGGAAAGGAACTGCTCAAACATGGAATACAGATTCTTATAAAGTAGCAAAAGTAGTTTATACTACAGCAGATGGTAATGAACACACAGCAGATGTAAATTCACCTGTTCATTTAGCAAATAAAGTCCATAATTTTCCTGAAGTTAAATTTGACACTTCTGGTGGAAGAGTAACTAAAGTTGAAGTTCATTGGGAGTACTTAAACAATGATACTTTTAATGCAAGTACACATTTTGCTGGTAACTATAAGGAAAATGTTAGAAGACAGTCATTTGCTCAAAGTAAATTTGATATTTATGTTACACCTACAGCTACAGGACATTTGCAGATAAAATATTCTGCAAAATCAACTGATCCAACTGCGGATGCAAATGATAATTTTGATTATGAAGCTAATAAAGCTGTGAAAAGTCCTGTTAATAATGTGAGTGGAAAAGCAAAGGATGATTTCTTCTGGACAACTGTAACTCAAAAGAAATGTACACCTTTGAAAGCTGAGAGTACTGGTGATAGATTAAAGGAAAATGTATTATATCCAAATCAAGCGGAGAATGGAACTTTTTATGATACTTGGAAATTGTTCTTTGATTATGGAACGAAGAAAGAATTTTCTCCTGTAACGAAAAATCCAAGAATTGATTTGACAGTGGGAACTTTGAATCTCAAAGGACTTGATTCTAAGGCTGACAAAACTGGACTTTTGACTGGGAAATTTACAGCAAATAAATCCTTAAGTGGTTGGAAAATTATTTATAAAACTGCGGATAATGTACTTGGAATAGAGGGTACAGAAAAAGTATATAATATTGGAAATATTGAAGATGGAACAAAAATAGACCTTGGAATTAATAGGGATATTGAACATCTATCAAGTATTGTTTTAACTTATGATGGAGTATATAATATTGAGCCATTTGCCGATAAAGAAACAGGAGAAGCAGTATTATTTTCCAATATTGAATATGAACTTAGAAATACTGATTTTAAAGGCAATCCATTGACGATAGAGAAGGAAAAGGGAATTGCTTGGTATGGACCTAATTACTTTATTCAGAATTTAGAAGGCAAATATTATAATGAAAGTTGTAGCGATGGAAATCATATTCATGATGCCGGAAAAGGACAAACTTTTGGTGGTAGGGCGTGGAATGCTATCAAAACACCACAACGTTACGGCCTTTTGACAAGAACTTATATTGTTACAAATAAGACCGCAGATAATGTAATTGAACCGGCAGGAAATGAAACAAATAATTCTATTTCACAGACCGGAACAAGTCTACAAAAAGTTCGATTCAATACAAAAGCTTATGCTTATGCCATGAATTCAGACATGCCGGAAGCAGGTAAGATGCCTTATGGAATTCCTGAATCCGCTTATGTAGAAATAAAAGATAAACAATTTGCTGCAGATGTAGATAAGTGTAAATTTTTAGGATTTGATAATGCATCTGGCAATGTTATTATTAAACAAGTTACAGATGCTGATGGTAGAGTATGGATTAAAATGTCTATTACAGAAGCGGGCATACAAGCTTTAAATAGACAATTTAGAGAAATTACTAAGAATAAAGCTTTTTCTTACTATTATTACTACAATGATAGTGTACTTAAATTTATGGAAGATCCAGTTGTCATTGCACTGAAGAGTTTTAGATACACAAGTGTTACATCTCCAGGAGAAAATGAGCATCGTCCATATGGAATGGTTTATTATGATATGAGCCCACTTGAAACGAAGCTGGATGGAAGTAAAAATGAATATTATAGCCATGCAAAGCTTGAAGGAGATTTATTCCAACTTTCTGAAAATGCAGCAACTGCTCTTGATGCTACGAAGAAAAAGAAATTATTTGGAATTGATTTGAGCAAGGTGGAAGTTGTTGTATCCAAGAATACGGCGGTAGGATCAAATATATTCCCCGGAAAATATGATAATATCGTCTATGGAACAGCGGGAAGTAAATTCCCTACACAGACTTTCTATCCGGATGAAAGAGATAATTTACGAGGAGATTTCTTCGTTCAAGCACCAGACTCAGATGGATTTAAGGATTTTAAGGCTATTATTGAAATTCCTAAAAAGGATAAATCCATATCATATACTCAGCAAAACGAAACTGTTCAAACACCGAAAACCCAAGTGGATATGTATTTGACTGGTGAAGTTAAGGTAATGGGAGATAGTCGTCCTGGGAAACAGGAATTTAGTTATAGCATAGATGGTGGAAATACTTTCGTTTCAGCTGAAAATATAACGGATTGGGGAAAAGTAACCCATGTTAAACTTGATTTGGGAGAACTTCCTAAAGGCAGTCAGGTCAATATTAAGTTACCACTTAAAACTCATGCGAAAACGACAACGGATGAACTTGAAGCATATATTGGTGGAAGTTTTGAAACCACTGATTATACAGGAGTTAAAACGAGTGGATATATAAATCCTGCAAAATATATTTATGGAAATTATGCAGTTATTTCATCAGAAGTATGGTGGGATAAAAACGAAAATGGAGAACTTGATGAGGGGGAAACAAAAGCAAAAGGTGTTAAACTTGAACTATATTCTCCTAATCAAGACATCACTATTAATAATAAGCTAATTCCTGCTAATACTTTGATTCATAGTACAACTACGGATGAAAATGGAGGATACGAATTAAAGAGCTTTATGTCTGAGGCTGGTCAATGGATAAAGGTTACTATGCCAGATGGTGAAACTAAACTTACATTGAAGGCAAAAGATTCGGATATGTTAAAATCAAAGAACTCTGACTTTGACAGAACAAGCTATAAAACAGCTGAATTACCAGAATTGGTAAGAGAAAAACCGCTTGATACTATCGGTTGCGGACTTATAAGAGCACCTAAGATAAAAACAGAGCCTGTTAAGATACATGTTGGAGAGGAGTCAAATGAAGGAGCGGCCAAAGCTGTTGCAACAAGTGACCATCCTACTGTATCTCCTGAATTAAAATATCTTGAGTTACAAAATGATGTGGCAGATGTTGATGATAGTGGTAAAATAAGAGGAAAGTCTACGGGAAAAATTAAAGCTGAAGTTACAACAACCAACACATTGGCTAGTAGCAATCAGGCAATACCTGAAGATACCGTAAAAGCGGAGTACGATATTATTGTTTATGGAAAGGTGAATTATAATAAAAATAACGCTGATGTAAGTGGAGAAGCACCAAAGGATAATAACGAATACTATCCATCCGTTACAGCAGACGGAAATGATGCTGATACTGATAAGGTAACGGTCTTAGATGCAGGTACGATGAAACGATCTGGATATATCTTCAAAGGATGGAATACACAAGCTGATGGTAAAGGTACTATGTATTCAAATGGAGATATATTTAAGACAGGACCAATTAATCAAGATGTAGAGTTATATGCAATTTGGTCTTTAATATGGACACCAATGGAAATTCCAACCCGAGCTGTCACCGTGACAAAAGAGTGGAAAAACTTTTTAGGAACTGATATCGCAGCACCTGTGGACAGCGTCACAGTCGAACTCTACAAAGACGGCGTGGCCACAGGTCAGGTACAGGAGTTGAAGTCAGCCAATAACTGGACAGCCGCTTTTGAGCAATTACCAGTATCCGCGACTTTGGGTGGTGAAAACCACGAGTATACCATCAAAGAAGTTGGCGAAACATTAAACAACATTTCACTTGCAGGCAAATGGTATGGAGTCGGTTACGCAGGCAGCATGAAAGAAGGCTTCACGATCACCAATAAGGAAAAGACTCCATGGGCTCCAATGATCCCACCAACCCGAGATGTCACCGTCACAAAAGAGTGGCAAGATTCAGCTGATAACGATGTATCCGCGCCTGTAGATAGCGTCACAGTCGAACTCTACAAAGACGGCGTGGCAACAGGTAATGTACAAGAGTTGACCAAAGAGAACAAGTGGACAGCCACCTTCGAGAAACTGCCAGTCTCTGCGACCCTCGGTGGCGAAGCTCATGAGTACACCATCAAAGAAGTTGGCGAAAGCTTAAACAACATTTCACTTGCAGGCAAATGGTATGGCGTCCGTTATGAGGGAAGTATGAAAGACGGCTTCACGATCACCAATAAGGAAAAGACTCCATGGGCTCCAATGGAAATTCCAACCCGATCTATCACCGTCACCAAAGAGTGGCAAGGCACAGATGGCAACAAGATTGATGCACCTGTGGACAGTATCACAGTTGAACTCTACAAAGACGGCGTGGCCACAGGTCAGGTACAGGAGTTGAAGTCAGCCAATAACTGGACAGCCACCTTTGAGAAACTGCTAGTCTCTACGACCCTCGGTGGCGAAGCTCATCAGTACACCATCAAAGAAGTTGGCGAAACATTAAACAACATTTCACTTGCAGGCAAGTGGTATGGAGTCGGTTACGCAGGCAGCATGAAAGATGGCTTCACGATCACCAATAAGGAAAAGACCCCATGGGCTCCAATGGAAATTCCAACCCGAGATGTCAAAGTAACAAAAGAATGGAAAGATTCAGCTGGTAACGATGTATCCGCACCTGTAGATAGCGTCACAGTCGAACTCTACAAAGATGGCGTGGCCACAGGTAATGTACAAGAGTTGACCAAAGAGAACAAGTGGACAGCCACCTTCGAGAAACTGCCAGTCTCTGCGACCCTCGGTGGCGAAGCTCATCAGTACACCATCAAAGAAGTTGGCGAAACATTAAACAACATTTCACTTGCAGGCAAGTGGTATGGAGTCGGTTACGCAGGCAGCATGAAAGATGGCTTCACGATCACCAATAAGGAAAAGACCCCATGGGCTCCAATGGAAATTCCAACCCGAGATGTCAAAGTAACAAAAGAATGGAAAGATTCAGCTGGTAACGATGTATCCGCGCCTGTAGATAGTGTCAAAGTAGAACTCTACAAAGACGGCGTGGCCACAGGTCAGGTACAAGAGTTGAACAAAGCCAATAACTGGACAGCCACTTTTGAGCAATTACCAGTATCCGCGACTTTGGGTGGAGCAGCTCATGAGTACACCATCAAAGAAGTTGGCGAAACATTAAACAACATTTCACTTGCAGGCAAGTGGTATGGAGTCGGTTATGAGGGAAGCATGAAAGATGGCTTCACGATTACCAATAAGGAAAAGACTCCGTGGGCTCCAATGGTCCCACCAACCCGAGCGATCACGGTCACAAAAGAGTGGCAAGACTCAGATGGCAACAAGATTGATGCACCTGTGGACAGTATCACAGTTGAACTCTACAAAGACGGCGTGGCAACAGGTAATGTACAAGAGTTGACCAAAGAGAACAAGTGGACAGCCACCTTTGAGCAATTACCGGTATCCGCGACACTAGGTGGAGCAGCTCATGAGTACACCATCAAAGAAGTTGGCGAAACATTAAACAACATTTCACTTGTAGGCAAATGGTATGGAGTCGGTTACGCAGGCAGCATGAAAGATGGCTTCACGATCACCAATAAGGAAAAGACTCCATGGGCTCCAATGGAAATTCCAACCAGAGATGTCAAGGTAACAAAAGAATGGAAAGATTCAGCTGGTAACGCTGTATCCGCGCCTGTAGATAGTGTCAAAGTAGAACTCTACAAAGACGGCGTAGCCACAGGTCAGGTACAAGAGTTGAAGTCAGCCAATAACTGGACAGCCACCTTTGAGCAATTACCAGTATCCGCGACCCTCGGTGGAGCAGCTCATGAGTATACCATCAAAGAAGTTGGCGAAACGTTAAACAACATTTCACTTGCAGGCAAGTGGTATGGAGTCGGTTACGCAGGCAGCATGAAAGATGGCTTTACGATCACCAACCAAGAAAAGACTCCAACAAAACCTTCTACACCAAATAATCCAGAATCGAATAAACCAGAGGTACCAAATACAAGTAATAACAAGACATTACCTAATACAGGAGATGGAAGCAACGTATCCCAATATGCATGGATAATGTTAACCTCAGGAGTATTACTGATGCTAATAGGATATAGACGTAAAAATCAAGGATAGTAGAAATAAGGAATAACTTCACTACTGTAAAGGATAGTGCTTAGGAGTCATGGGCAATTGTAGTGGGCGACATATAACTAAGTACGAGAGAGAATCAGATTGGTTCTCTCTTTTTGATATTCAAAGCAATGAGAATTCTAGTTTTAAAGTTATCAACGTTCTTCAAGTTTTGCGTCAGGTTATGGATGAAACCTAACGTTAAGGCTCTTATCGCTGGCAAGCTCTTCAAGCAATTTGAATGTTAAGATTTACCTACTTTAGAAATGATAGAGCTTGCCAATTTCAGAAAAATTTTCCATAAATTTCCAATGATGGAATAAAATAGAAGAATAAAAGTGTAAAAGGGATAGGCGTGGAACAAATATGTTTTATCATTAAGCCAGATGATGTGAGACAAGGTCTGGTGTGAGAAGTCTTGCAAAGGATCGAAAAGCGCGGTTTTCAGCTTGAAAAATTAGCATTTCATCCATCTGTTTCAGCTGAATTGATTTGATCAGCATTATCAAGATTTGGTAGGGAAAGATTTTTACCCACCCATTCGAAATTTTATAGCTTCAGGACAAGTTGTAGTTGATGTAATTTCTGGAGTTAAAGTAACCGAAAGTTGGCGCAAAATGATGGGAGCGATTTGCCCAGACGAGGTCCTACCAAGTATCATTCGTAGAGATGTTGTTCAAGCAGCAGGAGAAGATGAGGCAAGTCAAAATATTGTCCATGGATCAGACTCAGAAGTGTCTACCAAATGCGAGATTGCCCTTTGGTTCAAAGATTAAGAAAAACTGGAAGAGTAGTCTATTTCAATTACTTCGCCTAGTTTTTGGTCAGTTGAGCGTCAAAAAACGACATTTGAGCTGAGGAAACTCTTTTTCATTTTTCTAAGAGTATAATCATTTATACGAAGGGAGAATGAAAATGGTGAAATCAATTCGCATCTTATTGTTGTTGGCTTTGCTCCAGATTAGTTTGAGTAGCTGCTTGCTGTGGACGGGGCCAGCATTGACTTTAAAGCAATCTAGTGCCTATTTTCTAGTGTTTATCGTATTGGCATCAGGTCTGTGCGCAGGGATGAATTTCTTTTATACTCGAGATCAGGATGTTCATAGCATTATAAACAGTCAGAAAAAAGTGAAACTATTTTATAGTATCTTGTTGGTTTTAAACCTAGTAGGCGTCTGTCTGGTGTTGTCGGAGACTATTTTAACACAGACAGCTTTTCAGCAAGAGTTAGTAGATCTTTTCTTGCCTTCCTTCTTTTTCTTATTTGGCATTGATTTACTTGCCTTTTTACCGTTTGAAAAATACAGCCGAGATTTGGGAACCGCTCTCAATAAGAAAAAAACAGTTGTCCTGACAGTTCTGGCAACCTTGCTGTTCTTGAGAAATCCAATGACGGTTTTATCCATTGTTTTTTATGTTGGTTTGGGATTCATTTTTGCTCGGTTTTTGTTTCCAAAATCTATGAGAAGAGAATTTTCTTTTTACGGGCACGTAATCCGAGATATTTTACTTGTTAGCGCCATGTGTATATTTTTTTAAAAACACTTTTCTATCAATAAAAATCCCTTATTTTACCAAAATTGTTATAGTAAGTTTGTAAAGAAAATTCACACAAAAGAAAACTTTTTGGTATAATAGTAGCATGTACACAAAAAATGAAGAAGAGCTGATCAATCTGGGAGAACGCCTAGGAACCTTGCTCCAAAAAAATGATGTTTTGATCTTGTCTGGGGAATTGGGTGCTGGTAAAACAACCTTTACAAAGGGTCTTGCCAAGGGCTTGGGTATTCATCAGATGATCAAAAGTCCAACCTACACCATCGTGAGAGAGTATGAGGGTCGCCTTCCGCTCTACCATTTGGATGTCTATCGGATTGAGGGGGATGCTGATTCGATTGACTTGGATGAGTTTCTCTTTGGTGGTGGTGTGACCGTTATCGAGTGGGGACATCTTTTGGGTGAGGATTTGCCAGATTCCTACTTGGAGTTGGAACTCTTGAAAGAGGCTGAGGGTCGTCGCCTCTATTTTACCGCTCAGGGTTCTCGTGCTGAGGAATTGATCAAGGAGCTTCAAGATGGAGTATGAACTTTGTATTCGTGAGGCTGAAGCTCATGATGCCGCTGCTTTGGTTGCATTCTTGGATTTAGTTGGACAGGAGACAGATTTCACCAGTTTAGATGAAAATGGTATCCTGATGACAGAATCTGAAATGGCGCTTTTTATTGAAAAGCAAGCGACTTCAGATAACCAAATCACTCTCCTAGCTCTCCTGAATGATGAAATTGCAGGTGTTTTGAACATCACGGCAGAGCAACGTATACGGATTCGTCACATTGGGGATATCTTTTTGGTCATCCAAAGGAAGTTTTGGAATCATGGCTTAGGAAGCATACTCCTTGAAGAAGGAATTGAGTGGGCTAAAACCAGTGGAGTTCTGCGTCGTTTGCAGCTCAGTGTACAAAAGCGCAACGAGGCAGCTATCCACCTCTATTCAAAATTTGGATTTGTTACAGAAGGCTTACAAGAAAGAGGAGCCTATTTAAAAGAAGGGATATTTTTAGACGTTTACCTGATGGGTAGACTGATAGATAAATGATAAGATGGTAAAAAAAATAATCGGAATGCTACTAGCTTTTCTAGCCGTAACGGCTTTAGGTGTGGGTGCATATGCCTATACTATTTATTATCAAGGAACTGAAACCTTAAGTAAAAAAACTTATAAGAAAATTGGTGAAGAAACCAACGTTATCGAAGCGACAGAGCCTTTAACTATTCTCTTGATGGGGGTGGATACGGGAAATGTGGAACGTACAGACCCCTGGGCGGGAAATAGTGATTCTATGATTCTCTTGACGGTTAATCCCAAAACCAAGAAAACCACTATGATGAGTTTGGAACGGGACATTTTGACCAAGATTGAGACTGGAAACGGTCAAGTTCAGGAAGCAAAACTCAATGCTGCCTATGCCAATGGCGGTGCGGAACTTGCAATTTCTACTATTCAAAAGATGATGAATATCCACATTGACCGCTATGTGATGGTCAACATGCAAGGACTCCAACAGCTAGTTGATGCAGTTGGGGGCATCACCGTCAACAATACACTCGGTTTTCCAATTTCGATTGCTGATCAGGAAGAATTTAATAAAATCTCGATTGGAGTCGGTGAGCAAACTTTGAATGGTGAGGAAGCCCTGGTCTATTCACGGATGCGTTATCAGGATCCTGAGGGAGACTATGGTCGTCAAAAACGTCAACGTGAAGTCATTCAAAAGATTATGGAAAAGGTCTTGAGCCTCAATAGTATCAGTCATTATCAAGCTATCTTAAAAGCGCTTAGTGATAATATGCAGACAAATGTTGATTTGTCTGCCTCCAGTATCCCACAACTACTTGGTTACCAAGATTCCTTTAAAAACATCGAAACTCATCAACTTCGTGGTGAAGATGCTGAGTTGCAAGGAATCTCTTACCAAATCGTAACGAGAGAGCATATGCTAGAAATGCAAAATCTCTTGCGTCGTTCCCTAGGGAGAGAGGATGTAGCAGAGTTGGAGACCAACGCTGTTCTGTATGAAAATCTTTATGGTCGAACAGTGCCTTCAACAAATGTTTCAAGTGAGGAAATAGAATAAAATGAAAAATCAAATCGTGGGACTTTCCTGCGATTTTTTCAAAAAAATTCGAATAGATAGGTAGGAGGAAAGATGAAAGATGAAAGCAGAAATCATTGCTGTAGGAACGGAAATTTTAACAGGGCAGATTGTCAATACCAACGCCCAGTTTTTATCAGAAAAGCTAGCAGAAATTGGAGTAGATGTCTACTTCCAAACAGCTGTGGGAGATAATGAAGCGCGTCTCATGTCCTTGCTAGAGATTGCGAGTTCGCGTAGTAGTCTAGTCATTTTGACAGGGGGCTTAGGGCCAACTGAGGATGATTTAACCAAACAAACTCTGGCAAAATTTTTTGGAAAAAACTTAGTGTTTGACCCTCAAGCGCAAGAAAAACTCGATCAATTTTTTGCTCAAAGGCCAGACTATGCTCGGACACCGAATAATGAGCGCCAAGCCCAAATTGTAGAAGGGGCAACTCCACTGCCAAATGAGACAGGTTTAGCAGTAGGAGGGGTGTCGGAAGTGGATGGCGTGACTTACGTGGTCCTCCCAGGACCGCCAAGTGAGTTGAAACCCATGGTCTTAAATCAACTCTTACCTAAGTTAATGACTGGTACCAAGTTGTACTCACGAGTGCTCCGTTTCTTTGGGATTGGTGAAAGTCAGTTGGTGACCATTTTGGCGGATTTGATTGACCATCAAACAGATCCGACCTTAGCTCCCTATGCCAAAACGGGAGAGGTGACCTTGCGCTTGTCTACAAAAGCAGTCAGTCAAGAAAAGGCTGATCAAGCATTGGACACCTTGGAAAATCAAATCTTAGATCGCCAGACTTTCGAGGGACTCTCTTTGCGAGACATCTGTTATGGATATGGGGAGGAGAGCAGCCTAGCAAGTGTCGTTGTAGAAGAGCTTAAGAAGAGAAAGAAAAGCATTACTGCAGCAGAGAGCTTGACGGCAGGCCTTTTTCAAGCGACATTAGCAGACTTTTCAGGCGTTTCTGCCATTTTTAATGGCGGTTTTGTCACATACAGTTTAGAAGAAAAGTCCAAGATGCTGGATATTTCCGAGCAAGAGCTGAAAGAACACGGGGTCGTTTCAGAGTTTACGGCTAAAAAAATGGCAGAGCAGGCACGGCTCAAGACTCAGTCTGATTATGGAGTCAGTTTGACGGGTGTGGCTGGGCCAGATAGCCTAGAGGGGCATCCAGCTGGGACAGTCTTTATTGGCTTGGCGCATGCAAAAGGGGCAGAGGTTATCAAGGCTAATATCGCAGGGCGGAGTCGAGCAGATGTACGTCACATCGCGGTCATGCATGCCTTTAACCTAGTTCGCAAGGCTTTATTAAGTGACTAACTTTTGATATAATAGTAAATAGGTCTTAGGACTATTAGAATACAGGAGAATAGAATGGCGAAAAAACCAACAAAAAAATTAGATGAAATTGGGAAAAAATTTGGGGCTGACCGTGAAAAAGCATTGAACGATGCCCTGAAATTGATTGAGAAAGACTTTGGTAAAGGATCAATCATGCGCTTGGGTGAGCGCGCGGAGCAAAAAGTGCAAGTGATGAGTTCAGGGTCATTGGCACTTGACATTGCCCTTGGTTCAGGTGGTTATCCTAAGGGACGTATCATCGAAATCTACGGACCAGAGTCTTCTGGTAAGACAACGGTTGCCCTTCACGCTGTTGCGCAAGCACAGAAAGAAGGCGGTATTGCAGCCTTTATCGATGCGGAACATGCTCTTGACCCAGCCTATGCTGCAGCCCTTGGTGTGAACATTGACGAATTGCTCTTGTCACAACCAGACTCAGGTGAACAAGGTCTTGAAATTGCTGGAAAATTGATTGACTCAGGTGCAGTTGACCTTGTCGTTATCGACTCGGTTGCGGCCCTTGTACCTCGTGCGGAAATTGATGGGGATATTGGAGATAGTCACGTTGGTTTGCAAGCTCGTATGATGAGCCAGGCCATGCGTAAACTCGGAGCTTCTATCAATAAAACCAAAACAATTGCCATCTTTATCAACCAATTGCGTGAAAAAGTTGGGGTTATGTTTGGAAATCCAGAAACAACACCTGGTGGACGTGCTTTGAAATTCTACGCTTCAGTCCGTTTGGATGTTCGTGGAAGCACACAAATCAAAGGAACTGGTGACCAAAAAGATACCAATGTCGGTAAGGAAACCAAGATCAAGGTCGTGAAAAACAAGGTGGCTCCACCATTTAAGGAAGCCTTTGTTGAAATCATGTACGGAGAAGGTATTTCTAAGACCGGTGAGCTCTTGAAGATTGCAAGTGATTTGGATATCATCAAAAAAGCAGGAGCTTGGTACTCTTACAAGGATGAAAAGATCGGTCAGGGTTCTGAAAATGCTAAGAAATACTTGGCAGATCACCCAGAAGTCTTTGATGCCATCGACCATCAAGTCCGTGTTCAATATGGCTTGATTGAAGATGAAGAAGGAACAACTCCTACTTCTGTCGTTGAGGATCTAGCACCTAACCAAGAAGTAACACTTGACCTAGGCGAGGGACTTGAAATCGAAATTGAAGAATAACATAAAAAGTAGCAGATAGGAACTGCTACTTTTTATGTTTATTTCAGATGAAAGAACTAATGATCACTAAAACGACGGTATTCGATATGAAAGTCAAAATAATGTTCATCCTGTAACTTTTGGAAGATGTCGCGATAGGCTTCTTCGTCAAAATGGTCGCCACGATAGAGGATTTCAAAACTCAAATCATCGTACTCTAGAAAAGCGTTGGCTGTTTTGAAACCATTTTGGCGATAGAAATCCATGCGAGCCTTTCTCTGCTCCAAATTATCGCATTCTTCATCCAATCGCTCGACTTCCAGCAACATGGTTCGCTGGTAAAAATCGGTCAGCTTTTCGATGATTTCCTTTCCGTACCCGTGGCTTCTCAGGTGGGGCATGATGGCAAAAAAGCTTATATAGAAGGCTTTTTGATTGGAGATGGAGAAGGCAAAGCCGACAAACTCTTCTTCATTATAAAAGGCAAAAAAGTGGGCGTCATCTCGGTCCTGATAGCGCAAGAACTCAGACAGAGGGACTCGTTCTTCCTCGGGGAAAGCTTCCTTGTTTAGCTTTTCAACCTTATCAAGATCGGGAAATGCATTGGTTATTAATTGACTGGTCAAACTCATAAATGACCTCCTTTTCTTGATTATAGCAAATTGTCTCCCTATAAGCAATTGATTTCAAGAAATCCAAGCAATCCTTGTCGCTCCTCTAGCAAGCTGATATAATAGGCTTATGAATAAGAAACGATCAGTGGACTTGATACATGGTCCTATTCTTCCGGCACTGTTAAGCTTTGCTTTTCCAATCTTGCTGTCAAATATTTTTCAGCAACTCTATAATACAGCTGACGTCTTGATTGTTGGGCGTTTTCTTGGTCAAGATTCCTTAGCTGCAGTAGGGGCGACAACGGCCATTTTTGACTTGATTATAGGCTTTACTCTCGGTGTTGGAAATGGCATGGGGATCGTCATTGCCCGCTATTATGGAGCTCGTAATTTCACTAAAATTAAAGAAGCAGTAGCAGCAACCTGGATTTTAGGAGGGCTTCTCAGTATTTTGGTCATGCTGATGGGATTCGTCGGTCTGTATCCACTCTTGCAATACCTGGATACCCCTCCAGAAATCCTTCCTCAGTCCTATCAATATATTTCCATGATTGTGACCTGTGTAGGCGTTAGCTTTGCCTATAACCTCTTTGCAGGCTTGTTGCGGTCCATTGGAGACAGTCTAGCAGCTCTTGGATTCCTGATTTTTTCTGCTTTGGTTAATGTAGTTCTGGATTTGTATTTTATTACGCAACTGCATCTGGGAGTTCAATCTGCGGGCCTTGCTACCATCATTTCACAAGGGTTGTCAGCGGTTCTTTGCTTTTTCTATATTCGCAAGAGTGTTCCAGAACTGCTCCCTCAATTCAAGCATTTTAAATGGAACAAGGCCTTGTATGCGGATCTTTTGGAGCAAGGTTTGGCTATGGGCTTGATGAGTTCGATTGTGTCTATTGGTAGTGTGATTTTACAGTCTTCTGTCAATACTTTTGGCGCAGTGATTATTAGTGCTCAGACGGCGGCGCGTCGCATTATGGCCTTTGCTCTGCTTCCGATGACGGCTGTTTCTTCTGCCATGACGACCTTTGCCTCTCAGAATCTTGGGGCTAAGCGACCAGACCGCATTGTCCAAGGGCTTGGTATTGGGAGTCGCCTGAGCATGTCTTGGGCAGGTTTTGTCTGTATCTTTCTCTTTTTTGCTAGTCCGACCTTGGTTTCCTTCTTGGCCAGTTCGACGGATGGATACTTGGTAGAAAATGGTAGCCTCTACCTGCAAATTAGTTCAATCTTTTATCCGATTTTGAGTCTCTTGTTGATTTATCGGAATTGTTTGCAGGGCTTGGGGCAAAAAGTCCTTCCTCTGGTATCTAGTTTTATCGAACTAATCGGTAAAACTGCTTTTGTGGTCTTGATTATCCCTTGGGCAGGCTATAGAGGAGTTATCCTTTGCGAACCCCTTATCTGGGTTGCCATGACCATCCAACTGTACTTTTCGCTTTTCCGTCACCCCTTGATAAAAGAAGGCAAGGCAATCTTGGCAGCCAAAGGACAATCCTAGCTGGATTTGCTGAACAAAATCCATTTCCTCTAGTGAAAATCAGATAGACTTGTGTTATAATAAGAAAGATTAAAATGTGAAAAAAGGAGATTCCTAATGGGACGTAAATGGGCCAATATCGTAGCTAAGAAAACGGCTAAAGATGGAGCTAACTCTAAAGTATATGCAAAATTTGGTGTAGAAATCTATGTAGCAGCTAAAAAGGGTGATCCAGACCCAGAATCAAACACTGCTTTGAAATTCGTTATCGATCGTGCTAAACAAGCCCAAGTGCCAAAACACGTTATCGATAAAGCGATTGATAAAGCAAAAGGAAACACAGACGAAACCTTTACAGAAGGACGTTACGAAGGATTTGGACCAAATGGTTCTATGCTGATCGTTGATACCTTGACTTCAAACGTCAACCGTACGGCAGCCAATGTCCGTGCTGCCTTTGGTAAAAACGGCGGAAACATGGGTGCTTCAGGTTCTGTTTCATACCTCTTTGACAACAAGGGTGTGATCGTATTTGCAGGTGAGGACGCTGATGCAGTCTTTGAGCAATTGCTCGAAGCAGATGTGGATGTGGACGATGTAGAAGCAGAAGAAGGAACAATTACTGTTTACACAGCTCCAACAGACCTTCACAAGGCTATCGTTGCCCTTCGTGAGTCTGGCATCGAAGAATTCCAAGTGACAGAATTGGAAATGATTCCTCAATCAGAAGTGGAATTGTCAGGGGACGACCTTGAAACCTTTGAAAAACTTTACAGCGTCCTTGAAGACGACGAAGACGTACAAAAAATCTATACCAACGTAGATGGCTTCTAATTTTAAGAAGAGAAAATCATCCTAAGCGAGAATAAACTTGCTTAGGATGATTTTTTATCAAGAAAATAGTTCTCAAGGAAACTTTTTTCTTGACATATTTTGTGGAAGTGGTAAAATAGTTCTCATGAAAACTTAATTGTTCTCAAGAGAACTATTTTTATTTAGAAGGGAGCAATCATGGACAAACCGATGTTAATTTTAAAACGTTTTGGGCACCAGGTTCACCTGATGGTGCAGAAAGAAGCCAAACGCTGTGGTATTGAATTTATGGGTGGACCTCAAGGCCAGGTTGTACGTTTTTTGGATGGCCGTGAGGAAAACCAAGACTTGGTCTTGATTAAAGATATTGAGCAGGAACTCAATATTACCAAGTCTGTGGCGAGTAACTTGGTCAAGCGCATGGTGCAAAATGGTTTGGTGGAATTAGAGGCGAGCCCTGTTGATAGGCGGGCCAAGTTTGTACGTTTGACGGACAAGTCACGTTCTCAGCTGCAAGAGGTCAAGGCGTTTTTTGATCGGATTGACAGGAGTCTGCTAGAGGGTGTTTCCAAGTCAGACTTGGCAATCTTTGAAAAGGTTCTCGGGCAATTGCAAGAAAATGTTGAGAAGATAGGAGGAGAGAATGAAGAAACTCGCTAAACGTATTACAGGAAAAGAGTGGGGGATGATTGTCCTTACGATTCTTTTCACTTGTTTCTCGGTCTATCTCGAGTTAGAGGTACCGACCTACATTTCACAAATTACAGAGTTACTTGGAACGTCTGGAACGCAGTTGGATGCACTCTGGTCACCAGCTGCGAAGATGATTGGTTTGTCTTTATTGGCTTTCTTTTCATCTGTTATGGTTGGTTTCTTTGCCGCTCGCGTTGCAGCATCCTATACAACCCATCTACGCACTGATGTATTTCATCAGGTTTTGGATTTTTCGCAGACAGAGATCAAACGTTTTTCAATCCCAAGTCTTTTGACTCGGACGACCAATGATATCACTCAGATTCAGATGCTCTTTACTATGGGCTTACAGGTAGTGACTCGTGGGCCTATCATGGCCATCTGGGCCATTGGAAAAATCCTTGGGAAGTCGGAATACTGGCTCTGGGCAGTGGTTGTGGCTGTTATTGTGAATGTCTTGATGACCACTATTCTCATGACTCTGGCCTTTCCAAAACAATCTGTCATCCAAAAATTGACAGATAAACTCAATAGCATCACTCGTGAAAGCTTGACTGGGATTCGAGTTGTTCGTGCATACAATGCTGAGGATTACCAAGATGAAAAATTTGAAGCAGCCAATGATGAGGTGACACGTCTCAATCTCTTTGTCAATCGATTGATGGCGATTATGAACCCGATCATGATGGCCATTTCAAGTGGACTAAGTTTAGCCATTTACTGGATTGGTGCCTATATCATCAACGACGCAAGTTTGGCAGAACGTTTGCCACTCTTTAGTGATATGGTGGTCTTCATGTCCTATGCTATGCAGGTCGTGATGGGCTTCCTTCTCATGGGAGCACTCTTTATCGTTCTTCCTCGTACCTTGGTTTCGGCAGGGCGTATCAATCAAGTATTGGATCTGCATTCTTCTATTGAAAATCCTAGTCATGCACAGACAGCGGATCCTTCAGTTCAAGGACAAGTGGAATTCCGTGATGTAACTTTCCGCTACTCTAAAAACTCTGAAGCAGTCGTGGAACATGTCACTTTCAAAGCAGAAGCGGGTCAAACCGTAGCCTTCATCGGATCGACTGGATCAGGTAAGTCTACGCTTGTCAACCTCTTGCCACGTTTTTACGATGTTTCTGATGGAGAAATCCTAGTGGACGAAGTTAATGTTCAAGACTATGACTTGGAAGATTTGCGCAACAAGGTTGGTTATATTCCTCAAAAAGCTGTGCTCTTTTCTGGAGATGTCAAGGGGAACTTGGACTTTGGCAAAAGCAAAGAAACTCCTCTAAGCGAGGCTGCTATGTGGCAAGCCCTTGAATTGGCCCAGTCTAAAAGCTTCATAGAGGATAAGGAAGTAGGACTTGCATCAGAAGTAGCCCAAGGTGGAACCAACTTCTCAGGAGGTCAAAGACAGCGTTTGGCCATTGCGCGTGCCTTGGCTCGTAAACCAGAGATTCTCATTTTTGATGACTCCTTCTCAGCCTTGGACTACAAGACGGATCGTATCTTACGCCAAGAGCTAGCTGAGAAAACACAATCCATGACCAAGCTCATCGTAGCGCAGCGGATTTCTACCATTATGGATGCTGACCTGATCTTAGTCTTGGATCAAGGAAAAGTCGTGGGACAAGGCACCCATAAGGAACTTCTAGCTACCAACGAAGTCTACCAAGAAATTGCCTACTCACAACTATCGAAGGAGGAATTGGAACATGGAAAATAAGAAAATGTCTTTTTGGAAATATTATAAACCTTTTCTAGCAGGTCTCCAAATTCCCCTACTAGTAGCGGTTGTAGCAGCTGTATGTTCAAGCATCATCACTGTTTATGGACCAACCAAGATTAAGGAAATTACCAACTTGATTTCAGATGGTTTGATGACAGGAATTGATTTAGAGGCTGTTTCAAGTATTGCTAGCTTTTTAGTGATTCTCTATGTACTTGGTGCTATCCTTAACTATACACAGGCCTATATCTTTTCATCGAGCATTCAGCATTTTTCAAAACGCTTGCGGACAGCAATCGCTGAAAAAATCAATCGTTTGCCACTTGGCTATTTTGACCGTCATTCACAAGGAGACACCCTTTCGCGCGTGACCAATGATGTGGATACAGCGGCGCAATCTCTCAACCAAAGTCTCGGAACAGTTATCTCAGCCAGCTTCTTGTTGATTGCTGTTTTGGTGACCATGTTTAGTATGAACTGGATTTTAGCTCTGGTAACGGTTGTTTCTACGTTTGTTGGTTTTGCGGCGGTTTCAGTAATTATGGCCAAGTCACAGGGTTATTTTAAAGCCCAACAAAATAATCTAGCAGCCGTCAATGGTTATGTGGAAGAGATGTACTCTGGCCACAATGTAGTGACCAGCTACAACGCAGTGGACACCTCCAAAGCGAGATTTGCAGGTTTAAACCAAAACTTGCACGACAG
This sequence comes from Streptococcus oralis, assembly GCF_021497945.1. Lineage (NCBI taxonomy): Bacteria > Bacillati > Bacillota > Bacilli > Lactobacillales > Streptococcaceae > Streptococcus > Streptococcus oralis. Next base: position 1,654,395 of record NZ_CP046524.1, on the reverse strand, counting down.
CATCTGGAAATCTCAGTTTATCTCTGGTATCATGATGCCAGCCATGTTCTTTGTTGGGAATTTTAGCTATGTTTTGGTCATCATTGTTGGGGCCGCGCTTGCTCTAGAAGGGCATATCACTATAGGGATTATTGTAGCCTTTATGGTTTACGTACGGACCTTCTCCCAACCCCTGTCACAGATTGCCCAAGGGATTACGAGCTTACAACAAGCGAGTGCAGCCATGGGACGTGTCTTTGAATTTCTAGGTGAAGCTGAGATGCAGGATGAATCCCATAAGGAAAGACAATTGACTGGCATGAGAGGAGAAGTGGTCTTTGATCGCGTATCCTTTGGTTATACACCAGAACGCACCATCATCCATGACTTTTCTGCGACAGCTCATGCAGGCCAGAAGGTCGCTATCGTTGGGCCTACTGGAGCTGGTAAGACAACCATTGTCAATCTTTTGATGAAGTTCTATGAGATTGATAAGGGAAGTATCCGTATCGATGGTGTCGATACCAAGGATATGAAGCGCTCAGAAGTACACGATGCCTTTTCAATGGTCTTGCAAGATACTTGGCTCTTTGAAGGAACGATTCGAGAAAATCTCATCTACAATCAAACGGGCATCAGTGATGAACGAATGATGGAAGCAAGCAAGGCTGTGGGAATCCACCACTTTATCATGACTTTGCCAGATGGCTACGATACTGTTTTGGATGACACCGTGACCTTGTCTGTTGGACAAAAACAGCTCTTGACCATTGCTCGTGCCCTTCTCAAGGATGCACCGCTCTTGATTTTGGATGAAGCGACATCCTCAGTCGACACACGTACAGAGGAATTGATTCAGAAAGCCATGGACCGTTTGATGGAGGGTAGAACTTCCTTTGTCATCGCCCACCGCTTGTCAACTATTCGTAATGCCGACTTGATTCTTGTCATGAAAGATGGTAATATCATCGAACAAGGCAACCATGAGGAGCTGATGGCGCAAGGTGGCTTCTACGCCGACTTGTACAATAGTCAATTTACAGAAGACGAAGCAGAAGAATAAATCAAAAGAAGGCTTGACGGCCTTCTTTTTCTACACTATACTAGAAGACAAACGTCTCACCTGTAGGCAAAAAAGTAATGAATGAGAAGCATAGATGAAAAATTATCAAGAATGGTATCGAAATATCAACTCTAGACTCACCAGCCATCCCACCCTTTTATTTCTATTGCGCAGTTTCAATCGTTTGATGACAGTCGCCATGCCCCTGGTCTATCTGATCTTGCTAGTCACCACTTGCCTGAAACTAGAACTTGGTCAGCAAGTTGGGGTTTATGTGCTTATTCCTGCATCAGGATTTGTGGTCTTGTCCCTGTTTCGTAAGAAAATCAACCACCCACGCCCTTATGAAACTTGGGACATCCGTCCCCTGCTTGAAAAAGATAGCTCGGGACAGTCGATGCCCAGCCGCCATGTCTTTTCGGCAACTATCATCTCTATGGCCTGTCTGCATGTTAGTCTACCTGTTGGCTTAGCATGCTTGCTCTTTTCAGCTTTGCTGGGCTTGGTGAGGGTTTTAGGGGGCGTTCATTATCCCAAGGATGTGCTGGTTGGGTATGCCTGTGGACTCATGTGGGGGTTTCTTTTCTTCCTATTCTGACATGTAAGTTAAGCTAGTCCTACAACCACTTACTGCTTCAGATTGACTACTTGCTTTTTTGCTCTTGTTTTCCTATCTTAGCTTTGATATAGTAGAGTCAGAAAGGAGATGTGATGAAGTTACGAATTGAGATTGACGGCAATTTAGAGGAGACTGAAATTGTCATCAAGACCCCCACTTTGACAGATGAAATTGCAGACTTGCAACGACTTTTGCAAGAGTCAAAGGCTCCGAGGTTGACTTTTTACAAGGGGACAGGTGAATATTATCTAGACCTGTCAGAAATTCTCTTCTTTGAAACTGAAGGGAGCAAGATCTACGCTCATAACCAGAAGGAAGCCTATGAAGTTCGTCTCAAACTTTATGAGTTGGAGTCTATCTTGCCTCGCTATTTTAGTCGAGTATCCAAGTCTACCATCGCCAACATCCGTCAAATCTACTCAGTGGACAAGTCCTTTTCAGGAACGGGCACCATTTCCTTTTATCAGACGCACAAGGAGGTTCATGTCTCACGACATTACCAATCCCTCCTAAAAGAAAATCTAAGAAACATGAGGTAAGAAGATGAAAAAGAAAGCATTTGGTATTGTGTTGCTAGTATTGGCAGCTTTAGTATTATTACAGGGGAATTTTGGAATCCCTTCATTTGGAGGGCAGATTTGGCCCTTGATTGGTATTGGATTTTTTGCCTATCAATCAGTTGAGGCAATCCTTCGTCGTCATTTCACTTCAGCCTCCTTTACAGCCCTAGTAGCCCTCATGATTGCTAATCATTTTTATGACATTTTACCGATTCCCAATCAATCACTGTTCTGGGCGGGAGTGCTAATAGTTCTCGGAGTTGGCATGTTGACTAATTCGAACAAAACATGGAACGAGAAAAAATGGTGGTATGACGCTGAAAAGACCATTCTAACAGAAAAGGAAGTTTCCTTTGGTAGTGGAACTTTTTACAAACAGGACCAAGACTTGGTAGAAGACCAGTTTGAAGTTAGCTGTGGAAATGCCAAGATTTATTATGACAATGCAGAGATGTTAGGCGATAGTGCAACCTTGAAGGTAGAAGTCAGTTTAGGGAATGCAGTTATCTATGTGCCCCAACACTGGAGAGTGGACCTGAAGGTGGAGACTTCTTGTGGAGTAGCCAAGGCAGATGCTCCTGTAGCCCCAACCAGCAAAACCTTGATTATCCGTGGAGAGGTAGCTTTTGGTAAATTAGAAGTTGTCTACGTCAAATAAAAAAAGTCTCCTAATTTCCTTGCCAAAATAGAGAAAGTGTGATAACATAGTACGGTATGTGGTGCTAGCACATCCGCTATATTAGATCTAATAGGAGGAAAACACAATGGCTAAAGTATGTTACTTTACAGGTCGTAAGACTGTATCAGGAAACAACCGTTCACACGCGATGAACCAAACAAAACGTGCCGTAAAACCAAACCTTCAAAAAGTTACTGTTCTTATCGATGGTAAACCTAAAAAAGTTTGGGCTTCAGCTCGTGCTTTGAAATCAGGTAAAGTTGAACGCGTTTAATAAAAATGAAAAGACCTAAGCGGTCTTTTTCTTTTGCTCTAAGGATAAAATCATTTGAAAAATAGAGTAAATATCTACCAATACAGCATTCTGCTTTTACACTTGGGATGAAATATGATAAAATAAAGTATCAACTAGTTGAGGTAAAAAAAATGACTGTAAAAATTAATACAAAAGATGGTCAAATCGAACTAACAGATGAAGTGATTGCAACCGTTGTAGGCGGTGCAGCAACTGAGATTTTTGGTGTGGTCGGTATGGCTAGCAAAAATACCCTCAAAGATAATTTCCAAGCCCTCCTTGGTAAGGAAAATTATGCAAAAGGTGTTGTCGTAAAAGCAGCCGAAGATGGCAGTATTGCAGTTGATGTTTATACCGTGTTGAGCTACGGAACAAAGATTAGTGAAGTCTCAAAAAACATCCAAGAGCGTGTTCGTTTTAGTTTGGAAAACCAACTAGGAATCACCGCTCAGACTGTGAATGTCTACATTCAAAATATCAAAGTTGTAGGAGAATAATCGTGTCAAAAATTACTACCAGTTTATTCCAAGAGATGGTGCAGGCTGCATCAACTCGTTTGAATAAGCAAGCAGAATATGTCAATTCATTAAACGTCTTTCCAGTTCCAGATGGAGATACTGGGACAAACATGGGAATGACCATCGAGAATGGTGCCAAAGAAGTAGCAGACAAGCCAGCTTCTACAGTTGGAGAAGTGGCGAGCATTCTTGCTAAGGGACTCTTGATGGGTGCGCGTGGAAACTCAGGAGTTATCACGTCTCAACTTTTCCGTGGATTTTCCCAAGCTATTAAGGAAAAAGACGAATTAACAGGTCAAGACTTGGCTCTTGCTTTCCAATCCGGTGTCGAAGTAGCCTACAAGGCAGTTATGAAACCAGTCGAAGGAACTATTTTGACAGTTTCTCGTGGTGCGGCCATTGGGGCTAAGAAAAAAGCTGAGGAGACAGATGATGCTGTTGAGGTCATGCGTGCAGCCTTAGAAGGTGCTAAGAGAGCTCTAGCTAAGACACCAGAAATGCTCCCAGTCTTGAAAGAGGTTGGTGTGGTGGACTCAGGTGGCCAAGGTTTGGTATTCATCTATGAAGGTTTCCTTTCAGCACTCACTGGTGAATACAGCGCTTCTGAGGACTTTGTAGCAACTCCTGCCAACATGAGTGAAATGATCAATGCTGAACACCACAAGTCAGTTGCTGGACATGTAGCGACTGAGGATATTACCTTCGGTTACTGTACGGAGATCATGGTAGCCCTCAAACAAGGTCCAACTTATTCTAAGGACTTTGACTACGATGAATTCCGTAACTACTTGAATGACCTTGGGGATTCTCTACTTGTTGTCAACGATGATGAGATTGTCAAAGTTCACGTCCATACCGAAGATCCAGGTCTTGTTATGCAAGAAGGGCTTAAATATGGTAGCTTGGTCAAGGTTAAAGTGGACAACATGCGCAACCAACACGAAGCACAAGTTGAAAAAGAAGCAGCACAAGTCAGCAAGCCAGCTGAAGAGAAGGAATATGCCCTTATCGCAGTAGTAGCTGGTCAAGGTTTAGCAGATATCTTCCGTGCCCAAGGTGTGGATTATGTTATCGAAGGTGGTCAGACGATGAACCCTTCAACAGAAGACTTTATCAAGGCTGTTGAACAGGTCAATGCTCGCAACATCATCTTCTTGCCGAACAACAAAAATATCTTTATGGCAGCTCAGTCTGCGGCTGAAGTGCTTGAACAACCTGCTGTTGTTGTAGAAGCTCGTACCCTTCCTCAAGGCTTGACTAGCCTTCTTGCTTTTGATCCAAGCAAGTCTATCGAAGAAAACAAAGAACGCATGACTGCAGCTCTTGGTGATGTAGTCAGCGGTAGTGTAACAACAGCTGTTCGTGACACAACTATCGATGGATTAGCAATTCATGAAAATGACAATCTTGGTATGGTAGATGGTAAGATTCTCGTATCAAATCCTGATATGCACCAAACTTTGACAGAAACTTTGAAACACATGCTAGACGAAGATAGTGAAATCGTGACTTTCTATGTCGGTGAAGATGGAAGCGAAGAACTTGCCAATGAAATTGCCCAAGAAATCGCAGAAGAATTTGAAGATGTTGAAGTAGAGATTCACCAAGGTCAACAACCTGTATATCCATATCTTTTCAGTGTGGAATAAAAATTTAATTGATTAAAAAGAAAGTTGATTTTGCAACTTTCTTTTTTTATGACATTTGTCATATTTCCTAGTGACAGAAGCATCTAGCTCAGTTAACTTCAAAAGACTATAATTGAAGTATGAAATGGAGGAAGAAGAAATGAAAAATAAAATGATTGTCGCAGTGAGTTTAGTAGCAGCAGGAGTTATGACCTATCTCATGTTTTCAGGATTGGACGAGGGTTTCTACCATTTTCCTTGGGAGCTCTTTGCTGGCTTTGGAATGATGTCTTGGCTTGTCAGAGAAGGTTTGAAATTGGTCAGAGATGTGAAAAAGGAGTTTGAGGAATGAAAAAAGCAATCATCTATTTCTTTATCAGCCTATCACTCTTGGTATGGTTAGTGGAAATGTTTACTGGTTGGTTTGACCAAACCGTGCTTCGCCAATTTATTCGTGGTGCTTGGGGTTTTGGGTTTATGATTTTCGTCGTTTTCCCTATGGGAATGAAGTGGTTGAAAGGAGAATCTCATGACTGTGATTAAAGTTGAGAAATTGAGTAAGAAAATAAAAGACAAGGAGATCTTGCGGAACATCTCCTTTGAAATCAACGATGGTGAATGTGTCGCCTTGATCGGACCTAACGGAGCAGGTAAGACGACCTTGATTGATTGCCTCTTGGGCGACAAGTTCGTGAGCTCAGGTCAGATAGCTATTCAAGGCTTTGCACCAACAGATCCTCGATTAAAGCAGCTTATTTCTATCTTACCTCAAGAAAATACGGTGGTTCAAGACTTGAAAGTGAAAGAACTCTTATCCTTCTTTCAATCAATCTATCCAAACAGTCTCTCCAATCAAGAAATTGATGACTTGCTGAGATTTTCGGACAAACAGAAAAATCAGCTAGCGGGCAAGTTGTCTGGTGGGCAAAAACGTTTGTTCTCTTTCGTGTTGGCACTAATAGGTCGTCCGAAAATTCTATTTTTGGACGAACCAACTGCTGCCATGGATACCTCGACACGTCAGCATTTTTGGGAAATTGTCAATCAGTTAAAGAAAAATGGTGTCACCATTGTCTACTCTTCTCACTATATCGAAGAGGTAGAACATACGGCTGACCGCATTTTGGTCCTCCACAAGGGTGAATTGATCCGGGATACGACACCTTATGCCATGCGTGGTGAAGAACAAGAAAAACATTTTACGGTACCACTAACTTATCAGGAAGTTATCAGCACTTTGGACCAGATTCAAGGGCTTGAAATCAAGCAAAATGCTCTTTCCTTCACAACCAAAGAAGCCAGCCAGGTATGGAAAGTCTTGCAAGAACAGGGCTGCATGATCGAAGAAATTGAAGTTCGCAATCGAACTCTCTTAGACAGTATCTTCGAAACGACTCAAGACTAAAGGAGATTGACGATGAAAAATATGACAAGTCTCATGAAAGTGGAAATCATTCTGATGAAACGGCAAGCAGTCTACTACTTGCTATCCATCGGACTTCCAAGTGTGTTTTACCTTATCTTTTCTGGTATGATGTCAGGGTCAGATATTCCAGAAATTGCTCTTCAAGCCTATCTTTTTGCCATGACGCTCTTTAGTATCATGTCAAGTGCTTTTTTCAGTATCCCAAGCACACTCGAGTCTGATAAGACAAACAACTGGCAAAAATTGATTCAACATTCTCCCGTATCTATGGTAGAATATTATGTATCAAAACTGTTCAGTACCCTACTGACTTTCTTGTTATCAATTACAGTTGTCTTTTCAGTTGGTCATTTTGTCCGTGGAGTGACTCTGCCTTGGCTTGACTGGATGGTAATTGGTGCTATTTTGCTGATCGGAAGCGTGGTCTTTATCAGCATGGGGGTCTTGGTGAGCTTGCTACCCAGTGCTCAACTGATGACGGTTGTTGGAAATATTGCCTATATTGCTTTGGCTGTTCTAGGTGGACTGTGGTTCCCCTTGGATTCCTTCCCAGAATGGCTCCAATCTATTGGAAAGCTGACTCCAACCTATCAACTGATGCAGGTCGTCTCTACTTATTTGGAACACCATGAATTTAATATTCTTTCTGCCTTGGTTGTGCTAGGCTATACAGTTTTCTTTGGTGTACTGGTAATCCAGCTGAAAAAAAGGATTGAGGTAAAATAAATCTATGTTGGAAAAATTTAAAAACATTCATTATATGTTTCATATTTCAATTGTGTTTATCATCTTTCCTATAGCGGGTGTCATCGTTGGAGATTACCCGCTTTTAACCTTGCTATGGACCCTACTATTTGTCCTTGCCTTCTACTCGGTTTTAATCAGTCAGAATCGCACCGTGCAGTGGCTAGCTTGGTGGATTATGCTTGCCTACATTTTTTACAGTTCCATCTGGCTAAATGCGAGCTTCGCTTGGTTTATCTTTTATTTATCTAATCTCCTTATTTATGAGCTGGATGAGGTTTCTTTCCACTCTTGGCGTTTTGTCAGTTTTGTTGTCTTACAACCGATGATTTTAACTGGAATCTCTATGGTTGGTCAAGTTAGTCCCTGGCACCTCCTCTTTTTCTTGGTGACCTTTATCGTTTCTGATGCCTTGACCTTCGGTCTTTATCGGATTCAGGTATCTGAACAGATAAAAGAAGAAAAGATGAAACAAAATGCCAAGCTCAGTTTTTTCTTGGCTGAAAATGAACGCAGTCGTATCGGCCAGGATCTCCATGACAGTCTAGGCCATACTTTTGCTATGTTGAGTGTGAAGACGGATCTTGCCCTCCAACTTCTTCAAATGCAGGCCTATCCTCAAGTGGAAAAAGAATTAAAAGAAATTCATCAGATCAGTAAAGAATCCATGAACGAAGTTCGTACCATCATTGAAAATCTCAAAACCAGAACACTTGCCTCCGAGTTTGCGACTGTTAAAAAAATGCTAGAAATTGCAGGAATTGAAACGGAAATCAATCACCAATTAGATACTGCTAGCTTAACTCAGGAATTAGAATCAACGGCCTCCATGATTTTACTTGAGTTAGTGACCAACATCATCAAACATGCCAAAGCATCGAAAGCTTACTTGAAATTAGAACGAACTGAGAAAGAACTCATTCTAACAGTGAGAGATGATGGATGTGGCTTTGCTTCTTTAAAAGGAGATGAGCTCCATACCGTTCGAGATCGTGTCCTTCCATTTTCGGGAGAGGTAAAGGTGATCAGTCAGAAGTGTCCAACAGAAGTGCAAGTACGACTACCTTATAAGGAGAGAAACTAAGATGAAACTACTTGTTGCAGAAGATCAAAGTATGTTGCGAGATGCCATGTGCCAGTTGCTTACCTTTCAACCAGATGTGGAATCCGTCCTACAAGCCAAGGATGGACAAGAAGCCATCCAACTCTTAGAAAAGGAGTCTGTGGATATCGCCATCCTTGACGTAGAAATGCCCGTTAAGACAGGTCTCGAAGTCTTGGAATGGATTCGAGCAGAAAAGCCAGAAACAAAGGTGGTTGTGGTGACGACCTTCAAGCGTCCTGGCTATTTTGAACGTGCGGTCAAGGCTGGAGTGGATGCTTATGTCTTAAAAGAAAGAAGCGTTGCAGATCTCATGCAAACCTTGCACACTGTTCTCGAAGGACGTAAGGAATATTCGCCTGAATTGATGGAAGTGGTGATGACGCATCCCAATCCGTTAACAGAACAAGAAATCGCTGTTTTAAAGGGAATTGCTCAGGGCTTGTCTAATCAAGAAATCGCAGACCAACTCTATCTATCAAATGGAACCGTCCGAAACTATGTCACCAATATTCTTTCGAAACTAGAAGCTAGTAATCGAACAGATGCAGCCAACATTGCAAAAGAATCTGGTTGGCTTTGATAAGAAGGGTTAAAAAATTCTGAAACGATAGCTTGAATCGAAGGAAATCCATACTAGAAAGGAGGATGCAAATCGCCTCCTTTTTTTGTTTAGAAAAGCGGTGAAAGCTAGTGTCAAAGAGTTAAAAGATCAGAATAAAAATGAAAAATATCTTGACAATGAAGGAAAAATTGTGTTACAATAATAGACGGTACTTTTTACTTTTGGTCTCTCAAAAGTGTACAGGGACGTGCTGACAAATGTTGCAAAAGTACACACAGATGGTAGCTGTCACCAAGTGTATCATCACCAAAAATAAAAAAACACAGGAGAATGTAGATGCCTACAATTAACCAATTGGTTCGCAAACCGCGTAAATCAAAAGTAGAAAAATCTAAATCACCAGCTTTGAACGTTGGTTACAACAGTCATAAAAAAGTTCAAACAAACGTTTCTTCACCACAAAAACGTGGTGTAGCAACTCGTGTTGGAACAATGACACCTAAAAAACCTAACTCTGCCCTTCGTAAATTCGCTCGTGTACGTTTGAGCAACCTTATCGAAGTTACTGCCTACATCCCAGGTATCGGACACAACTTGCAAGAGCACAGCGTGGTGCTTCTTCGCGGTGGACGTGTAAAAGACCTTCCAGGGGTACGTTACCATATCGTCCGTGGTGCACTTGATACTGCAGGTGTTAACGATCGTAAACAAGGCCGTTCTAAATACGGTACTAAACGTCCGAAAAAAGCATAAGGAAAGGGGATAAAGAGAAATGAGTCGTAAAAATAGAGCTCCAAAACGTGAAGTATTGCCAGATCCGCTTTACAATTCACAACTAGTTACTCGTCTTATCAACCGCGTTATGCTTGACGGTAAACGTGGTACAGCTGCTTCAATCGTTTACGGTGCTTTTGAGCAAATCAAAGAAGCTACTGGCAACGATGCACTTGAAGTATTTGAAACAGCTATGGAAAACATCATGCCTGTACTTGAAGTACGTGCACGTCGTGTTGGTGGATCTAACTACCAAGTCCCAGTTGAAGTTCGTCCAGAACGTCGTACAACACTTGGACTTCGTTGGTTGGTAACAATCGCTCGCCTTCGTGGTGAACACACAATGCAAGACCGTCTTGCAAAAGAAATCTTGGACGCTGCTAACAACACTGGTGCAGCTGTTAAGAAACGTGAAGACACTCACCGTATGGCTGAAGCTAACCGTGCCTTCGCACACTTCCGTTGGTAATAAAATGATACTAAGAGCGGCAAAGGCCCAAGGCAAAAATAGGAAACTGATGCAGTGTTCCGTGAACACAAAGCAGTTTATCTTTTTTGCACCGGGCCTCGCTCGGGTTCAAATCAGTTAACTTGAGCTTTTAGCCTGGGTTCAATTGTGCTCAAATCGGCTAATTAACTTTAGCCCGAGTTCAATTCAACTTACCATCTCGTAAGATGAAACCAACAAAAACAAGATAAACATTGAGAACGGGTAGGTCCTGCCTATCCGTTTTTATTAAAATCGTGTTATAATAGAATAGAAATTAAAATAAATAGGAGAAACAAATCTCATGGCACGCGAATTTTCACTTGAAAAAACTCGTAATATCGGTATCATGGCTCACGTCGATGCCGGTAAAACAACAACTACTGAGCGTATTCTTTACTACACTGGTAAAATCCACAAAATCGGTGAAACTCACGAAGGTGCGTCACAAATGGACTGGATGGAGCAAGAGCAAGAACGTGGTATCACTATCACATCTGCTGCGACAACAGCTCAATGGAACAACCACCGCGTAAACATCATCGACACACCAGGACACGTGGACTTCACAATCGAAGTACAACGTTCTCTTCGTGTATTGGACGGTGCGGTTACTGTTCTTGACTCACAATCAGGTGTTGAGCCTCAAACTGAAACAGTTTGGCGTCAAGCAACTGAGTACGGAGTTCCGCGTATCGTATTTGCCAACAAAATGGACAAAATCGGTGCTGACTTCCTTTACTCAGTAAGCACACTTCACGATCGTCTTCAAGCAAATGCACACCCAATTCAATTGCCAATCGGTGCTGAAGATGACTTCCGTGGTATCATCGACTTGATCAAGATGAAAGCTGAAATCTATACAAACGACCTTGGTACAGATATTCTTGAAGAGGATATTCCAGCTGAATATCTTGAACAAGCACAAGAATACCGTGAAAAATTGATCGAAGCAGTTGCCGAGACTGACGAAGAATTGATGATGAAATACCTCGAAGGTGAAGAAATCACTAACGAAGAATTGAAAGCTGGTATCCGTAAAGCGACTATCAACGTTGAATTCTTCCCAGTATTGTGTGGATCAGCCTTCAAGAACAAAGGTGTTCAATTGATGCTTGATGCGGTTATCGACTACCTTCCAAGCCCACTTGATATCCCAGCAATCAAAGGTATCAACCCAGATACAGATGAAGAAGAAACTCGTCCAGCATCTGACGAAGAGCCATTCGCAGCTCTTGCCTTCAAGATCATGACTGACCCATTCGTAGGTCGTTTGACATTCTTCCGTGTATACTCAGGTGTTCTTCAATCAGGTTCTTACGTATTGAACACTTCTAAAGGCAAACGTGAACGTATCGGACGTATCCTTCAAATGCACGCTAACAGCCGTCAAGAAATTGACACTGTTTACTCAGGTGATATCGCTGCTGCCGTTGGTTTGAAAGATACTACAACTGGTGACTCATTGACAGATGAAAAAGCTAAAATCATCCTTGAGTCAATCAACGTTCCAGAACCAGTTATCCAATTGATGGTTGAGCCAAAATCTAAAGCAGACCAAGACAAGATGGGTATTGCCCTTCAAAAATTGGCTGAAGAAGATCCAACATTCCGCGTTGAAACAAACGTTGAAACTGGTGAAACAGTTATCTCAGGTATGGGTGAACTTCACCTTGACGTCCTTGTTGACCGTATGCGTCGTGAGTTCAAGGTTGAAGCGAACGTAGGTGCTCCTCAAGTATCTTACCGTGAAACATTCCGCGCTTCTACTCAAGCACGTGGATTCTTCAAACGTCAGTCTGGTGGTAAAGGTCAATTCGGTGATGTATGGATTGAATTTACTCCAAACGAAGAAGGTAAAGGATTCGAATTCGAAAACGCAATCGTCGGTGGTGTGGTTCCTCGTGAATTTATCCCAGCGGTTGAAAAAGGTTTGGTAGAATCTATGGCTAACGGTGTTCTTGCAGGTTACCCAATGGTTGACGTTAAAGCTAAACTTTACGATGGTTCATACCACGATGTCGACTCATCTGAAACTGCCTTCAAGATTGCGGCTTCACTTGCCCTTAAAGAAGCTGCTAAATCAGCACAACCAGCTATCCTTGAGCCAATGATGCTTGTAACCATCACTGTTCCAGAAGAAAACCTTGGTGATGTTATGGGTCACGTAACTGCTCGTCGTGGACGTGTAGATGGTATGGAAGCACACGGTAACAGCCAAATTGTTCGTGCTTACGTTCCACTTGCTGAAATGTTCGGTTACGCAACAGTTCTTCGTTCTGCATCTCAAGGACGTGGTACATTCATGATGGTATTTGACCATTACGAAGATGTACCTAAGTCAGTACAAGAAGAAATCATTAAGAAAAACAAAGGTGAAGACTAATCAGTCCTCACTCTAGAAGGAAGTCACTTAGTGGCTTCCTTTTTATGTTCTATATCAAGGAAGGTTAGAAAAATATACCCTAAACTAAATTTAGCAGTAATAAAATCGTTCAATTCCCTATTCATATTTATAAAAATAGGAAAAACATTCATAAAAACACGTTTAGATAGAAAATTCAGAAAATTGCTTCTTTTGTCTTGAAAATTTTTGAAAAAATGGTATGATAGTAACAAGCTATTTTTAAGAGAAGAGAAAGGGGAACAATGGAGAAAATCAGTTTAGAATCTCCTAAGACGGGGTCGGACCTAGTTTTGGAAACACTTCGGGACTTAGGGATTGATACCATTTTTGGTTATCCTGGTGGTGCAGTCTTACCTTTGTATGATGCGATATACAATTTTAAAGGTATTCGCCACATCTTAGGACGTCATGAGCAAGGTTGTTTGCACGAAGCTGAAGGATATGCCAAATCAACTGGAAAGTTGGGCGTTGCCGTCGTCACGAGTGGGCCGGGAGCAACAAATGCCATTACAGGGATTGCAGATGCCATGAGCGATAGCGTTCCCCTTTTGGTCTTTACAGGTCAAGTTGCAAGAGCGGGAATTGGAAAGGATGCCTTTCAGGAAGCAGACATCGTGGGTATTACCATGCCCATTACCAAGTACAATTACCAAGTTCGTGAGACAGCAGATATTCCTCGTATCATTACGGAAGCTGTTCATATCGCAACAACAGGTCGTCCAGGTCCAGTTGTGATTGACTTGCCAAAGGATGTATCAGCTCTAGAGACAGATTTCATCTATTCGCCGGAGGTGAATTTACCAAGTTACCAACCGACGATAGAACCAAACGACATGCAAATCAAGAAAATCTTGAAACAATTGTCAAAGGCCAAGAAACCTGTCTTGTTAGCAGGCGGTGGTATCAGCTATGCGGAAGCTTCTAAGGAGCTCAATGAATTTGCTGAGCGTTATCAAATTCCAGTAGTCACTAGTCTTTTGGGGCAAGGAACCATTGCAACGAGTCATCCGCTCTTCCTAGGGATGGGAGGCATGCACGGTTCTTTCGCAGCCAACATTGCAATGACGGAAGCGGACTTTATGATTAGTATTGGTTGCCGTTTCGATGACCGCTTGACTGGGAACCCTAAGACCTTCGCGAAGAATGCTAAGGTTGCCCATATCGATGTTGACCCAGCTGAGATTGGTAAGATTATCAGTGCAGATATTCCTGTAGTGGGGGATGCTAAGAAAGCCTTGCAGATGCTACTGGCAGAACCAACTGTTCATAACAATACTGAAAAGTGGATTGAAAAAGTCACCAAGGACAAGAATCGAGTTCGTTCTTATGATAAGAAAGAACGTGTGGTTCAACCGCAGGCTGTTATTGAACGCATCGGTGAGTTGACGAATGGAGATGCCATTGTTGTCACAGACGTAGGGCAACACCAAATGTGGACAGCTCAGTATTATCCTTACCAAAATGAGCGTCAGTTAGTCACTTCTGGTGGTTTGGGTACCATGGGATTTGGAGTTCCTGCGGCCATCGGAGCCAAGATTGCCAATCCAGAAAAAGAAGTTATCCTTTTTGTCGGTGATGGTGGTTTCCAGATGACCAACCAGGAACTAGCTATCCTAAACATCTACAAGGTGCCGATTAAGGTTGTCATGTTGAATAACCACTCCCTAGGAATGGTCCGTCAGTGGCAGGAATCCTTCTATGAGGGTAGAACTTCCGAATCAGTCTTTGATACACTTCCTGATTTCCAGCTGATGGCACAGGCTTACGGCATCAAAAATTATAAATTTGATAATCCAGAGACGATAGAGAAGGATTTAGAAGTCATTCTGGAAGATGTGCCGATGTTTATCGAGGTGGATATTTCTCGTAAGGAACAAGTTTTACCAATGGTACCAGCCGGTAAGAGCAATCATGAGATGTTGGGGGTGAAGTTCCATGCGTAGAATGTTAACAGCAAAACTACAAAATCGTTCAGGAGTCCTCAATCGCTTTACAGGTGTCCTTTCTCGTCGTCAGGTCAACATTGAGAGTATCTCAGTTGGTGCGACAGAGAATCCTGATGTATCACGGATTACCATCATTATTGATGTGGCTTCTCATGATGAAGTGGAGCAAATCATTAAACAGCTCAATCGTCAGATTGATGTGATTCGCATTCGAGATATCACAGATAAACCACATTTGGAAAGAGAAGTTATCTTGGTAAAGGTATCTGCTCCTGCTGAGAAGCGTGCAGAAATCTTGGCCATTATCCAACCTTTCCGTGCAACGGTAGTTGATGTAGCACCAAGCTCCATCACTATTCAGATGACTGGAAATGCTGAGAAGAGTGATGCTTTATTGCGAGTGATTCGACCATACGGTATTAAAAATATCGCTCGTACGGGTGCAACTGGATTTACCCGCGACTAATACTCTTTGATTTTTATTGAGTATAAAATCCAGCATAAATTTGTTAAACCAGCCTAAAAAGCAATAAATAATAGAAAAGAGAGAAAAACTATGGCAGTTCAAATGGAATACGAAAAAGATGTTAAAGTAGCAGCGCTTGACGGTAAAAAAATCGCCGTTATCGGTTATGGTTCACAAGGACATGCGCATGCGCAAAACTTGCGTGACTCAGGTCGTGATGTCATCATCGGTGTGCGTCCAGGTAAATCTTTTGACAAAGCAAAAGAAGATGGTTTTGACACTTATACAGTAGCAGAAGCAACTAAATTGGCTGACGTTATCATGATCTTGGCACCAGACGAAATTCAACAAGAATTGTACGAAGCAGAAATCGCTCCAAACTTGGAAGCTGGAAATGCAGTTGGATTTGCTCATGGTTTCAACATCCACTTTGAATTTATCAAAGTTCCTGCAGATGTAGATGTCTTCATGTGTGCCCCTAAAGGACCAGGGCACTTGGTACGTCGTACTTACGAAGAAGGATTTGGTGTTCCAGCTCTTTATGCAGTTTACCAAGACGCTACAGGAAATGCGAAAAACATTGCTATGGACTGGTGTAAAGGTGTTGGAGCAGCTCGTGTAGGTTTGCTTGAAACAACTTACAAAGAAGAAACAGAAGAAGATTTGTTTGGTGAACAAGCCGTACTTTGTGGTGGTTTGACTGCCCTTATCGAAGCAGGTTTTGAAGTCTTGACAGAAGCAGGCTACGCCCCAGAATTGGCTTACTTTGAAGTTCTTCATGAAATGAAATTGATCGTTGACTTGATCTATGAAGGTGGATTCAAGAAAATGCGTCAATCTATTTCAAACACTGCTGAATACGGTGACTATGTATCAGGTCCACGTGTGATTACTGAGCAAGTCAAAGAAAACATGAAAGCTGTTTTGGCAGACATCCAAAATGGTACATTTGCAAATGACTTTGTAAATGACTACAAGGCTGGTCGTCCAAAACTCACTGCTTACCGTGAACAAGCAGCTAACCTTGAAATTGAAAAAGTTGGTGCAGAATTACGCAAAGCAATGCCATTCGTTGGTAAAAACGACGACGACGCATTCAAAATCTACAACTAATTCTTAGAATAAAAACAGAAGGCGAGTTGGGGGTACCTAACTCGCTTTTTACCTTGTAAAGTATTTGAGGAGGAGACATGATAAGTGCAAAAGATGTGGTGAAAGCCCACAAAGTTTTAAGTGGTGTAGTAGTCAATACTCCGCTTGATTATGATCATTATTTATCGGAGAAGTATGGTGCTAAGATTTATTTGAAGAAGGAGAATGCCCAGCGTGTTCGTTCCTTTAAGATTCGCGGAGCCTATTATGCCATTTCTCAATTAACAAAAGAAGAACGTGAGCGTGGTGTAGTCTGTGCATCAGCGGGGAATCACGCTCAAGGTGTCGCCTACACTTGTAAGGAGATGAAGATTCCCGCAACGATTTTTATGCCAATCACAACGCCCCAACAAAAAATTGGTCAAGTTCGTTTCTTTGGTGGAGACTTCGTGACCATTAAACTAGTTGGAGATACCTTTGATGCCTCAGCTAAAGCAGCTCAAGAATTTACAGTTTCTGAAAATCGTACCTTTATTGATCCCTTTGATGATGCTCATGTCCAAGCAGGTCAAGGGACTGTAGCCTATGAAATTCTTGAAGAAGCCCGTAAAGAGTCTATTGATTTTGATACAGTACTCGTGCCAGTAGGCGGTGGTGGATTGATTGCAGGGGTTTCGACCTATATCAAAGAAACCAATCCCGCTATCGAAGTAATTGGTATAGAAGCCAATGGTGCCCGTTCGATGAAGGCAGCCTTTGAAGCTGGAGGACCAGTTAAACTCAAAGAAATTGACAAGTTTGCTGATGGAATAGCTGTGCAGAAAGTTGGGCAGTTGACTTATGAAGCAACTCGTCAGAATGTTGAAACTCTTATTGGAGTAGATGAGGGTTTGATTTCGGAGACCTTGATTGATCTTTATTCTAAGCAAGGAATTGTCGCCGAACCTGCTGGAGCGGCCAGCATTGCAGCCTTGGAAGTTCTATCAGACTATATCAAAGGCAAGACAATTTGCTGTATCATTTCTGGGGGAAATAACGATATTAACCGTATGCCAGAGATGGAAGAACGTGCCTTGATTTACGATGGCATCAAGCATTACTTTGTAGTCAATTTCCCACAACGTCCAGGGGCTCTTCGTGAGTTTGTAAATGACATCTTGGGACCGCATGATGATATCACTCGTTTTGAGTATATCAAACGGGCCAGCAAGGGGACAGGGCCGGTCTTGATTGGGATTGCTCTTGCTGATAAGCATGATTATGCTGGCTTGATTCATCGGATGGAAAAGTTTGACCCATCTTATATCAATCTGAACGGAAATGAGACTTTGTATAATATGCTAGTCTAAAATAAATTTGCTATCATATTATTTGCCAATTTCCTATAATGATGCTATAATGATTGTGACGAAAGGGGGAGATTCCCATGGTTTTACATGTTTTACTTGTTCTCTTTATTCTAGTGCTGATTACATCAGCGATTATTGTCAGCTCTGTGTACGTTGTAAGGCAACAGTCTGTCGCTATTATCGAGCGTTTTGGTAAATACCAAAAGTTGAGTAATAGTGGTATTCATGTACGAGCACCTTTTGGAATTGATAGAATTGCGGCCAGGGTGCAGTTGCGTCTATTGCAAAGTGAGATCGTCGTGGAAACAAAAACACAAGATAATGTATTTGTGACCATGAATGTGGCGACTCAGTATCGAGTGAATGAGAATAATGTCACAGATGCTTACTATAAACTAATGAGACCAGAAGCTCAAATCAAATCCTATATTGAGGATGCCTTGCGTTCATCTGTACCTAAATTGACCTTGGATGAACTATTTGAGAAAAAAGATGAAATTGCATTAGAAGTTCAAAAGCAAGTAGCAGAAGAAATGTCTACATATGGTTACATCATTGTAAAAACATTGATTACGAAGGTTGAGCCTGACGCTGAAGTTAAACAATCAATGAATGAAATCAATGCAGCACAACGTAAAAGAGTTGCAGCGCAAGAACTTGCAGAAGCAGATAAGATTAAAATCGTGACTGCGGCAGAAGCAGAGGCAGAAAAAGATCGCCTACACGGGGTAGGGATTGCAGAACAGCGTAAGGCGATTGTTGATGGACTTGCTGATTCTATTCAAGAATTAAAAGGAGCTAATGTTGAACTCACGGAAGCCCAGATTATGTCCATTCTATTAACAAATCAGTATTTGGATACCTTGAATAATTTCGCAGACAATAAGGGCAATAACACCATCTTCCTACCAGCAAATCCTGATGGAGTTGAAGATATACGAACAAGCATATTATCAGCTTTAAAAGCTAAGTAATAACAATTTATTATTTGTTTTCAATAAGTAGATGTTTTTTGTAGATAATCTTAAAAGAATGGATATATTTCAGTATCGTAAAGAACAAAATAGGAGAAGAACATGGCTAAATCAAACTTTGAAAAAGTAGAATCAGTTGTTGGCTGGGTTCGTGATAAGAAAATCACAGGTTACCGTATCTCTAAGGAAACAAATGCACGTGAAATGTCAATCATTGCTTTGGCACAAGGTCGTGCAAAAGTGAAAAATATTTCATTTGAAACAGCCCTAGGTTTGATTGATTTTTATGACAAGAATCATGAAAAATTTGAAGATTAAACTAGGCTTACAGGCAGATTCTTAAAATGGGTCTGCCTTTTGTTTTGAAAAGAGTTAGTAAAAAGACTACATATTTTATGCAGTCTTTGTTTGTTATTTGAGATAGCGCTGAAGAAATTCTCGCGTTCGTTCTTCTTTAGGGTTCGTGAAGAGGTCTTCTGGCTTGCCTTCTTCGGCAATGACACCCTTATCCATAAAGATGACACGGTGTGAGACATCGCGGGCGAACTCCATTTCGTGGGTGACGACGATCATGGTCAAGCCTTCTTGAGCTAGATCTTGCATGATTTTAAGGACTTCACCGACCATTTCTGGATCCAGGGCAGATGTTGGTTCGTCAAAAAGTATGGCGTCAGGATTCATGGAGAGGGCGCGAGCGATGGCCACACGTTGCTTCTGGCCACCAGAGAGTTGTTTGGGTTTGGCTTGCCAGTAGCGTTCTCCCATGCCGACTTTTTCAAGATTTTCTTTGGCAATTTTTTCAGCTTCAGAGCGTTCTCGTTTAAGGACAGTCGTTTGGGCGACGATCGTATTTTCGAGAACATCGAGGTTTTCAAAGAGATTGAAGGATTGAAAAACCATTCCGAGCTTTTCACGATAGTGAGTAAGGTCATAGCCTTTTGCAAGGACGTTTTCTCCTCGGTAGAGAATTTCCCCCTCAGTAGGTGTTTCAAGTAGGTTGATAGAACGTAGGAAGGTTGATTTTCCGCTTCCTGAGCTCCCGATGATGGAGATAACCTCTCCTTTGTGGACTGACAGAGAGATGTCTTTTAAGACTTCATTTTGTCCATAGGATTTTTTGAGGTGTTTAATTTCAAGAATGGGTTGATTCATTATTTCAAGTCCTCCGTTTGCATTTGATTAGCACCTGTAGTGTAGGTATCCATGTCCATGCGTCTTTCGATGAAGCGCAAGATACGGGTCACTGTGAAGGTGAGGACAAAGTAAATCACGGCGATGATTGTAAATGTCTGGAAGTATTGATAAGTTTGGGTGGCCACAGTATTACCAGAGAAGTAGAGTTCCACCACAGAGATAACATTCAGTACAGAGGTATCTTTGATATTGATGACAAACTCATTACCAGTAGCAGGTAAGATATTGCGAACGACCTGAGGGAGGACAACCTTGCGCATGGTCTGATTATGGGTCATACCAAGAGCAGTTGCGGCTTCAAATTGTCCCTTGTCAACTGCTAGGATACCTCCACGGACGATTTCTGTCATGTAGGCACCCGTGTTGATTGAAACGATGAAGATGGCTGCAAGTGTACGATCGAGATTGATTCCGAAGGCTTGCGCTGTACCATAGTAAATAACCATAGATTGAACAATCATTGGTGTACCACGGAAAATTTCAATATAAACATTGAGGATCCAGCCAAGTAGTTTTTGCAAGCCATAGATTGCCTTGTTTTCAGATAGAGGGGCTGTACGGAAGACTCCGATTGCAAGCCCGATAATAAGCCCTGTGATAGTCCCGATAATGGAGATCAAGAGTGTGATACCAGCACCACGTAAGAGTTGTTGCCAGTTTTCAGAAAGAATCTTAGCGACTTGACTAAAGAAGCTGCTTTCTTCCTCCGTTGTTGTCGCCTCCACCGGCTGCTCTTTAATCATCCGATCCATGAGAGCTACTTGTTCGTCCTTGGAAATGGTTTTGATGCTGGCATTGATTTGACTGATGCGACTATCGTCCTTGCGAAGACCAATGGCAATAGAGGTGTCTTCTTCTCCAGTTTCAAAGCCTTTGTCAAGCTGGACCATCTTGAATTTGGAGTTGGCAGATTCAGCGGTCAGGGCTTCAGGGCGTTCTGAAACATAGGCATCGATGACACCTGCTTCAAGTGCTTGACGCATCTGAGCAAAATCCCCCATGGCTGTTTCCTTCTTGGCGCCAGGGATTTGGGAAATCAAATCATAGAGATAAACGCCTTGTTGAGACGTGATTTTTGCTCCGCTAAAGTCGTTTAAAGATTTGGCGTTGGCATAGGCAGAGTCCTTTTTGACCAATAGAACAGGTTCACTAGTATAGTAACTGCTTGAAAAGGCAATTTCTTGTTTACGTTCAGCCGTTGGGCTCATACCTGCAATGATCATATCGATTTTGCCAGAAGTAAGAGCAGGAACAAGTCCTTCCCACTTGGTTTTAACGACTAAAGGTTCCTTGCCTAGGTCTTTGGCAATCTTTTTAGCGATTTGGACATCGTAGCCATTGGCGTATTGGTTGGTACCGTCAATTTTGACGGCGCCGTTACTATCATCGTCTTGTGTCCAGTTGAAGGGAGCGTAAGCTGCCTCCATCCCGATGCGTAAATATTCGTCGGCTTGGACTTGGCTAACTAGTCCCAGTGTAAGGGCTAGGCTAGCAAGGATAGATAAGCATAATTTTTTCATGTTTTCTCCTATTTCTAGTCTAAAAATGACTTCTCTCTATTGTATCTAAAAATGGTGAGATTTTCAATACAAGTAAGCCTTTACTTATAAAAAATGATATAATGATAGCAAAGATAAAAAGGGGATTGTGTTGTGAAAAAGACTTTTTTCGTGCTTTTATTTAGCTTGTTTTGTATTTTACCACTCTCTGTTTTTGCGGTTGATTTTAAGATTCGCTCTTATCAAGGTGATTTGTATATTCATGCATATAATACGGCAGAATTTAGGGAAAAAGTAGTCTATTATTTTGATGAAGACTTTAATGGACAACTAGTAGGACTTGGCCGTTCTGGTAAGATGCCAAAGGGCTTTGAAATAGATTCCAGTCCAAAGGTTCAGGTATGGAAAAATGCTAGCGCCATTGAGAATGTCAATAGTGAAGTGATAGAAGAATCGGAAGGTTATACTGTAAAAGTGTATAATCCAGGCCAAGAAGGGGATACCGTTGAAGTGGTAATCACATGGCAACTAAAAAACCTCCTATTTCTATATGATGATATCGCGGAACTTAATTGGCAACCCTTGACAGATAGTTCAGAACCTATCGAAAATTTTGAGTTTCGGGTAACAGGCTTTAATGGAGCTGAAAAACTTTTCTTTCATACAGGGAAACTCTTTACAGAGGGCAAGGTAGAGAAGACAGGTGGTGATTATCGTGTTCATTTGCAGAACCTACCTCGTCAGCGTGGGGTTGAATTGCATGCCTATTGGCCTAGAAAAGATTTTGGAACAGCTTTGGATCAGGGATTGAAGGGCAATCGTTTAGCAGAATTTGAAAAAATAGAGGAGTCCATTGCTGCTGAAAAAGCTCAAAGCAAAGCTCTGGTTACGTGGGTTATCCCTTTTTTACTCTCGCTTTCTTTAGTCTTTAGTGTCATTTTCTATCGCATTTACCGAAGAAAAACCTCCCCATCGAAGAAACATGCTAAAAATCACCGTCTCTACGAACCGCCAATGGACTTAGAACCGATGGTTTTATCGGAATCTGTTTACTCCACTTCTTTAGAGGAAGTCAGTCCCTTGACCAAGGGAGGAGGGAAGTTCACCTTTGACCAACTCGTTCAGGCAACCTTATTGGATGTGATCGACCGTGGAAATATTTCAATCATCTCAAATGGAGATGAGGTCCGTCTAAAAGTCGTAAAAGAAAAAGGATTGGCAAGTTTTGAAAAAGATTGTCTTAATTTGGCCTTTTCAGGAAGAGAAGAAGTGCTTGTTTCAGATTTGTTTGCAGATTACCAAGTGTCAACTAGTCTTTACCAAGGTGCAAAAGCAGCTGATGAAAAAAGGATTCAGAAAACAGGACGTAAGCTTAAGTCTTCTTTCGAGCAAGCTCTGAAGCAGATGCAGGATGGGGTGAGAAAGCGGGTTTCCTCTTTGCAACTTCCAGATTATTATCGTCCACTGAGTAATGGGGAAAAAATCCTGCGATTGACGATAGGTGTCTCTACACTTCTACCTGCTTTCGTTGGTTTTGGCTGGTTCTTGTACAGTTTGGATGCTCACGGGTATCTTTCCCTGCCACTTCCTATCCTTGGGTTTGTGAGCTTGATGTTAGCTGCCGTCTATTATTGGACGACCCGATTTGATACTCGTGATGGTGTTTTAAACGAAGAAGGATTAGAAGCGTACTATCTCTGGACTAGTTTTGAAAACATGCTTCGCGATATCGCCCATCTAGACAAGGCAGAATTAGAGAGTATTGTTCTTTGGAATCGCCTCCTTGTCTATGCTACTTTATTTGGTTATGCGGACAAGGTGAGTCATTTGATGAAATCTTATCAGATTCAAGTTGAGAACCCAGATATCAATCTTTACGTAGCTTATGGCTGGCACAGTATGTTTTATCATTCAACTGCTCAAATGAGTCACTATGCTAGTATTGCAAACACAGCAAGTACCTACTCTGTATCTTCTGGAAGTGGAAGTTCGGGTGGAGGATTCTCAGGAGGTGGAGGCGGTGGTAGCATCGGCGCCTTCTAGAAAAATCTATCACAACATCCGAAATTATGCTATAATAGAGGACAGAAAAAGGAGTAATGTATGTATTTTATTGAAATTTTGAAGTCAATCTTTTTTGGGATTGTTGAAGGAATTACAGAATGGTTGCCCATTTCAAGTACTGGCCACTTGATATTGGTTGAAGAATTTGTCCAATACAAGGACCAAAATGAAGCCTTCATGTCTATGTTTAATGTTGTCATTCAGCTTGGTGCCATTTTAGCAGTTATGGTCATTTACTTTAACAAGCTTAATCCTTTCAAACCTGGTAAAACTAAGGTCGAAGTTCGTAGAACTTGGCAATTGTGGTCAAAAGTCTTGGTTGCGACCTTGCCTTTGCTATTGGTCTTTAAATTAGATGATTGGTTTGATGCCAACTTCCATAACATGGTTTCAGTTGCGATTATGTTGATTATTTACGGGGTTGCCTTTATCTATCTTGAAAAAAGAAATAAGGCTCAAGCTATTGAACCAACAGTAACAGAGTTAGACAAGTTGCCTTATAAAACAGCCCTTTACATTGGACTCTTTCAAGTCCTCGCCCTCTTCCCAGGAACGAGCCGTTCAGGTGCGACTATCGTTGGTGGTTTGTTGAATGGAACAAGTCGCTCAGTCGTAACAGAGTTTACCTTCTATCTCGGAATTCCTGTTATGTTCGGAGCCAGTGCTTTAAAGATTTTCAAATTTATTAAAGCAGGTCAACTCTTGAGTTTTGGGCAATTATTCTTGCTCTTAGTCGCTATGGGTGTTGCCTTTGCGGTCAGCATGGTTGCCATTCGTTTCTTGACCAGCTATGTGAAGAAGCACGACTTTACACTCTTTGGTAAATACCGTATCGTACTTGGTAGTGTCTTGTTGCTCTATAGTTTTGTGCGTTTATTTGTATAAGAAAAAGCTTGAAGGGGGGCCTTCAAGCTTTTTAAAATCCTGTTACTGTTACTCCTAGCAAACGAACGCCTTTCTCTTTTTCAGCTAGTTCTTCGTAGAGTTGAAGGGCAGTTTGAGAAATCTGACTAGCGTCCTGTGTTGCTTGTGGGAGGCTTTTTCGTCTAGTTAGAGTGGAGAAGTCAGCATATCGTATTTTTAGGATAATGATTTTTCCAGCTTTGTCCTGTTTACTGAGATTGAGAGCTACCTTTTCGGAGAGTAGAGTCAGCTCTTTTTTGATGTCTTCTTCTACTTGTAGGATCTTTCCATAGGTTTTCTCCTTGCCGATGGACTTACGAATGCGGTCGGCCTTGACCGGTGAATTATGAATGCCCCTAGCCTTTCGATAAAGGTTAAAACCGAGTCTGCCGAACCGATCGATTAAAGTGACTTCTGAGACATCCAATAAGTCTGCACCAGTATAAATGCCCATTTCATGAAGGTGTTCAACTGTTTTCTTGCCCACTCCATGAAATTTAGCAATATCCATTTGTTTGAGAAAGTCTTGGGCCTGATCTGGGAGGATAACTGTCAAACCATGTGGCTTTTGATAATCGCTGGCCATTTTAGCTAAAAATTTATTGTAAGAAACGCCAGCAGAAGCAGTCAGGTGTAGTTCCTGCCAGATATCCTGTTGGATGAGACGAGCTATTTTGACAGCTGACTTGATACCGAGTTTATTTTCTGTCACATCCAAGTAGGCTTCGTCAATACTCATAGGTTCAATCAGGTCGGTGTAACGTTTAAAAATAGCTCGAATCTCAAGTCCCACAGTTTTGTATTTTTCATAATTTCCCGAGATAAAGACGGCTTGAGGACAACGCTCATAAGCTTCTTTAGAACTCATGGCTGAATGAACACCAAAAGCTCGTGCTTCGTAGCTACAGGTAGACACAACTCCTCGTCCGCCTGTTTGTCTGGGATCGCTCCCAATAATGACAGGTTTTCCTTTTAACTTAGGATTGTCTCTTATTTCCACCGCAGCAAAAAAGGCATCCATGTCGATATGGATGATTTTTCTGGACAAATCATTAATCAATGGAAATATGAGCATTTTGCTTCCTTTCTAATGTCATTTTTTATTCATTATACCTTTTTTTCTGAAAAAATGGAAAAGAGTACTCATTCTTTCAAATATATAACACAGATTGCGCCGATAAACAGACTGTATTAGAAAAGAAAGTGATAAAAAAGCCTTTTTTCTCTTGTTGAAATCGGTTACTGTATGGTATACTGGTCTCATGAATGTAACAGATGACTGTTGCTAGAAAGAAAAATGAGGACATTAACATGGTTGTTAAGACAGTTGTTGAAGCACAAGACATTTTTGACAAAGCTTGGGAAGGCTTCAAAGGCGTAGATTGGAAAGAAAAAGCAAGCGTTTCTCGCTTCGTTCAAGCTAACTACACACCTTACGATGGAGATGAAAGCTTCCTTGCTGGACCAACAGAACGTTCACTTCACATCAAAAAGATTGTAGAAGAAACAAAAGCACACTACGAAGAAACTCGTTTCCCAATGGACACTCGTCCAACATCTATTGCTGATATTCCTGCTGGATTTATCGACAAAGAAAACGAATTGATCTTTGGTATCCAAAACGATGAACTCTTCAAATTGAACTTCATGCCAAAAGGTGGTATCCGTATGGCTGAAACGACTTTGAAAGAAAATGGATACGAACCAGATCCAGCTGTTCACGAAATCTTCACTAAATATGTAACAACAGTTAACGACGGTATCTTCCGTGCTTACACTTCAAACATCCGTCGTGCTCGTCACGCTCACACTGTAACTGGTCTTCCAGATGCCTACTCACGTGGACGTATCATTGGTGTTTACGCACGTCTTGCTCTTTACGGTGCAGATTATTTGATGCAAGAAAAAGTAAACGACTGGAATGCAATTAAAGAAATTGATGAAGAAACAATCCGTCTTCGTGAAGAAGTAAACCTTCAATACCAAGCATTGCAACAAGTTGTTCGCTTGGGTGACCTTTACGGAGTTGATGTTCGCAAACCAGCGATGAACGTTAAAGAAGCGATCCAATGGGTTAACATCGCCTTCATGGCTGTCTGCCGTGTGATCAACGGTGCTGCAACGTCTCTAGGACGTGTGCCAATCGTACTTGATATCTTTGCAGAACGTGACCTTGCTCGTGGTACATTTACTGAATCAGAAATCCAAGAGTTCGTTGATGATTTCGTTATGAAACTTCGTACAGTTAAATTTGCTCGTACAAAAGCTTATGACCAATTGTACTCAGGTGACCCAACCTTCATCACAACTTCTATGGCTGGTATGGGTAACGACGGTCGTCATCGTGTTACTAAGATGGACTACCGTTTCTTGAACACTCTTGACAACATCGGTAACTCTCCAGAGCCAAACTTGACAGTTCTTTGGACTGACAAATTGCCATACAACTTCCGTCGCTACTGTATGCACATGAGCCACAAACACTCTTCTATCCAATACGAAGGTGTAACAACAATGGCTAAAGATGGATACGGAGAAATGAGCTGTATCTCATGCTGTGTGTCACCACTTGACCCAGAAAACGAAGATCAACGCCACAACATCCAGTACTTCGGTGCTCGTGTAAACGTTCTTAAAGCCCTTCTTACTGGTTTGAACGGTGGTTACGACGATGTTCACAAAGACTACAAAGTATTTGACATCGATCCTATCCGTGACGAAGTTCTTGAATTCGAATCAGTTAAAGCGAACTTTGAAAAATCTCTTGATTGGTTGACTGACACTTATGTAGATGCTTTGAACATCATCCACTACATGACTGACAAGTACAACTACGAAGCTGTTCAAATGGCCTTCTTGCCAACTAAACAACGTGCCAACATGGGATTCGGTATCTGTGGATTTGCTAACACTGTTGATACATTGTCAGCGATTAAATACGCCACTGTTAAACCAATCCGTGATGAGGATGGCTACATCTACGATTACGAAACAATCGGTGAATACCCACGTTGGGGTGAAGATGACCCACGTTCAAACGAATTAGCAGAATGGTTGATCGAAGCTTACACAACTCGTCTACGTAGTCACAAACTTTACAAAGATGCAGAAGCTACAGTATCACTTTTGACAATCACATCTAACGTTGCTTACTCTAAACAAACTGGTAACTCACCAGTCCACAAAGGTGTATACCTCAACGAAGATGGTTCTGTGAACTTGTCTAAACTTGAATTCTTCTCACCAGGTGCTAACCCATCTAACAAAGCTAAAGGTGGATGGTTGCAAAACTTGAACTCACTTGCTAGCCTAGACTTTGGTTACGCAGCTGACGGTATCTCATTAACAACTCAAGTTTCTCCACGTGCTCTTGGTAAGACTCGTGACGAACAAGTGGATAACTTGGTAACAATCCTTGATGGTTACTTCGAAAACGGTGGACAACACGTTAACTTGAACGTTATGGACTTGAACGATGTTTACGAAAAGATCATGTCAGGTGAAGATGTTATCGTGCGTATCTCTGGATACTGTGTAAACACTAAATACCTCACTCCAGAACAAAAAACTGAATTGACACAACGTGTCTTCCACGAAGTTCTTTCAATGGATGACGCATTGAGCTAATATTCAATTAGAATAGAAAGAAAGCCAGTCGATATGACTGGCTTTTTTGTCTTTCAAAAAAATTTTTTAAAATAGTCAAATTTGGTCAAAAAATTATTGACTTTTACTGACCAATGTGATATAGTAGAAACATAAGGAAAATGAATTCCTTAAAAAGCTTATTTTCAAGAAATTAGTCTTTGAGAATGAGCTATAGAATCCCAAGAAAGGGGTGAGGCCTATGTTAAATCTAACAGACTTTGAAAAGAAAATGATAAAAGGCTTATTTAAAAAAGAAAAACCAGAAATTATTCTTAGGGTAGCAGGTTAGCTAGTCTAAAATTTTTAAAACAAAGGTCAAAGATAGTCAATATCAGAGATCGCATCTAATTAAGAATAAACGAGGTAAAGAATATGAACAACAACTTTAATAACTTTAACAACATGGATGATTTATTTAACCAATTGATGGGTGGCATGCGAGGATACAGTTCTGAAAACCGTCGCTACTTGATTAATGGACGTGAAGTGACACCTGAGGAATTTGCTCACTATCGTGCAACTGGTCAATTGCCAGGAAATGCAGAATCTGATGCGCAAATGCAACAACACGCTTCAGGTATGAAACAAGACGGTGTCCTTGCTAAACTAGGTCGTAACTTGACAGCGGAAGCTCGTGAGGGCAAGTTGGATCCTGTTATCGGACGAAACAAGGAAATTCAAGAAACATCTGAAATCCTCTCACGTCGTACGAAAAATAATCCTGTTCTAGTCGGAGATGCAGGTGTTGGTAAGACAGCCGTTGTCGAAGGTCTAGCACAAGCGATTGTGAATGGAGATGTTCCGGCAGCCATCAAGAACAAGGAAATTATTTCTATTGATATCTCAGGTCTTGAGGCTGGTACTCAATACCGTGGTAGCTTTGAAGAAAACGTTCAAAACCTAGTCAACGAGGTGAAAGAAGCAGGGAATATTATCCTCTTCTTTGATGAAATTCATCAAATTCTCGGTGCTGGTAGCACTGGTGGAGACAGTGGCTCCAAGGGGCTTGCGGACATTCTCAAGCCAGCTCTCTCTCGTGGTGAGTTGACTGTTATTGGGGCAACGACTCAAGACGAATACCGTAACACTATCTTAAAGAATGCAGCTCTTGCTCGTCGTTTCAACGAAGTCAAGGTCAATGCTCCTTCAGCAGAGGATACCTTTAAAATCCTTCAAGGAATTCGTGATCTTTATCAACAACACCACAATGTTATCTTGCCAGACGAAGTCTTGAAAGCAGCAGTGGATTATTCTGTCCAATACATTCCTCAACGTAGCTTGCCAGATAAGGCCATTGACCTTGTCGATGTAACAGCTGCTCACTTGGCAGCTCAACATCCAGTAACAGATGTTCATGCTGTCGAACGGGAAATCGAGGCAGAAAAGGACAAGCAAGAAAAAGCAGTTGAGGCAGAAGATTTCGAAGCAGCTCTTAATGCTAAAACACGCATTGCAGAATTAGAAAAGAAAATCGAAAACCACACAGAAGATATGAAGGTGACTGCGAGTGTCAACGATGTGGCTGAATCTGTAGAACGTATGACTGGTATTCCGGTATCACAAATGGGAGCATCAGACATCGAACGTTTGAAAGATATGGCTCATCGTTTGGAACACAAGGTTATCGGCCAAGATAAGGCAGTAGAAGCAGTGGCTCGTGCTATCCGTCGTAACCGTGCAGGATTTGATGAAGGCAATCGCCCAATCGGTAGCGTCCTCTTTGTAGGGCCTACTGGGGTTGGGAAGACCGAGCTTGCTAAGCAATTGGCGCTCGATATGTTTGGAACCAAGGATGCGATTATCCGTTTGGATATGTCTGAATATAGTGACCGCACAGCTGTTTCTAAGTTAATCGGTACAACAGCAGGTTATGTGGGGTATGATGACAATAGCAATACCTTGACAGAACGAGTTCGTCGTAATCCATACTCTATCATTCTCTTGGACGAAATTGAAAAGGCTGATCCTCAAGTAATCACCCTCCTCCTCCAAGTCTTGGATGATGGTCGTTTGACAGATGGCCAAGGAAATACCGTGAACTTCAAGAACACTGTCATTATCGCGACATCAAATGCTGGATTTGGCTATGAAGCCAACTTGACAGAAGATGCAGATAAACCAGAGTTGATGGATCGCTTGAAACCATTCTTCCGTCCAGAGTTTCTTAACCGCTTTAACGCAGTTATCGAGTTCTCACACTTAAATAAGGAAGACCTTTCTAAGATTGTGGACTTGATGTTGGCTGAAGTAAACCAAACCTTGGCTAAGAAAGATATTGATTTGGAAGTCAGCCAAGCAGCTAAGGACTTTATCACAGAAGAAGGTTATGACGAAGTCATGGGTGTTCGTCCTCTCCGACGCGTAGTCGAACAACAAATCCGTGATAAGGTGACGGACTTCCACTTGGATCACCTAGATGCTAAACATCTGGAAGCAGATATGGAAGATGGCGTTTTGGTCATTCGAGAAAAAGCCTAACTCGAGATTTTGATAATAAAAAAGAACCAGTTATTGTAACTGGTTCTTTTGCGTTTAGATGACATGGCGTTCAAAGGCATCATCTGAAATACCTTGTTCCAGGATGAGTTTAGCCCATTCTTTAGCAGAAAAGAGGCTGTGGTCCTTGTAGTTTCCACAAGATTCGATGGTTGTTCCAGGCACATCTTCCCAAGTAGTGGTCTCAGCGATTTCCTTGAGCGAATCCTTGATAACAGCTGCAATCTCGGCGCTGGTATGACGTTCCCACATAATCATGTGGAAGCCTGTACGGCAACCAAACGGTGAACAGTCAATCATACCGTCAATGCGGGTACGGATGAGTTTGGCCAAGAGGTGTTCGATAGTGTGAAGGCCAGCAGTAGGGATAGAATCCTCATTTGGCTGCACCAAGCGAATATCAAAGTTGGAGATGACATCTCCCTTTGGTCCTGTTTCTTCCCCAATTAAGCGAACATAGGGTGCTTTAACAATGGTGTGGTCAAGTTCAAAACTTTCAACAATAACTTCTTTTGACATGGTAAATCCTTTCAGTTTTCTTCTTTCATTATATCATAAAGACTGCTCTTGATGAAGTTTGATAAATGACTTTTTGAGACTAGCATTATAACAAAGTCTCCATACAAAACTCGCAGAATTATAAAGAAAAACTGAGTTCTTTCTAATGAAGCTAGAGCGACTTTTGAAAGGTGGAGTTAACTTTTAGAATTTTTGTTTAATCTCTGAACTAATTCTGAACTAGATTGGATATACTGGAGAAAATAAAGATAAAGGAGTTCAGTATGGAACATATGGTGAAAATAGAAGAAGTCTGCAAAAAGCATGGCAGTAAGCAGATTTTAAAAGATATTTCTTTTACAGCTAGAAGTGGTCGGATTACAGCTTTTCTGGGTCCAAATGGTGCAGGGAAAAGTTCGACCTTGAGGATTCTCTTGGGGTTAGATCGGGCGACAGCAGGAACTGCGACTTTTGATGGGCGAACTTATCAGTCAATGACTTATCCGCTCAGAACGGTAGGTGCAGCCTTTGATGGCATTGGCGGTCTGCCCAATCGAAAGGTCTATGACCACTTGAGAATTATTGCGGCGAGTAATGCTATTCCCAAGTCTCGGATCGATGAGGTTTTGGAGATGACTGGAATCGCTCATAAGAGGAAGGCTCTCTTGTCAAGCCTGTCTCTGGGGGAAGGCCAGCGGCTGGGTCTGGCCGCAGCTTTGCTAGGTGATCCTCAGTTTCTTATATTAGATGAACCGACCAATGGACTGGACCCAAGTGGGATTAAGTGGTTTAGAAAGTTCATCCGTCAGCAGGCTGATTTAGGGAAAACGGTACTTCTATCATCCCACATCCTGTCAGAGGTGCAAATGGTGACAGATGATGTGGTCTTGATTCATCATGGGCGAATTATTGAGCAAGGGCGATTGAAAGAGGTGCTGCAAGATTCAGACAGTCTAGAAGATCTCTTCTTTGATTTGACAGAGGAGGTTTAAGATGAAAGAAGCGATGTCTTTATTGCATTCAGAATGGTTGAAAATCCGCTCAATCAAGGCTTTCAAAGTGAGTGTGGCCTTCATGCTGCTATTGGTGCCTGTCGTATCCTGGTTGGAGGGCCGACAGTATCTGTCTATCGGCTTGGATGCTACGCCTGAGACGGTTCCTAATCTGATAAACGCCATTGATCCGCTGGAATATCTAGGTCTCAACGGGGCTTCTATGGCGGTCATGGTTTTGGTCATTTTAGCTGGAATTTTGGGAGCTATGGAATTTCAGTCTCATAGCTTGAGAACCAGTCTCTTGACCTGTAATAACCGCCTGAAGTTGCTTGTGGGGAAACTCATGACCTTTACTTGCTTTTCTCTTGCCACTAGCTTTTTATCAATCTACTTTAGTTATATGGTCATGCATCTCGCTTTAGGAAAGGAAGGACTTGATCCGATTCTGCTCAATCAGGCAGCTTGGAGTTTGATTTTGTGGAAAACCTTATCTCTGACCTTATTGGGAATCCTTTCGTTTTTGTTAGGTTTATTGGCTCGGACCATGCTAGTTCCTCTGCTTTTTCTCGTACCACAGATCTATAATCTGGGAAACTACCTGGCAGCTCACACGAGTTGGGGGACTTATTTGCCACAGCCAGCAGGAGAGTTGTTTGCTGCAACGCCAACTTCCCAATATGCTAACAATCCCTTGCAAGGGCTGTTGATACTTGGTGCATGGTTGCTAGTCATCGGCGGCATGGCTTCTCTGCGCTTTTTGAAGACGGATTTAGGAGGGCGATACTGATGATAAAAGCTCTGCTTAGAAGTGAATGGATTAAGTTCCGTTCTTACTATCTCGCTCTTGGTGCAGCCTTGGTGGTTCTGGTAGTCGTTCCATTTTTTCTGATGAATCTTGACTATAGTCAGACAGCAGTTGGCCAGACGAAAGCGCTGAGCGAGACTTTGCATGCCCTCTATCTGGCGCAGCCTGTCATCGTCATCTTTACTTCGCTCTATTTTGCTCAGGAGTTTGTCAAGTCAGGGATGCGAACGAATTTTCTAACCGTATCAAATAGAAAGGCTTGGTTGGCTGGGAAATTCCTTTTTCTGGCCTTGCTGCTCTTGGTTCTCTACAGTATCATGATAGGCAGCTGTTTTTTTGTTATGCTGGCTCGTTTTGACCTAGACTTTAGCTGGTCCTTGCTGGGGAAATTCCTTTATTACAGCTCTTTTGGTCTTTTTAGCAATCTTTTTCTGGCTTTTTTAGCTGCCGGCCTCGCTTTGCTATTTCAATCTTGGGTTGTGCCAGTGTCGGTGCTCTTTCCTCTCTTGATTGGTCTCAGCCGTTTATTGGCAACGTTCATCAAGGAGGCAAAGTACCTGCCCGATCTGGCTACCCTAAATCTTTTTGAGTATGAAGGGCTTCAGCAGTTAATAGATCTATCAGGGCTGGGAATACAGCTGTTATGGTTAGCTTTAGTTTGGAGCTCTGCTATATTTTTAACCTTGAAACGAGATGTTCGCTAGAGGTATGCTATAATGGAACTCATGAGACAGTATCGTATTTTGGTGGTTGATGACGACCGGAGCATTTTGAAGCTGGTGAAAAACGTCCTAGAGCTCGATGCTTATGATGTGACGACGCTTGATCGGATAGAAGAGCTAGAGCTGACGCATTTTGTCGGATATGACTTGATTCTGTTGGATGTGATGATGGAGCCTGTTAATGGTTTTGAGTTGTGTTCCTACATTCGTCCTCATCTTTCGTGTCCAATCATCTTTCTGACGGCTAAGGAATTGGAGGCGGATAAGGTGGTGGGACTCTTTCGTGGAGCAGATGATTATATTGTCAAGCCTTTTGGGACCAAAGAATTTCTGGCGCGTGTCAGAGCTCATCTTCGGCGGGAGGAAAGACGTGAGGAGCGATATTCTGAAATTTCTTCTTGTCAATTTTATCCGGATCGCTATGAAGTTGCCTGTTTTGGTAAAGTCTTGAAATTTTCAGAGCGAGAGTTTAAGTTGCTACATTTACTAGCTAGCAATCCCAAGCAGACCTTTTCAGCTGAACGCTTGCATACCTTGCTTTATCCAGAAAGCTCAGAAACACAGCTTCGCTCCATTTCAGAATACGTATATCAGATTCGTCAAAAATGCAAACAAGAAGGGCTGCAAGCAATCGCAACAGTGAGAGGAGTAGGCTATAGATGGCAATTAGAACCCGAAATTTCAAAAGCCTAGTCTGGACAACCAGTTTAAAAATCGTCTTTTTCCATGTTTTGATTTTTGTGCTTATAGGCTATGAATTTACGCAAGGAAGTGATCACGTTCTTTTCACCTTGTTCTTTTGGGCAGGGAGCTTGCTGCTGATTACTTTTTATCATATTTTGAAATTGCTCCGAAAAATCGACAGGGAAATAAAAATGCTAACGAGCAAGAAGCTTTTAGAAGAAAACCAAAGCCAGCTTTTTCGGATCGAGGAAATGCTCGAAGTCTATAGCGATTTACGGAGCAGCCACCAAGAAAATGTTCGTCTTCTAGAAAAAGAGCAGCAGCATAATCAGGAGTTGATTTTACAGCTATCAGCGACATCGCACGATTTGAAGACACCCCTAACTGTGATTAAGGGGAATGCTGAGCTCTTGGAATTGACGCAGTTGAGCCAGCCACAGGTAGACTATGCTGCTGAGATTTTGCAGGCCAGTCACAAGATGGAAGAGTATTGTGGATCTTTGATTGATTACGCTAAAACTTTTCAGATTGATTCTAATCAGTTCAGTCAGCTTTCCTTAGGGGACTTTTGGGCTTATCTCCAGGAAGACTGGGCACTGTTCAGCAAACAGGAAAGCTATCGTTTTTATCTCCAAGAAGATTGTGACCTTAGTCTGATTTTGTCGATTCATTTGGATTATCTCAAGCGAGCTTTGCTCAATATTTTACTGAATGCGCTTGAACATGCTAATCAGGACCAAAAGGAAGTGAAGCTGATGGTATCAGTTCAGCAGGACCAGTTGGTTTTTGCTATCTGGAACAATGGCCCTGCATTTTCAGAGGAGATGCTGCCGGGAGCGGAACAGCTCTTTTATCAGAGTGACCAAAGCCGCAATTCAGCTAATCCCCATCATGGAATCGGCTTAGCCTTTTCTAAACAGGTAGCTCTCTTGCACGGTGGTCGTCTGACCCTGCTCAATCCAGACCAAGGAGGAGCCTGTGTCGAGTTGACAATTTCATTGAAATAAATGAGAATGGAAAATCATAAAAACGCATAATACCAAGTGTCCAAAAGACTTGATATTATGCGTTTGATTTTTTTATTATGTAAAGATTTACTGGATTTTTCTCTCAAATGGAGTTTTTGTCCAGCCTTGTTTATTTATTTGCGATACAAGCGATCGTATTGGTAGAATGGGTCAAAGGTCACGTTGATGCCTAGCTTGCGAAGGACATTCTTGTCTTCATCGGTCAAAATGATGGTTGAGTGGGCTTCGCTTCCTTTGAGATTACCAAGTTCCTCCATGGCACGCGCAGCGTCAGGATTTTCCATAGCGGTGATAGCGAGAGCAATCAAAATTTCATTTGAATGCAGGCGCGGATTACGGCTACCTAGATGGTTGATTTTAAGACCTTGGATTGGCTTAACAACTTCGGGTTCGATTAGTTTTACTTCTTTAGCAATATCAGCAGATTTCTTGATGGCGTTGATCAAGGCAGCTGCTGTAGGGCCAAAGAGTTCAGAGTTTTTACCAGTTACGATTTCCCCATTTGGCAATTCAAGGGCTAGGGCAGGGCCACCAGTTTCTTCTGCTTTTTGGCGTGCAGCGACAGCAACCTTACGGTCTGCAGGTGTGATGCCGAGGTCGTTCATGAGAAGTTCAATCTTCTTGACAGCAGTTTCTCCGACTTTTTCAGCTTTAAAATCAAGAACAGTTTGATAGTAGCGACGGATGATTTCTTGTTTAGAAGCTTCGATAGCAGCCCCATTATCTGTAATAGCGAAGCCAACCATGTTGACACCCATGTCTGTTGGTGAAGCGTATGGAGATTCACCGAGAATGCGTTCCAACATACGTTTGAGCACTGGGAAAATTTCGATATCACGGTTGTAGTTGACAGTGGTTTCTCCATAGGTTTGGAGATGGAAAGGATCTATCATGTTGACATCATCAAGGTCTGCTGTGGCAGCCTCATAGGCCAAGTTGACAGGGTGATGAAGGGGCAGGTTCCAAACTGGGAAGGTTTCAAACTTAGCGTAACCAGACTTGATGCCATTGAGTTGGTCATGGTACATATTGGACATACAAGTAGCCAATTTTCCAGAACCAGGTCCAGGAGCCGTTACGACAATCAAGTTGCGACTGGTTTTGATGTAGTCGTTTTTCCCCATACCTTCTGGAGAAATGATGTGGTCCATATCCGTCGGGTATCCTTTGATTGGATAATGAAGATAGGAATCAATCCCGTTTTTATCTAACTGGTTGCGGAAGGCATCTGCAGCAGGTTGGCCAGCGTATTGTGTGATGACAACCGAACCAACAAAAATTCCCAGCTCATTGAATTTGTCAATCAAGCGAAGAACTTCTTGGTCATAAGAAATGCCTAGGTCGCCACGTGCTTTAGAATGCTCGATATTGCTAGCGTTAATAGCAATCACAACCTCAACCTGCTCTTTCAATTCTTGCAAGAGCTTGATTTTGTTGTCAGGCTCATAACCAGGAAGGACACGAGCAGCGTGGAAATCTTCTAACATTTTGCCACCAAACTCTAGGTAAAGCTTGCCGTCAAATTGGTTAATGCGCTCCAAGATATGGTCGCGTTGTAGATTCAAATATTGTTCAGAACTAAAAGCTTGTTTTTTCATTTTTTTACCTCTGACCTCTATTATAATAAAAAATTGGAAGATAGGAAACTACGGAGTCAAAAAAGAAATCAAAAAGATTAGGCAAACGCTTGCACTAAGTTAAAAAAAGCGCTATCATAGACTATAGATTATTAAAATAATGAGGTAAGAAGATGCAAGAAAAATGGTGGCACAATGCCGTAGTCTATCAAGTCTATCCAAAGAGTTTTATGGATAGCAATGGAGATGGAATTGGTGATTTGCCAGGAATTACTAGTAAGTTGGACTATCTAGCTAAGTTAGGAATCACAGCGATTTGGCTTTCTCCCGTTTATGACAGTCCTATGGATGATAATGGCTATGATATTGCTGATTATCAAACAATTGCAGCTATTTTCGGGACTATGGAGGATATGGACCAACTCATCACAGAAGCTAAGAAGCGTGATATCCGAATTATCATGGACTTGGTGGTCAATCATACCTCAGATGAACACGCATGGTTTGTCGAGGCTTGTGAAAATCCTGATAGCCCTGAGCGTGACTACTATATCTGGCGAGATGAGCCTAATGATTTGGAGTCTATCTTTAGTGGGTCTGCTTGGGAATACGATGAAAAATCAGGTCAATACTATCTTCACTTTTTCAGCAAGAAACAGCCTGATCTCAACTGGGAGAATGAAAAACTTCGCCAGAAAATTTATGAGATGATGAACTTCTGGATTGATAAAGGTATTGGTGGTTTCCGTATGGATGTCATTGACATGATTGGGAAAATTCCTGATGAGAAGGTAGTCAATAATGGTCCCATGCTCCATCCCTATCTCAAGGAAATGAATCAGGCGACCTTTGGAGATAAAGATCTATTGACAGTAGGAGAGACCTGGGGAGCAACGCCAGAGATTGCTAAGCTCTACTCGGATCCAAAAGGACAAGAGTTGTCTATGGTCTTCCAGTTTGAACACATCTGTCTTCAGTATCAGGAAGGGCAACCTAAGTGGCACTACCAAAAAGAGTTAAATGTAGGGAAGTTAAAAGAGATTTTTAACAAATGGCAGACAGAGTTAGGAGTTGAAGACGGCTGGAATTCCCTCTTCTGGAATAACCATGACCTCCCTCGTATCGTCTCTATCTGGGGAAATGACCACGAATACCGTGAAAAATCTGCTAAAGCCTTTGCGATTTTGCTTCATCTCATGAGAGGAACTCCCTATATCTACCAGGGTGAGGAGATTGGGATGACCAACTATCCATTTGAAACACTGGATCAAGTAGAAGATATTGAATCCCTCAACTATGCGCGTGAGGCTCTTAAAAAAAGTGTTCCGCTAGAGGAAATTATGGACAGTATCCGTGTCATCGGACGTGATAATGCCCGTACCCCGATGCAATGGGATGAGAGTAAAAATGCTGGTTTCTCAACAGGTCAACCTTGGTTGGCAGTTAATCCAAACTATGAAGAAATCAACGTTCAGGAAGCATTGGCAAATCCAGAATCTATTTTCTATACTTATCAAAAACTCGTTCAAATCCGTAAGGAGAACAGCTGGCTGATTCGAGCTGATTTTGAATTGCTTGATACGGCTGATAAGGTCTTTGCCTATATTCGTAAAGATGGCGACCGACGTTTCTTAGTTGTGGCTAACTTGTCCAATGAAAAACAAGATTTTTCGGTAGGAGGAAGAGTTAAGTCAATCTTGATTGAAAACACTACTGCTAAAGAAGCGCTTGAGAAACAGGTCTTGGCTCCATGGGATGCTTTCTGTTTGGAAATGACTGACTAAAATGAGAGAACCTCAAGCTTCAAAAGCTTGAGGTTTTTTACTAAAAATTGTATAGAAAAATCTTTAAAAAATATTTGTTAGAATTTTCTAAAAAATCATCCGAAAGTCCTTGCTTTTATAAAAAAATAGGGTATAATGGTGAAAATACTATCTTTAAGGAGATTACTTATGAGATCGAAAAAGTGGCTCTTAGGAGCAGGTGCTGTTTTGAGTGCGGCCCTTCTGTTAACCGCTTGTGGGCAAAGCGAAAAAAAGGCTGATGCTCCCAAGACATTTTCTTATGTCTATGCAATAGATCCATCATCTTTGGACTACAGCGTGACGAGCAAGAGCTCAACTTCTGACGTTATAGCCAACGTTGTCGATGGCCTCTTGGAAAATGATAAATACGGGAACTTGATTCCGTCGCTTGCAGAAGACTGGTCCGTTTCTAAAGATGGATTGACCTATACCTACAAACTTCGTAAGGGTGTGAAATGGTATACTTCTGAGGGAGAAGAATACGCTGAAGTCAAGGCTCAAGACTTTGTTACAGGTCTGAAACACGCAGCTGACGGTAAATCAGACGGCTTATCCCTCCTTCAAGACTCTATCAAAGGTTTGGCTGCCTACATCAGTGGAGAAAGCAATGACTTTTCTACTGTAGGAGTCAAGGCTGTTGATGATTACACGGTTGAATACACGCTTAACAAACCAGAAAGCTTCTGGAACTCTAAAGTCACAACTGCTACCATGCTTCCAGTTAATGAAGAATTCTTGAATTCTAAAGGGAGCGACTACGGTGCGCCAACACCATCAAGCATCCTTTATAACGGTCCTTACCTTTTGAAATCCTTGACTTCAAAATCAGTCATCGAATATGAAAAGAATCCAAACTACTGGGACAAGGACAATGTTAAGATTGACAACATCAAACTAACCTTCTATGATGGTTCCGACCAAGAATCCTTGATTCGTAGCTTTACACAAGGTGCCTATACAACAGCTCGTCTGTTCCCAACAAGCTCAAACTTTGAATCAACTAAAAAAGAGTACGGCGATAAGATTGTCTACAGTCCACAAGAAGCGACAAGCTACTACCTCACTGTTAACGTAAACCGCCAGTCTTACAATAAAACAGCTAAAACAGACGAGGCTCAAAAAACATCAACAAAAGAAGCTCTTCTCAACAAGAACTTCCGTCAGGCACTGAACTTTGCCCTTGACCGTCACTCTTACACTGCTCAGTTGAATGGTGAAGAAGGTGCGGACAAGATTATCCGTAATAGCCTAGTACCTCATGACTACGTTCAAGTAGGAGAAAAAACTTTTGGAGAGTTGGCGCAGGCAGAGCTTGTTTCATATGGAGACCAGTGGAAAGATGTAGCCCTTACAGATGGCAAGGATACGATTTACAGTCCTGAAAAAGCCAAGGCAGCTTTTGCGAAAGCTAAAGCAGAATTGCAGGCCAAGGGTGTCACCTTCCCAATTCGTTTGGATGTTCCAGTTGAACAAACGGATGTCATTGCCGTTCAACAAACCAACTCACTCAAGCAGTCTATCGAGTCAACACTTGGTACAGAGAATGTCATTGTCGATGTCCTTCAAATGACAGATAATGAAAAAATGAGCATTACGTCTCAAGCTAAGGTTCCAGCACAAAAAGACTACGACTTGAATGGAACTGGTTGGGGACCCGACTATCAAGACCCAGCTACCTACCTAAATATTCTTGATGCTAAGAAGGGTTCTGCTCTTAAACACTTGGGAATCACTCGCGGAAAAGATCCAGAAGTGATGGCTCAAGTTGGACTGGACGAATACAAGAAACTCTTGGATGATGCTGCAGCTGAAACCAGCGACCTCAATAAGCGTTACGAAAAATACGCTAAAGCTCAAGCTTGGGTGTCTGATAGCTCGCTCTTGATTCCAGTTGCTTCTTCAGGTGGTTCTCCAACTGTTAGCCGAACTGTACCATTCACAAAAGCATACTCTCAAGTCGGAATCAAGGGAGACCCATTTGTGTTCAAAGGTTTGGAATTGCAAAATGACGTCGTGACTGCAAAAGAATACGAAGAAGCCTTCAAGAAATGGCAACAAGAAAAAATCGAAACAAATGCCAAATACCAAAAAGAACTTGAAAAACACGTCAAGTAATTTATAAACAGAAAAGGAAGTTGCAGAAAAACTGTACTTCCTTTTTGTTTTGAGACACCAGTTGTAATAAAAGCAGTAACTTTACATTTTTGAATAAATTTGATAAAATACGGTTATGTTATAAAACGTAACATTGAGGAGTAATTGAGGAGTAGATGATGAAAATGAAAAAAAGACTAATCGGGACAGGTCTTGTCTTAGCGACAGGGATTTTGCTTTCGGCATGTGGACAGTTCAACACAAATACTAGCACTTATTCATCAACATTTAGTGCGAATCCAACAACTTTCAACTATCTTCTAGATTATTATGCAGATAACACTGCCGTTATTACCAATCTCGTAGATGGTCTGCTAGAAAATGATAGCTATGGGAACCTCGTGCCAGCTCTAGCGGAAGACTGGTCTGTTTCATCAGATGGTTTGACCTATACCTACAAGCTTAGAAAAGATGCCAAGTGGTATACGGCTGATGGTGAGGAATATGCTTCAGTCAAAGCTCAGGATTTTGTCACTGGGATCAAGTATGCTGCGGACAACAAGGGGCAAGCTATGGATCTGATCCAAAATTCAATCAAGGGATTGAATGACTATGTGACGGGTGTGACTAATGACTTTTCAACTGTTGGGGTCAAAGCCTTGGATGACTACACAGTCGAGTACACTTTGACTCGACCAGAACCGTATTGGAATTCAAAGACAACCAATAGTATTCTTTTCCCAGTCAACGAAGAGTTTTTGAAATCAAAGGATAAAGACTTTGGTACCTTGACACCAGACAGTATCCTTTATAATGGCCCGTATCTGTTAAAAGATTTCACATCAAAATCTTCAATCGAGTATGTGAAGAATCCACACTATTATGACCATGATAAAGTAACTATTGAAAAAGTTAAGTTAGCCTACTTTGATGGGTCAGATCAGGAGATGACGATTCGAAACTTTGAAAGTGGTGCTTACTCGATTGCAGGAGTCTATCCAAATAGTTCGAACTATGCCAAGACAAAAGAAAAATACCAAGACAATATTGTCTATAGCTTACAAGACAAGACATCTTGGTACTTTAACTTTAACGTCAACCGCAAAACCTATAATCATACCGCTAAAACAACGGACGAACAAAAGAAATCAGCTCAAACAGCTATCTTAAATAAAAATTTCCGTCAGGCTATCAACTTTGGTATTGATCGAACAGCCTACTCTGCTCAATCTAACGGTGAAGAAGCAGCGAGCAAAACCCTTCGTAATACTCTGGTTCCCCCAACATTTGTTCAGGTGGGAGATAAGACCTTTGGAGAAGTAACAGCTTCTAAGCTTGTGAACTACGGAACTGAGTGGTCAGGTATCAATTTGGCAGACGCTCAAGATGCTTACTTTAACAAGGAAAAGGCCCAAGCAAAATTTGCGGAAGCTAAAAAGGAATTGGAAGCTCAAGACGTGACTTTCCCAATCCATTTGGATGTCCCTGTTGATCAGACAAATAAAAATGCGGTTTCTGGTATGAACTCGGTTAAACAAACCCTTGAAACAGTACTAGGTTCTGACAATATCGTCATTGATGTTCAACAGCTTTCTACAGATGACTTTGGAAATGTTGCCTTCCTAGCGCCAAATCCAGCAGCTCGTGACTACGATCTAAACTTTGATGGTTGGGTTGGTGATTACCAGGATCCATCAACTTATCTAGATCCCTTCAATGCTGAAACCGGCTTCTATCTCAAGATTTTTGGCCTTGATGCCAAGGAAGACCAAGAGCTCATCAAGAGTTTGGGGCTCGATACCTATACACAACTCCTGAAAGAAGCAGATGCCGAGAACAAAGATGTCGCTAAGCGTTATGAAAAATACGCTGAAGCCCAAGCTTGGATGATTGACAATTCTCTAGTCATGTCTGCTATGTCAAATGGTGGTACAGCCTCTGTAACCAAAGTAACTCCGTTTACACGTGCCTACTCCCTAGTGGGTATCAAGGGTGACGGAAATAATTATAAGTACATGAGACTGCAAAAAGACCCTGTTACCAAGAAACAATTTGACGAAGCCAAGGCTAAGTGGGAAGCAGAAAGTAAAAAGGCTATTGAAAAGAGCCAAAAAGAGTTTGAAAATCATATCAAATAAAAACAGAAATGGGGCCCCATAATAAGGGGCCTTGTTTTTGTTTTATCAAGGATTCCGTTAATGGAAGTCATAAATTCAAAATATAGATAAGAAAAAATGAATGAAAACGCTGATAATAGCAGGAATGGATGGAATTTCTTTCATGATTGTGATATAATAATTATAATTATTAACGTGTATAGGGGATTACCATGAGTAGACGTTCAAAGAGAAATCGTTCAGGAAATGTGAAACGAAGTATTAATATAGCTTTATTAGCCATTTATTTATTATTGAGTGGCTCTTTGTTGTTCTTAATTTTTAGACATAATATCCTAGCCTTTAGGCATCTCAATATCTTAGCTACTGTTCTAGTTTTACTATCTGCTATCGTAGCTCTACTTTTGATAGTATATAAGAAAGCCGAAAAGTTCACGATTTTCTTGTTGGTACTTGCGGTGTTGACTAGTTCGGTTTCGCTATTTGCTTTGCACCAATTTGTGGGCTTGACTAATCACATCAATGCGACATCAAACTACTCAGAATATTCGATGAGTGTTGTGGTTTTAAAAGATAGTGAAATCAACAACGTTACCCAGTTGGAAAGTGTAACAGGTCCGACTGAAACGGATAATGACAATATCCAAAAATTGATAGCGGATATTAAGACGACTCAGAGCAAAGACTTGGCGGTTGAACAAAGTGCATCTTACTTAGCAGCCTATAAGAGCTTGATTTCAGGTGATGCGAAAGCGATTGTCTTGAACAGTGTCTTTGAAAACATCATTGAAGCGGAGTATCCAGATTATGCTTCGAAGATTAAGAAAATCTATACGAAAAAACTAACCAAGGATGTTGCGGCACCAAAGGTATCTAAGAATCAATCCTTTAATATTTATATCAGTGGTATTGATACCTACGGTCCTATCAGTTCAGTTTCGCGTTCAGACGTCAACATCTTGATGACTGTAAATCGAGATACTAAGAAAATTCTTCTCACCACAACACCTCGAGATTCTTATGTTCCGATTGCGGACGGAGGAAATAATCAAAAGGATAAATTGACTCACGCGGGGATTTATGGAGTGGACTCATCAATTCATACCTTGGAAAACCTATATGGAGTTGATATTAACTACTATGTTCGTTTGAATTTCACCTCTTTCTTGAAATTGATTGATCTTCTAGGTGGTGTGGATGTTTATAATGACCAAGATTTCACTTCTTTGCATGGGCAGTACCATTTTCCTGTCGGGAATGTCCATCTAGACTCTGAAAAAGCCCTTGGTTTTGTCCGCGAACGCTACTCTCTAGCGGATGGAGACCGCGACCGCGGTCGGAACCAGCAAAAAGTCATTGTTGCCATCATTCAGAAGCTAACCTCGACAGAGGCTTTAAAAAAATATGACAACATTATTCAAGGATTGCAAGATTCTCTTCAAACCAATATGCCTTTGGAAACCATGATGGACTTGGTTAATACACAGTTGGATAGTGGTGGTCAGTATAAGGTCAATTCCCAAGACTTAAAAGGAACTGGTAGAACGGATCTTCCATCCTACGCTATGCCAGATAGCAACCTCTATATGATGGAAATTGATGAAAGTAGCTTGGCTGCAGCCAAGGCAGCTATCAAAGATGTGATGGAGGGGAAGTAGCATGATAGACATCCATTCACACATTGTTTTTGATGTGGATGATGGTCCAAAGTCGATAGAGGAGAGTAAAAACCTTTTAAGAGAAGCCTATAGTCAAGGGGTCAGGACCATTGTTTCAACGTCTCATCGTCGGAAAGGGATGTTTGAGACACCAGAAGAGAAAATAGCAACTAACTTTTTGAAAG
Source organism: Streptococcus oralis (assembly GCF_021497945.1). NCBI lineage: Bacteria > Bacillati > Bacillota > Bacilli > Lactobacillales > Streptococcaceae > Streptococcus > Streptococcus oralis. Next base: position 1,609,750 of record NZ_CP046524.1, on the reverse strand, counting down.
TTCGCGAAATGGCCAAGGAGGTGGCAGATGATCTTGTCATCGCTTATGGTGCAGAAATATACTATACGCCAGATGTTGTCGAAAAATTGGAAAAGAAATTGATTCCAACCCTCAATGATAGTCACTATGCTTTGATTGAGTTTAGTATGAATACACCCTATCGAGATATACATAAAGGACTGAGCAATATTCTCATGTTAGGGATTACACCAGTTATTGCCCATATTGAGCGTTATGATGCTCTAGAAAATAATGAAAAGCGAGTTCGGGAACTGATTGATATGGGGTGCTATACCCAGGTCAATAGTTCTCATGTCTTGAAACCAAAACTCTTTGGAGAAACCTACAAATTCATGAAAAAGAGAGCTCAGTATTTCTTGGAACGTGATCTAGTTCATGTCATTGCTAGCGATATGCATAATTTGGATCGTAGACCACCTCATATGGAAGAAGCCTATGATATCATTGCTAAAAAGTATGGCGAAGATAAGGCCAAGGAACTCTTTAAAGAGAACCCACGAAAAATAATAATGGATCAATTGATTTAGGAGAAACAATGAAAGAACAAAACATGATGGAAATTGATGTATTTCAATTGCTTAAAATTCTTTGGAAACGGAAATTTCTAATTGCACTGGTAGCAATCGTAACTGGGGTAGTAGCCTTTGCCTACAGTAGCTTTATCGTAAAACCTGAATATACCAGTACGACACGTATCTATGTAGTTAATCGTAATCAGGGAGATAAGTCGGGACTGACAAACCAAGACTTGCAAGCAGGATCTTACTTGGTTAAAGACTATCGCGAAATTATTCTTTCGCAAGACGTTTTGGAGAAGGTCGCAACGGATTTGAAACTGGATCTTCCTTCAAAAGGTTTAGCTAGTAAAATCAAGGTGACCGTACCGGCTGATACACGTATCGTATCTATCTCTGTTACAGATAGTGCGCCTGAAGAAGCAAGTCGTATCGCCAACTCATTGAGAGAGGTTGCAGCTCAAAAGATTATTAGTGTTACACGGGTTTCAGATGTGACGACACTCGAAGAGGCTCGCCCAGCAACCTCACCATCTTCACCAAACATCCGTCGTAATACCATGATTGGATTTCTCGCTGGAGCGGTTGTGATGATTGTCACAGTTCTCCTTATTGAACTCCTAGACACACGCGTTAAACGACCAGAAGACGTTGAGGATGTTATGCAAATTGCATTATTAGGAGTTGTTCCAAATTTGGATAAATTAAAATAGGAGAGAAAAATGCCAACGTTAGAAATCGCACATAAAAAATTGGATCAGGCAAGAAAAGCTGAAGAGTATTACAATGCACTCCGCACCAATATACAGTTGAGTGGGAATAACTTGAAAGTTATTTCGATCACGTCTGTGAAACCGGGTGAAGGAAAGTCAACCACTTCTACAAATATTGCTTGGGCCTTTGCGCGTGCAGGCTATAAGACGCTTTTAATCGATGCTGATATTCGTAATTCTGTCATGTCAGGGGTTTTTAAATCACGCGAGAAGATTACAGGACTAACAGAGTTCTTATCTGGAACGACAGATCTATCACAAGGGCTATGTGATACCAATGTTGAAAACTTGTTTGTTATTCAAGCGGGTTCTGTATCACCAAACCCAACAGCTTTGCTGCAAAGTGAAAATTTTGCAACCATGCTTGATACCTTGCGTAAGTACTTTGATTACATCATCGTGGATACAGCACCAATTGGAGTTGTCATCGATGCAGCTATCATCACTCAAAAATGTGACGCTTCTATTTTGGTAACTGCAGTAGGTGAAACAAATCGACGTGATGTTCAAAAGGCAAAAGGGCAGCTCGAACAAACAAGCAAACCATTCTTAGGAATTGTGCTCAATAAATTGAATACCTCTGTTGAAAAATATGGTTCTTATGGGGCCTACGGTAACTACGGCAAAAAATAAGAAATATGAAATAAGTTAGGGAGATTACGATGAAAGGAAAAGGATTCAAATTGTCTCTGGCGGTGGTTCAGAGTATTCTTGTCATTTTATTGGCTTACTTACTTAGTTTTGTAAGAGAAACGGAGATTGCTTCAATAACAGTAATTATACTTTATCTCCTTCATTACTTCGTGTTTTATATTAGTGATTATGGACGAGATTTTTTTAAAAGAGGTTATCTAATTGAACTTGTCCAGACGTTAAAATATACTATTTTCTTTGCACTAGCGATCAGTATTTCAAACTTTTTCTTGGAAGAACGCTTTAGC